>CALMOR010000115.1 GCA_937872165.1 uncultured Burkholderiales bacterium | reverse complement strand
GTTCTTGTCGGTCATGATGTGGATCTCGTCGACGTCGTCACGACGTCTGGGCCTCGATGTGAAGGAAGGGATGGCCGCCGCCCGGACGGCGGCCGGGGGTCAGACGGGTTCGTCTTCGGCGGACGCGGCCGGGTCCGCGGCTTCGGAGGGCGAGCCGATGGCGCCGTCGTCCGCCTCGTCGGCCTCGATCACGCGTTGCAGGCCGACCAGATGGGTTCCGGCATCGACGCTGATCAACGTCACGCCCTGCGTCGCGCGGCCCATCTCGCGGATCTCGGAGACGCGCGTGCGGATCAGGATGCCGCCGGTGGTGATCAGCATCAGCTCGTCCCTGACGTCGACCAGCGTCGCCGCGACGACCTTGCCGTTCCGCTCGGACGTCGAGATCGCGATCATGCCCTTGGTGCCGCGGCCGTGACGCGTGTACTCGTCGATCGGCGTGCGCTTGCCGTAGCCGTTGGCGGTGGCCGTCAGCACGCTCTGCCGCACGGCGCCGCCGCCGTCCGAACGACGACGCAGTTCTTCCTCGTTGGGAGCGACCAGCAACGCGATGACCTGCTGACCTTCGTCGAGGCTCATCCCGCGCACGCCGCGCGCGCCGCGGCCCATCGAGCGCACGTCGTTCTCGTCGAAGCGCACGGCCTTGCCCGCGTCCGAGAACAGCATCACGTCGTGGTTGCCGTCGGTGATCGCGACGCCGATCAGGTGATCGCCCTCGTCGAGGTCGACCGCGATGATGCCGGCCGTGCGGCGGTTGGCGAAGTCGGTCAGCGGCGTCTTCTTGACGGTGCCGAGCGACGTGGCCATGAAAACGTAGTGCGCGTCGTCGAAGGCCTTGACCGCCAGCACGACGGTGATCTTCTCGCCGTCGGCGAGCGGCCACATGTTGACGAGCGGCTTGCCGCGCGAGCCGCGCGAACCCTGCGGCACCTCGTAGACCTTGAGCCAGTAGACCCGCCCGCGGTCGCTGAAGGCCAGGATCATGTCGTGCGTGTTGGCCACGAAGAGCTGGTCGATCCAGTCCTCCTCCTTCATCGTCGTGGCCTGCTTGCCGCGACCGCCGCGCTTCTGCGCGCGGTACTCCGCGATCGGCTGGCTCTTCATGTAGCCGCCGTGCGAGATCGTGACCACCATGTCCTGCGGGGTGATCAGGTCCTCGTCGTTCATGTCGAGCGCGTTGAGTACGATCTCGCTGCGGCGGTCGTCGCCGAAGTCGGTGCGGATCTGCGTGAGCTCGTCGGCGATGATGGCCGTGATCCGCTCGGGCTTCGCGAGGATGTCGAGCAGGTCGGCGATCTGGCTCATCACGTCGCGATACTCGTCGACGATCTTGTCCTGCTCGAGGCCGGTCAGCCGCTGCAGACGCATCTGCAGGATCTCCTGGGCCTGGTCGTCCGACAGGCGATAGAGTCCATCGGCCTGCATCCCGTAGTGCGGCGGCAGCCCGTCGGGACGGAAGGCGTCGCGTCCGCCCGGGGTGTCGGCTTCGGCGCGCGCCAGCATCTCGCGCACCAGCGACGAGTCCCACGACTTCTTCATCAGTTCCTGCTTCGCGATCGGCGGCGTGGGGGCGGCCTTGATCAGCGCGATGAAGTCGTCGATGTTGGCGAGCGCGACGGCGAGTCCCTCGAGCACGTGACCCCGCTCGCGCGCCTTCTTGAGCTCGAACACCGTGCGACGCGTGACGACCTCGCGGCGATGATTGACGAACGCGTCGATCATCACCTTGAGGTTGCAGAGGCGCGGCTGCCCGTCGAGCAGGGCCACCATGTTCATGCCGAAGGTGTCCTGCAGCTGCGTGTTCTTGAACAGGTTGTTGAGCACCACCTCGGGCACTTCGCCGCGCTTGAGCTCGATGACGACGCGCATGCCGGACTTGTCGGACTCGTCCTGGATGTGCGAGATGCCGTCGAGCTTCTTCTCCTTGTAGAGCTCGGAGATCCGTTCGAGCAGCGTCCGCTTGTTCACCTGGTACGGCAGCTCGTCGACGATGATCGCGGTGCGGTTGCCCTTGTCGATCTCCTCGAAGTGGGTGCGGGCGCGCATCACGACGCGGCCGCGGCCGGTGCGATAGCCCTCGCGCACGCCGGCGATGCCGTGGATCACGCCGCCGGTGGGGAAGTCCGGTGCCGGCACGATCTCGATCAGCTCGTCGATCGTGCATTCGGGATTGCGCAGCACGTGCAGACAGGCGTCGACCACCTCGCGCAGGTTGTGCGGCGGGATGTTGGTCGCCATGCCGACCGCGATGCCGGTCGAGCCGTTGATCAGCAGGTTGGGAATCTTGGCCGGCAGGACCACGGGCTCCTGCTCGGAGCCGTCGTAGTTCGGCACGAAGTCGACCGTCTCGCGGTCGAGGTCGGCGATCATCGCCTCGGCGATCTTCGAGAGGCGCACCTCGGTGTAGCGCGACGCCGCCGCGTTGTCGCCGTCGACCGCTCCGAAGTTGCCCTGCCCGTCGATCAATGGATAGCGCAGCGAGAAGGGTTGCGCCATGCGGACCATCGTGTCGTAGATCGCGAGGTCGCCGTGTGGGTGGTACTTGCCCATCACGTCGCCGGCGATCCGCGCGGACTTCTTGTGCGCGCGGTTCGAGTGATTGCCCAGTTCGTTCATGCCGTAGAGCACGCGCCGATGGACCGGCTTCAGGCCGTCGCGCAGGTCGGGCAACGCCCGGCCGACGATGACGCTCATCGCGTAGTCGAGATAGGACCGGCGCATCTCTTCCTCGAGACTGACCGGGATCATTTCCTTGGCAAACGCGTTCATGAGCGACGGACCGGTGGCGACGAGCGCCGGTGAGTGTTGACGACGGGACGAGGCGCGTCGGATGGACGCGGGCGGCATCGCGTTCTGCGACGGCGCCGACGGGCCGGGACGGCCGCGGCACGGTCGATCTTATGGCGTACCGCCCGAAAGACGCGCCCGAAAACGGACCCGGGATTTTAGCACGCGGCGTCGGCTCGACGACCGGCTGCGGACCCTCGGCGGGCGAACGCCCGCGTGTCGCGAGCGGCCGCATGCCTTTGTTATATTCGGACCGATGCAAACGCCGCTGGCTGTGTCCGAGTTCATCGTCCCGCGCTGGATCATTCCGATCGAACCGGCCGGCGTGGTTCTCGAAGGCCACGCGATCGCCGTCGCCGCAGACGGCCGCATCGTCGACGTGCTGCCGCTCGCCGACCTGCGCGAGCGTTACGTCGCGGACCGGGAGACGACCCTCCCCGATCACGTCGTCACGCCCGGCCTCTTCAACCTCCACACCCACGCGGCGATGACGCTGCTGCGCGGCGTCGGCGACGACCTGCCGCTGATGCAGTGGCTGACGACGCGGATCTGGCCGGCCGAGACCGCTCTACTCTCCGAGGACTTCGTGGCCGCCGGCACGCGGCTGGCCTGCCTCGAGATGCTCAAGGGCGGCACCACCTGCTTCGCGGACATGTACTTCTACCCGGAGGTCGCCGGGAAGGCGGCGCGCGAGATCGGCATCCGCACCCATCTCGGCATCACCGTCATCGACCTGCCGACGGTGGCCGGCGGCGACGCCGACGACTACCTCGACCGGGGCCTCGCGATGTACGACCGCTTGCGCAACGATCCGCTGCTGTCGTTCTCGTTCGCGCCGCACGCGCCTTACACGATCAGCGACGAGACCTTCCGGCGCATCGCGATGCTGATCGGCCAGACCGGCCTGCCGATGCAGATCCATCTGCACGAGACCGAAGGCGAGATCGAGCGCGAGGTCGCGCAGCACGGCGTGCGACCGATCCTGCGACTCGAGCGCCTGGGCTTCATCAACGCGTCGCTGACCGCGGTGCATGCGGTGCATCTGGACGCGGGCGAGATCCGGCTCTTCGCGGAGCGCGGCGTCTCGATCGCCCATTGCCCGGCTTCGAACCTCAAGCTCGCGTCCGGCATCGCGCCGATCGCGCGCTGCCTGGACGCGGGGATCAACGTCGGCATCGGCACCGACGGAACCGCGAGCAACAACCGGCTCGACATGCCGGGCGAGATGCGGCTGGCGGCGCTGCTCGCGAAGGGCGCCTCCGGCCGCGCCGACGTGTTCGGTGCGCACCGGGTTCTGCACGCGGCAACCCTGGCTGGTGCGAAGGCGACCGGTCTCGACGATCGGATCGGCAGCATCATCGCCGGGAAGCAGGCCGACCTCGCCGCCTTCGACCTCAGCGCGCTCGAATTCAACCCCGTCTTCGACGCCGCTTCGCACCTCGTTTTCGTCGCCGGACGCGAGTCCGTCACCGATGTTTGGGTCGCCGGGAAGCGTGTTGTGCAGAAGCGACAATTCGTCGCCGATGGCGCGCGCGCCGCAGAGGGCAGGGGTGCAAGCGACATAGCGCTGTGGCAGAATCGAACGAGAAGTCAACTGGCTGCCCGGCAGTAGCGCAACCACGTTAGACACCCATCGATCGGAGTGAATCAAGTGTGGCGCTTGGAGCGGGCTCGATGACCGGAGGGTTCGGGTTCGATGCGTGGTCGGAGAAGGTTCGCGGGCGACCCACGGTGCTTCGCGGGTATAAATTCGTAGTCGCTACAGGCTGGGCACGGCTGCGTTGATATCGAAATCAAAAGGAGAAACATGAACAAGTCGGTCAAAATGTCAACTTTGGCTGCTCTTCTCGCTTCGGCGGGTGGCGCCGCGATGGCGCAGCAACCCCTTACGGACATCAAGGCCGCGACCCCGGTGAGCGGATACGCGCAGGATGCGCGCGGCATCGTCGTTCGCGATCCGTTCGGGCTCTGCTGGCGCACCGGCTATTTCACTCCGGCCCTCGCACAGATCGAGTGCGACCCCGACCTCGTTCCGAAGCCCGTCGTCACGCCGCCGGCTCCGCCTCCCGTCGCACCGCCGGCCGTCGTCCCGCCGCCCACGGTCACCAACGAGAAGGTCACGTTCGCTGCCGATGCGTTCTTCGATTTCGACAAGGCCACGCTCAAGCCCGAAGGCAAGGCGAAGCTGGACGATCTGGTCAGCAAGCTCGGCGCGATCAATCTGGAAGTCATCATCGCCGTCGGTCACACGGACAGCATCGGTTCCGTTCCCTACAACCAGAAGCTGTCGGTGCGTCGTGCCGAGTCGGTCAAGGCTTACCTGGTCGGCAAGGGCATCGAGGCCAACCGCATCTACACCGAAGGCAAGGGCAAGAGCCAGCCGATCGCTCCGAACACGGTCAACGGCAAGGACAATCCTGCCGGTCGCGCGAAGAACCGTCGCGTCGAGATCGAAGTCGTCGGTACGCGCGCGCCGAATCGCTGACCGTCCGGTCGGAAGACAAGAACAGCGACGCTTCGAGCGTCGCCATGAGCCCCGCAGTGCGGGGCTCTTTTTTTGCCTGCGGGTGAGCGGCGCGGGTCCGGCGCGAGCCGCGCCCGGGAACGACGCATGCTAGCGTTCGGGCCTCCTCGATGCAGTCCACGATGACCGATATCCCTACCCTGCCCGCCTCCCCGTTCTCGCGAGAAGCCAACGCCGACCCGGTCGAACTGCGCAAGTTCGGCGACCTCGCTCATCGATGGTGGGACCGCAGCGGCGAGTTCGCACCGCTGCATGCGATCAATCCCCTGCGTCTCGACTGGATCGCCGCGCGCACGGCGCTGAGAGGCGCGCGCGTCCTCGACATCGGATGCGGCGGCGGCATCCTCGCAGAGTCGATGGCGCAGCGCGGAGCGGACGTGACCGGCATCGACCTGTCGGAGAAGCCGCTGTCGGTCGCGGCGCTGCACGGACTCGAGTCGGGCGTCGCGGTGCGCTATGAACAGGTCTCCGCGGAGGACATGGCCGCTCGCGAGCCGGCGAGCTTCGACGTCGTGACCTGCATGGAGATGCTCGAGCACGTGCCCGATCCCGCTTCGGTCGTGCGGGCGTGCGCCGCGCTGGTGAAGCCCGCCGGCCGCGTGTTCTTCTCGACCATCAACCGCAACCCGAAGGCCTATTTCTTCGCGGTGCTCGGCGCCGAATACCTGCTGCGGCTGCTGCCGCGCGGCACCCACGACTATCAGCGCTTCATCACGCCCGCCGAACTCTCGCGCCATGCACGCGCGGCGTCGCTCGAGATCGACGCGATGACCGGGCTGCACTACAACCCGTTGACGAAGCGTTACTGGCTCGCGCCCAACGTCGACGTCAACTACATGATCGCGACGCGCCGCTCGTCGACATGAGCGACGGCTTTCGGCCGGACCACTGGCGCGCGATGCTGTTCGACCTCGACGGCACGCTCGCCGACACCGCCCCCGACCTGGCCGCGGCCGCGAACGCGATGCGGGTCGCGCGCGGCCTCGAGCCGCTGCCCCTCGGCCCGCTGCGGCAGGTCGCGTCCGAAGGGGCCCGCGGCCTGCTGCGGATCGCGTTCGAGAAAGCGCCGGCCGACGCCGACTTCACCGTGTTGCGCGACGAGTTCCTGTCGCTCTACGAACGGAAGCTCGCGGTCCATACGCGACTCTTCGACGGGATGCCCGCCGTCCTCGACGCGCTCGAATCGCGCGGCCTCGCGTGGGGCATCGTCACCAACAAGGCCACGCGCTTCACGGCGCCGCTCGCGAAGCTGCTCGGCCTCGCCGGTCGGGCGGGGTCGATCGTGTCGGGCGACACGACGCCGTTCACGAAGCCCGATCCGGCGCCTCTGCTGCACGCGGCCGACGAGCTCGGCCTGCCGGCCGGTGCCTGCGTCTACGTCGGCGACGATCATCGCGACATCCTCGCCGGCCGGGCCGCGGGCATGGACACGATCGCGGCCGGCTGGGGTTACTGCGCGACGCCGGCGACCCGATGGAACGCCGATGCCGTGCTCGCCCATCCGCTCGATCTCCTGACGCTCTTCTGACGAGCGAAGCGCGAGAACCATCGGTCTTCGGCCCGGTTCCGGTCCGCCCTCTTATACTGCCCGGCGCACGGGAGAGACGAGGAGCGTCGATGACGACCGCCGGTGGAAGCAGCAGGGCGCGATGGCTGCGCAGGGCCCGGAACGGGGCCGTCGCACTGGTCGTGCTGCTCGTCGTCCTCGGCCTCTTCGGCTTCCTGATCGCACCCGGGATCGTCAAGGGCATCGCCGAGAAACAGATCGCCGAGCAGACCGGCCGCAAGGCCACCATCGGCTCGGTCCGCCTCAATCCGTACGCGTTGTCGGCCACGATCGACGACCTGAAACTGTACGAGCCCGACGGCTCGACCGTCGCGGCGCAGGTCGACGAGATCTTCGCGAACGTCTCGTCGGCATCGCTGTTCCGGAGAGCGCTGGTGTTCGACGCGCTGCGCGTGACGCGCCCGAGACTGTCGGTCGCTCGACTCGGGCCGCAGCGCTTCGACTTCTCCGACATCGTCGACCGCGTCCTCGCGCAACCGAAGAGCGACTCGCCTCTGCACTTCTCGCTCAACAACATCGTGCTCGAGGACGGCAGCATCGCCTTCGACGACCGCGTCGGCGGACGCAGGCACCTGGTCGAACACGTCGCGCTCGGCGTGCCGTTCGTGTCCAACCTGCCTTACGACACCGATATCTTCGTCACGCCGAAGTTCGCCGCGGTCGTCGACGGCAGTCCCATCGAGTTGAACGGCAAGGCGCAGCCGTTCTCGAAGGATCGCGAAGCCTCGATCGACTTCGACGTCACCGACCTCGACCTGCCGGCCTATCTCGACTTCTCACCGACACCGCTCCGCTTCAAGGTCGTGTCGGCGAAACTGACGACGAAGCTGGGCATCGTCTTCAAGGCGGCCGCGACCGCTGCGGACGGCAAGGCGACTCCGCAGAGCCTCGCGGTGTCCGGGCGGCTCGGCATCGCCGACCTGCGCATCGCCGACGCAGCGTCGCACGAGGTGGTCGCGATCAAGCGCATCGAGGTCGACGCGGACAGGGTCGAGCCGCTGATGGCTTCGGTCGCTTTGAAGAGCGTGACGCTCGTCGAACCGCACGTCGCCGCGACGCGGCGCAAGGACGACAGCATCGATCTCGTCGGGCTCTTCACGACGCCGTCGACGACCGATGCACCGGCCAGGCCTTCCCCGCCGAGCGGACCGGCGCCGTCGATCTCGATCGCCCGCGCGACCATCGAGCGCGGCAGCGTCGCGCTCACCGACGAGACGCTGGCCTCCCCGTCGACGACGACTGTCGATGCGATCGACCTCGAGGTCGATCGCATCGCGTCGCAGGGTGATGCGCCGACCGGCTTCACGCTGTCGCTGCACATGCCCGACGAAGGCACGATGGAGACGCGGGGCGATGCGGTCGTCGCGCGACGGAAGGTCTCGGGCGCGTACCGCCTGCGGCACTTCAGGCCCGGCGCCTTCGCGAGCTACCTGGCTACCTTCGTCTCCGCGCGCATCGGCGACGGGACGATCGACATCGACGCGAAGTACGACGTCGACGCGTCGGGTCCCGAACTGCGCGGCCGCGTCGACGACCTGTCGGCCCACGTCGTCAAGCTGCGCTCGCTTCTGCCCAACGAAAGGACCGCCTTCGTCGCGGCCGATGCGATCGCGCTCGAAGGCGGATCGTACGACTTCGCCACGCACGCGCTGGCGGTCGCATCGCTGACGCTGACCGCGCCCGTCGTCGCGCTGTCGCGCGACGAGAAGGGACGCTTCAACCTGCAGGCGGCGCTCGTCGAGAAGGCTCCGCCGCAAGCGCAGGGTACGGACCGCAAGGACGTCGCGCTCGTCGTCGAGCCGGCGGATGCGCGACCGTTCACGGCGGTCTTGAAGAGCTTCGTCGTCGAACGTGGCGACCTCTCGTTCGAGGACCGCGCCCAGGGCTCGACGGTCCGCATCCACGCGTCGCCGCTCAACCTCAAGGCCGAGGACGTCGGCACCGCCGCGGGAGCGGTCGTGCCGTTCGCGTTCGACAGCGGCATCGATAAGCGCGGCAAGCTGGCCGTGCAAGGCAAGGTCTCGGCCGTGCCGCTGTCGCTCGAGGCGAATGTCGATGCGAGCAACGTCGCGGTCGGCTGGCTCGCGGCCTACGCGGGCGATCGGCTCAACATCGTGCTCGAGAACGCGGACCTGAACGCGAAGGGCACCTTGCGCGTGTCGCCTCCGGCCTCGAAGCGGGCGGACGCCGCGGCGAGCCTGTCGTATCGCGGATCGCTCGGCGTCGCGCGGTTGCGGGCGCTGGACCGGGCCACGTCCGAGGAATTCGTGCGCTGGAAGACGCTCGACGTCCCCCAGGTCGAGTTCGACATGCCCGCCCGCGACGCACCGATGGCCGTGTCGCTCGGGACCGTCGCGCTCGACGACTTCTACGCGCGCGTCATCGTCAACGCCAACGGACGCCTCAACCTGCAGGACGTCGTCGCGACGCCCGGCCAGCGGCAGTCGGTCACGACCCCGGAGGCCGAGGGCACGCGCGATCCGGCAGCGCCGTCTGCGGCGGTCCAGAAGAAGAACGAGTCGGGCGCGCGCGTCGCGGCGTCGACGCCGGTGTCGACCGCGCCGCAGCCGTCGATCCGCGTGAAGGGCGTGAAGCTCACGAACGGACGCGTCGGCATCACCGACAACTTCGTGAAGCCCAACTACAGCGCGAACCTGACCGACCTCGCCGGCACCGTCTCGGCGATCGCGTCGACCGCGACAGAGCCGGCCGACGTCAAGCTGGACGGCAAGATCGACGGCGACGGCGCGCTGACGGTCAACGGCAAGCTGAACGCGCTGGCCTTCACGACCTTCACCGACATCGCGGCCGAGGCACGCGACATCGAGCTGACGCGGCTGTCGCCGTATGCGATCAAGTACGCGGGCTACGCCATCGATCGCGGCAAGCTGTCGATGACCGTCAAGTACCGCATCGACGACGGCAAGCTCGACGCGTCGAACCGCCTCTTCCTCGATCAACTGACTTTCGGCGACAAGGTCGACAGCCCCACCGCGACGAAGCTGCCGGTGCTGCTCGCGGTCGCCCTGCTGAAGAATTCGCGAGGAGAGATCGACGTCAACCTGCCGATCTCGGGGTCGCTCGGCGATCCGGAGTTCAGCGTCGGCGGCGTCATCGTCCGGGTGCTGGTCAATCTGCTGACGCGGGCCGTGACGTCGCCGTTCTCGCTGATCGCCTCCGCGGTGGGCGGAGGCGGCGGCAGTGCCGACGAACTCGGCTACGTGCAGTTCAAGCCCGGCGTCAGCGACATGACTTCACAGGGCAAGGCCAAGCTCGAGACGCTCGCGAAGGCGCTGGCGGAACGACCGGCGTTGAAGCTCGACATCATCGGCCGCTTCGATCCGGCCACCGACCCCGACGGCATCCGGCGCGACCACCTGCTCGATCGGCTGAAGGACCTGAAGGCGAAGGACGTGTCGAAGGGCGGCGAGCGCGTCGGCCGCGACGGCGTCACCATCGACGAAGCCGAATACCCGGCCTATCTCGCCCGGGTCTACGACGACACCAAGCTGCCGGACAAGCCGCGCAACGTGGTCGGTCTCGCGAAGACGCTGCCGACCGACGAGATGGAGAAGCTGCTGCTGACGAGCATCGAGCTCGACGCCGACGACCCGCGCTGGCTCGCCGAGGCGCGGGCCGACGTCGTGCGGCACTACATCGAAGACACCGGCAAGGTCGCGGCGAGCCGCGTGTTCCTCGTCACGCCGAAGCTGAACGCGAGCGGCATCGACGACAACGGCGCGCCGAACCGCGTCGACTTCGCGTTGCGATGACGCCATCGGCGGTCCGGGCGGCGTACAATCCGACGCCTGGGGCCGACCTGGTTTCGACGTGGGTCAGGAAGCAGATGCAGGGCATGCGGAGCGCCAGTGAGCTCCTAAATCCAACTGGAAACCAAGTAAACGCCAACGACGAGCGTTTCGCTCTAGCCGCTTAATACCGGCTTGACGCTGCACCGACTTGCCCATGGGTCGGATCAAGGGGGCGAAAGCTTCCGCGATTAGCAGCGCCATTCACATGGGATCGGACGCGCATCGGGTCGCTTGATGCGCTCCCAGAACCAAGGCGACTCGCAACGTGAAGGCCCGCCGACTGGCCCAGCACGGGGTTAAAACCAAATAAGCCGGCTAAGCATGTAGAACTGCCTGTGGAAGATTCGCGGACGCGGGTTCGATTCCCGCCGGCTCCACCAGCACAGCGTTTCAGGACGTTCCAAGAAGTCCTCCGGCCCGCGTTTCTCCCTATGAGGACGCGGGCTTTTTGTTTCGGGAGCGCTAGCGACGTCCGTTGACATCCACGGTCTAGTGGGGGTACGTTAGGGGGTATGTACAAAGGGTCGACCTCAACGTACCCCCAACGTCCCGTATGGCGCTTACCGACACTGCGATCAGGAACGCCAAACCGGCCCTCAAGCCGAGGAAGCTATCTGACGGCGCCGGTATGTACCTGCTGATCACCCCGAGCGGCGGAAAGCTATGGCGCATCAAGTATAGGATTGGGGGTAGGGAAAAGCTTCTTGCGCTCGGTTCGTACCCCCAGGTGACATTGAAGGAAGCACGCGAACGACGCGACGCCACGCGCCGTCTGCTCGCGAACCAGGTCGACCCGAGTGAGCACCGGAAGGCCGTCAAAGCGACTGAGACCGAGCAAACGGAGAACTGCTTCGAAGTGGTCGCGCGCGAGTGGTTCGGCAAGCACTGCGCGACTCTCGCTGCGAACCACAGCGGTCGGATCATCGCGCGATTCCAGCGGGACATTTTTCCGTGGATCGGCCGCAATGTTGTGGCGGACCTCAGCGCTTCGGACGTGCTTGCCGTCGTGAGACGCATCGAAGCCCGCGGCGCCCTCGAGACTGCTCATCGCGCGCTGGGCAATTGCAGTCAGGTCTTCCGCTACGCAGTGGCGACCGGACGCGCGCAACGTGATCCGACGACCGACCTGCGAGGCGCACTGCCGTCTGTTCGCAGCAAGCACTTCGCAGCGATCACCGAGCCGGATCGCGTCGGTGAGCTTCTACGAATGATCGACGGGTACGAGGGCACATTGACGGTCCAGAGCGCGCTTCGTCTTGCGCCGCTCGTGTTCGTCCGCCCAGGCGAACTGCGCACCGCCCTATGGAGTGACGTCGACCTCGAAGCGGCCGAGTGGCGGTACCTGGTAAGCAAGACGAGAACGCTGCACATCGTGCCGCTGTCGAGACAGGCGGTCGCCATCCTTCGCGAGTTGCAACCATTGACAGGAGGCAGCACGTTCGTTTTCCCATCGGCCCGTAGTGAGACGCGACCGATGAGCGATAACGCCATCCTGGCTGCTTTGCGAAGCCTTGGTGTGGACAAGGACGAGATGAGTGGGCACGGATTCCGTGCGATGGCACGGACTATCCTCGACGAAATATTGAACGTGCGGCCGGAGTTGATCGAGCACCAGCTCGCTCATGCGGTGAAAGACCCTAACGGCCGCGCGTACAACAGAACCGCCTACCTCCGCGAACGGCGCGCGATGATGCAGACTTGGGCGGACTACCTCGACGCTCTGCGCCAGCACAAGGAAGTTTCCCCGTGGGAAGCGGCTTGAGGGAGGCGGCGACACCCCTCGGCGGCGGACCGTCAGATCTTCCCGTGCTCGGCGAACGAGTAGGTATTTCCAACGGTCACGATCACGTGATCGAGCACGCGCAAATCGACCAACCCAAGCGCCGACTTTAAGGCTGTCGTGAGTAGCTCGTCGGCGCGCGACGGTTCGCACAGCCCAGACGGATGGTTATGCGCGAAGATCACCGCGGCGGCATTGTGACGAAGCGCTGCCTTGACCACTTCGCGCGGATAAACACTCGTTTGCGCGAGCGTGCCGCGGAACATCGAATCGACCGCGATCAACCGGTGTTGCGAATCCAGCCACATGCAGTGGAATTCTTCGTGCTCGAGGTGGCTGAGTCGCATCTGCAGCAGTTTCTGCGACGCAGCTGGCGAGTCGATCGCATTGCGCTCGCCGTACTTCGCTCGCGCCTCCATGATGCGAGCCGCCCTTTCAAGCACCGCATCCTCGCGTTGCCGTGTGGTCATTCTCCTCCGGGCTGCTCTTTGGTGAGTCTCGGGGGCGAGGAACCGCGCTTCGTTGGTGTCGCCGGTGTTGAGGATGGTCGGTGCGCTCATGGCCGTGTCCCTGGTTGGTGGTCGATCTGCTCTTCGGAGCCGTCTCGACGCATGAACAGAGCTGGCCGGGCACGGTGCCAGGGCGCGCCCGGAAGCCGCAGCCCGCAGCGCAGCGCAGGGACCGGGTGAGGACGCGGGCGGAGCCTTCACCCTGGCGCCGTGTTTGGACGGCGCTATGCGTCGGTGAGAGACGCCCGGGAGTAGATCGAATACCGAACCACATCGAGGCGTCGGCGGCTTCTCTCAACGCCGGCGACACTGTGCGAATCCAAGATTCGCACTCTTTGCCGTGACAGCATGGCGCTAGAAGGGGAATCAAGACGACCGCGCGTCCTTCCTGTCTTCACGTCCTTGAGCGTATCGCTGCTGAATACGCCAGCGGGGACGCCCCACATCGCCGTCGAGGGCAACGATCTGCCGCTTCGTACCCAGGACTAGAACTAGGGAACTAGATCAGGCGGCGTAGCGAGGAGGAGCGACGGTTGCGGTAGGGACGGGGATCACTCCCCGCCCCCCGCACAGATCCGTACGTGCGGCACTACCGCATACGGCTCCTGCCTTGAGTCATCATGCGAAGCGCTCGTTCGGATATGGATGAAGCACCCGAACGAGAGGGAGGTAGCGCGCGGCAAGCCGACGCATTCGTGACCAAGGCATACGACCATGCTGACCACGCCGCCGCAAGGCGTGCAACCAAGCGCGACCGACTTCCTTGCGGAAGACGCTCATGCGACGGCTGTTCCCCGGAACGGCGTGGTAGTTGAGGTAGCCCTGTACCACGCGTCGCAGCCACGCACCGATCACGGGGACCGGCTCGTGCCTGCGTCGATGCAGCGTCTGTCGCAACGCTTTGAGGGTGGCGCGCATTCGTTTGCTCGATGTCAGCCGCTTTACGGTGAACCGACCATTCGCCCGCTTGACCGCACAGATGTGCGTAAAGCCCAAGAAGTCGAACGTTGGCGGCCTTCGCAGGCCGCGAAGCGCGCTGTGTTGGGCCGCAAAGCGACCGAACTCCAGCACTCGCGTCTTTTCTTCGTTCAGCATCAACCCGAACTTCGCGAACCGAGCTTTGAGATCCCTCAGGAATCGCTCGACGTCTGCCTTGCGCTCGAAACCGGCAACGCTGTCGTCGGCATAGCGCACGACGATCACGTCCCCATTCGCGTCGCGGTGCCGCCAGCGTTGCGTCCACAGATCGAACACGTAGTGCAGGTAGATGTTCGCGAGCAGCGGCGAGATCACCGCGCCCTGAGGGGTACCTACCAGCACGTCCGTCCTCTCTCCGTTCTCCACGACGCCCGCGGTCAGCCACTTGCGAACCAAACGCAAGACTCGCCGGTCGGCGATCCGGTGCTCGAGGAACCGCATCATCCAGTCGTGATCGACGGTGTCGAAGAACGCCTTGATGTCTGCATCGAGCACCCAGTTCACCTTCTTCCAATGGAGCCCGACCCAGAGGGCGTCCAGCGCTTGGTGCTGGTTGCGTCCTGGACGGAATCCATAAGAGAAGCCGAGGAAGTCGGTTTCGTAGATCGGCGTCAGCACCGTCACCACGGCTTGCTGGACGATCTTGTCTTCCAGCGCTGCGATGCCCAGCGGACGCAACCTGCCGTCCGCCTTCGGGATGTACACCCGCCTCGACGGCAGGGCACGGTAGCGGCCGGACTGCACCGCCTCCCACAGCCTGACGATCCGCTCAACCAAGCCTTCCTCGTAGTCACGCCACGTCACCCCATCGACCCCGGCCGCCGCCGACTTCTTCAAATGCATGAAGCTGTCGATCAGCAGTCGCGGGGTAATGTGATGCATCAGCGCGGTGAACCGCACCTCCTTGCCCGTGGCCTTATGGGCCCGGGCGGCTTCACGTACGCCGTCCAACCCCGTCGACGCGCTGATCCGGCTCTGAGTCCGGGGCGCGGGAGGTTGTTCGACGTTTCTCTTGGCTGCTCGCCTTCCCTCCAGGCCCTCCGCGGGTGCCGGCTTGGAAGCGGCGCCATTGTTCGGGTCGTTCATCGGTACTACGCGAGCATCCGACTTCTCGCCAGCGTGGGCGTCGGGCTTGCGGCCATTGGCCTTCCCCGACCCGCCCGTCGTCCCGTCAACATCACGGGCCCGGCGGGCACTGACGAGATATCCCAGTTCCTGTACAGAGAGCTTCTGCGCATGCTCAGGGTCTTCGACCGCGTGGAGCCCTCCGCGGGCTCGCGTGTAGCGCCCTCGTCGGTGTGGCCTTCCGCTTCGCTTAACAACGTCGGCGCTCCAGACTGCTTTATTTCGCGGCTCAATGGCTGGCCTGCGCTCTCCCCTGTCAACGCTTCGATGACGCCCTCGCGGACGCCACCGCATGACTCGGGGCCAGGGTGGTTCGCTATTCCTTTCCTGTATCGAACTTTCATCGACTACTCTCTGCCAGTCTCCTGGCGCACTAAGCGTCCAGCGAACACGTCTTGACGCTGTGGTCGAACGCCTTAGTTGGATATCCACCGATGCGGCAGTAGCTCGTCGATGTCTCGAGCCTTGTGCGTCGGCAGCCGCGTCAGCACGTCCTTGAGGTAGGCGTACGGGTCACCCGTTGAGCTTGGCCGACTGGATCAGGCTGGTGATGGCGGCGGCTCGTTGCCCGGCCATGAGGGTTCCGGCAACAGCCAGTTCTTACGTCCCGTGGCCCAAGGTCGGATCTGCTGCTCGTCATGGCTGTTGTCGATCGGCAATGCCGGGTCGTCAAGGTAACGCGTGAGCGCAGTCCAGCGTTTGAGGCTGTAGTCGATTGCCCTGGCGGTGGTCGTGCCGTCGGTGATGCGGGTGCGCTGACCGATCAGCCATTCGTGCAAGGCCGCGGCAATCGGAGCGGCGCGTCGTTGTCGCTCTTCGCGCCGTCGTTCGGGCGGTAGTTCTTTCACCTCGCGCTCGATGCCGTAGAGCTGGCCGATCAGATCGATAGCCGCCTGGGCGATGGTGCTCTGGTTGCTGAAGTGCAGCTCGACGAACTTTCGCGGGTGTGTCAGAAATTCTGTGTGTGAGCCTGGTTGATGAAGTTATTGATCGACGATGAAACGCTCGCCGAATTGAATGGCGAACCGGGCTTTCGCAGCATGCCAGGCGATCGGCGGATTCTTCCAGCCATCGACGATGTTGCGCAAGGCCAGCCAGATCAGCTTGGTGGCAGCCTGATCGGTCGGGAAGTGGCCCTTGTTGCGAACCGCCTTGCGCACTGATGCGTTCAAGCTCTCAATGGCGTTGGTGGTGTAGATGATCTTGCGAACCTCGGGCGGGAAGGCGAAGAAGGGGATCACGGCTTCCCAGTTGCGCCGCCAACTCTGGGCTACCGCCGGGTACTTGGCGCCCCAGGGTTCGGCATCGAAGGCGTCCAGCGCGGCGGCGGCCGCCGCCGCGTTGGACGCCCGGTAGACCGGTCGCAGCGCCGCGGCCAGCGGCTTGCGCTCCTTCCAGGAGGCGAACTGCATCGAATAGCGAATCAGATGGACGATGCAGGTCTGCACGATGGTTTCCGGGAAGACGGTGGTGATCGCCTCAGGGAAGCCCTTCAGACCGTCGACTACGGCAATCAGGATGTCGTTGGTGCCGCGGCCCCGCAGTTCGTTCATGACGCGCAGCCAGAACTTGGCGCCTTCGGTCTGCTCGATCCACAGGCCGAGCACTTCCTTGTGCCCACTCGGGCGCATGCCGATCGCCAGGTACACCGCCTTGTTGCGCACCAGCCCTTCATCGCGGATCTTGACTCGCAGCGCGTCGAAGAAGACCACTGCGTAGGTTGGCTCGAGCGGCCGGACCTGCCACGCCGTCACTTCGTCGATCACCGCATCGGTGACCGCCGATACCAGGTCGGGCGACACCTCGATGCCGTACAGCTCGCGCACGTGCGCCTGGATGTCGCGCGTGCTCATGCCGCGGGCGTACAAGGCGATGATCTTCTCGTCGAAGCCCGGGAAGCGTCGTCGGTACTTGGCAATCAGCGCCGGGTCGAAGCGGCCGTGACGGTCACGCGGAATCGACAGCTCGATTGCGCCGTCGGACGTCAGCACGGTCTTCGTGCTGCTGCCGTTGCGATGGTTGCCGGCGGCGATCTCAGCCTCGGTGCCGAGATGGACGTCCATCTCGGCACCGAGCATGCGCTCGGCCAACGCCTTCTTGAGATCGCCGATCAGGCCGTCTGCTTCAAGCACGGTCGTCGGGTCACGCCCGGACAACAGTTGATCGAGAAGCGCCGTCGAGAATGGTGTTGCAGCCTTCTGTGCCATACAGGTCCTCCTGCCGCTCGGCAGTGTATGGCTCTGCACACAAAATTACTGACAGTCCCACTTTCGCCTGGCGTGCGCCATGCAGCCGGCCTCGATCACGCCGTGCTCGAAGAGCGCCTTGTAGCCGGTGTAGTCGTCGCACACGAGGCTGCCCTGCCAATTGCCGAGGAAGGCGCGGGCATGTTCCCCGGCGCGGCTGGCGGTGAAGTCGTAGACCACCGCCTTCAACGGTTCGAAGAGGCCGCTCGCATAGGCCCAGAGATAGGCCCGATGGGTCTTGCCGGTGCCCGGTGCCAGCATCGCGACCGGCGTCTCGTCGGCGTGGACCACCGCGCAGTTGAGGATCTGCTCCTTCAGCGCATCGACCAGCGGTTGCAGCCGGACGCCGCAGACCCCAACCCAGGCGGCGAGCGTCGAGCGCGGCAACACCAGACCGGCCCGACCGAAGATCGCTTCTTGGCGGTAGAGCGGCAGATGATCGGCGTGCTTGGCGACCAGCACCTGCGCCAGCAGTCCGGAGGTCGGGATGCCCTTGTCGATGATCTCGGCAGCCACCGGCGCCTGGACCAGCGTGCGGCAGTCGCTGCAGGTCCACTTGCCGCGGATGTGTCGCTCGACCGTGAAGGCGCCTGGTGTGTAGTCGAGCTTCTCGCTGACGTCCTCGCCGATGCGCTTCATCGCGCAGCCGCAGGCGCAGGTGGTGCTCTCGGGTTCGTGGTGACGCTCAACGCGCGGCAGGTGCGCCGGCAGCAGGGCGCGCTTGGGACGGTCCGGCACGTCGACCTGCTGCGGTTCGATGCCGGCCTTCAGTTCGGCGAGCTGGGCTTCGATTGCCGCCATGTCGGCATCGACGGCCTCTTCGAACAGCGTCTTCTGCTGCGCATCGAGCTGCTCGCTCTTGACGCCGAACTTGACGCGCCGCAGCTGCGCCATCTCGAAGGTCAGCTTCTCGATCTTCGCATCGCGCCAGTGGATCTCGCGCGCATCGCGGTCGATCCGTTCGATCAGCTGGCCGGCCAGTTTCCGCAGCGCGACTTCGTCCAGGGACGCGAGCTCGGCAGGGTCGATGCGCTGGGCTTGAAGCATGAACCGCAGTGTGCCAAGGCCACCGCGAATCAGCCATCGGCAGATGCACCGATTGCCTCGTCTATGCCACGTTCACGTCACCCGGATCACACCCTCTTCACCGATCCGCTGCCACGGCAGACCGAGTACCAGCGCATCAAGTTGTTCGTGCGACAGCGAGAGCTGAGCCCCACGATCGACGGCTGGCCAGACGAAGCGGCCTCGATGCAAGCGCCGCGCCGCCAGCCAGATGCCGATGCCGTCGTGGACCAGTACCTTCACGCGATTGGCCCTCTTGTTGGCGAACAGATAGGCATGATGCGGACGGGCACTGCCGAACACCGTCACCACCCGCGCCAGTGCCGTATCGGTGCCGGCCCGCATGTCCAACGGCGCCGTCGCCAGCCACACTGCTTCAATGCGGATCACCGCAGCCAGTCGCGCAACCAGGCCGCGCACTCACCAGCGCCGGCCATCGGCCAGTTCACCGTCACCGTCGTCGCGCCACGACGCAGCTCGATGCGGATGTCGGGCAGCTTCACGGCTACGGCGCTCGGCGGCAGCGTCAACGCGATGAAGCCGTCGGTAACCGGCTCGGCATCAGCCAACACCACGTGGCCTGCTCCGTTCCTACGCCACCGATGAACCAGGTTCGCGTTCAACCCGTGCGCGGTAAGCGTCCAGCGAACACGTGTTGACGTTGTGGTCGATCGCCTTAACCGGGCAA
>CALMOR010000114.1:573-21268 GCA_937872165.1 uncultured Burkholderiales bacterium | reverse complement strand
GATCGACGAAGCGACGGCGCCGTGGCGCGCGATCAGCTCGTCGGCGGGCGGCGCGTCGTCGTAGACGCGGTTGTCGTTGCGGTCGACGAACACCGCCCACCCGTCGTGCCAGCGGCCGTCGAGCGGCGCGAGATAGACGCGGCGTCCGCGGCGGATCGCTTCGCCGCGCGCGAGGGCCATCGCATGGACCAGCTCGTTGACGACCGTCGTCGTGCGCTGGATCGACAGATAGCGCGCGAAGCTCGGGACGGCGCTGGCCGCGAGGATGCCGACGATCGCGAGCACGACCATCGCCTCGACCAGCGTGAGACCTCGCGAGGAACGACCGACGCAGCGTTGAAGGGCATGACGGCGCATGCCCTCGATTGACGGTCAACGGGCCGATCGCGACAACCCGAAGACGGACTACGTCTTCTCGACGCGTCAACCGGACGTGCAGGTCTCGACCGTATTGCGAACGATGCGCGGCCGGCCGCTCAGCACGAGGCACAATGTGCGCCGGTTGCTGTTCGGGCCCGTCGTGTCGAGGACGACGATGCCGCCCGACAGCGCCGCGCCCAGCGGCGACACCTGCCGCGCATACCCCGAGCCGTCGAACGCGATGTAGTTCGTGCCGTTGAACGGCGCGGCGGCGGTCGAGCCGCTGATGGTGATCGACGCGGGCAGCTTGTCGTGCTGGAAGATCAGCTCCTGGCCCGCGACGTAGACCGGAGGGTTGCCGTTGGCCGTGTCGACGAAGACCGTCCAGCCGTTCCGCCAGTCGCCGCCGACCGGCGCCATCGACACGCGGCGTCCTCGCTTCAACGCCTCGCCGCGCGTCAGCACGATGCCCTGCAGCAGGTCGTTGATCGCGGCGGTGGCCCGGTAGTTCGAGATGAACGACGTGAAGCTCGGGACCGCGATGGCCAGCATGATCGCGATCAGCACCGTCACGATCATCAGCTCGATCAGCGTGAAGCCCGCCCGGCTCCGCATCGGCCCGTGGCTCATCGTCATCACCAGCAGCCGGTGGTCGTGGGCAGCTTCACCCCCGTGCTGTCCATCGACAGGAAGGCGCCGCACTTGGGATCGGCTGCGCCGACCACGGTCGCCGTGACCACGACGCAGCGCGTGATGCCGCCGGTGCAGGCCTCGGCCTTGATCGAATAGCGGGAGTTGCCCGAATTGTCCGCCGAGTAAGTGCTGAACGGCGTACCGGCGGGCAACGGCGGGATCGGGAACGGGAGGTACGCGTTGTTCTGCGTGTACCAGCGCTCCTCGCTCTGCATCGTGCGCGTGATCGCGGACTTCGCCTCGCCGCGCTTGGCCTTCCACACCGAATCGCGATACGAAGGCACCGCGATGGCGGCGAGGATCGCGACGATGGCCACCGTGATCATCAGTTCGATCAGCGTGAAGCCGCCGGCCGCTGACCGGCGCGGGAAGACGCGAGGTGCGACGTGAGCGTTCATGGCGGTCAATGACGATCGTTGTAGTTGGTGATCTCGCGCCACGTCACGCGCCGGTTCGGCTTGTAGACGACACCGATGCCGGTCGTCGCGTCGGCCGGGTCACCGCTTCGCGCGATGTTGCCGGAGGTTCCCGAGACGAGTGTCGTGGTGCTGACCTTGGTCAGCTGTTCGCCGGTCCCCTGGACCGCACCGCCGACCGCGACCAGGTCGACGACGCGCGGCGGACCGGGGATGCCGACCGTCGAGATGTAGCCGCCGGTATTGCCGTTCGGCGAGTTCGCGAACGGCAGCCCGGTCAATGCGTTGAGCTGATACACGAAGCCGCCGCCCTGCCCGCAGATGTCGGACGACAGCGTCAGCGTCGTGAACGTCAGGAAGCCCGACTGCACCGCGGGCTTCGTGACCGAGCGCTCGCCGGAGTTCGTACCCGGGAAGTCCAGTACCCAGCCCTTCTTCGAGTTGGCGCCGCTGTAGACGAAGGCCGGGCCGGTGACCGCGACGTTGCCGCCGCTCAGCGTCGCCGTGCGGGTCTGCAGGTCCGTGTTGCGGGTGATCAGCGTGCCGGTGCCGTTGTCGACCAGCACGTATTCGCTCTGCTGCGCATACGGAGTCGACAGGTCGGCCGCACCGATGTATTCGCCGGTGCCGAACGCGACCAACGTCGTCCCGTAAGGACCGGGCGCCACTTCCGGACGGGCCGTGATGGGCTGACGCACGTTGCCGACCGCGGTGGTCGCGACGAACAACGGCAGCGGCGCGGCGACGGTCCCTCGTGCCGGCACCCAAGACGCAGGCGAGTTGCCGATCGTGTTGAACCGCCACAGATTGCCCTGCAGGTCCCCGAAGTACAGCGCGGCGACCGCGCCGGTACCGTCGCGGCGCTTGTAGGACGTGACGGGGCCGAGCCCGTTGGCCAGCGACGGATTCGACGCCGGGAAGTAGTACTTGTAGTAGTTGCTGCCCTGGACCCACGGGGTGCCGAGCGTCCGGTCCAGCGACAACACGAAGAGGACGCCGCGGTTGTTGGTGTCGGCGCTGACGCTGACGTCGGGCTGGCCGTTGAAGGTGGTACGCCGGTTGTTGTAGCCGGTCACGACGGCGAAGTAGCCGTACGACGGGATGCCGTTGGACACGCCGGTCTGCAACTTGACGATCTCGGGCGACGACAGCACGTTGCCGAAATCCGCGTCGTCGGCGTCGCTGAATTCGAAGAGCACGTTCGCCGGACCGAAGGCGGCCGGGTTGGTGACGTCGAGCGCGAAGACGCCCTGCGCCCCGGCGCCGACACCGGCGACGAGCACCGTCTTCCACGCGCCGTTGACCTTCACCTCCTGGACGGACGGGACCGCGTCCACGAAGGACTCGTGCGCATAGCCCGGGTTGGTCAGGTCGTTGAGATCGCGGCTGACGAAGTTCGGGATGTACGCGAACAGCTCCTTGCCGTCCGCGGCGTTGAACGCATGCAGCATGCCGTCGTTGGCTCCCGCGAACACGGCGCCGGTACGGTTGTTGTACAGCGCGTAGAACGGCGCGTAGTCGGCGTCGCTGATGTTGGTCGACGGCGGGCCGGAATAGACGGGACCCGAGTTGATGATGTCGCCGAGCGCCGAGTCGCGCGGCCTGAACGTCGTCCCGCCCACTTCGCCCGCGCGATAGCCCCGCAGGTAGTTGAGACGCGACTGGCCTTGCGAGTCGACCATTCCGTTGACCGGACTGGTATTGAGCGCCGTCGCATAGGCCGAGTCGGTGGAGACGTTGAGCCACGTGAAGTCGCGTGCGACGCGGACCCCGCCGACCCTCAGCGTCGTGACGATGTTGCGCCGGTTCAGGCTGACGTCGGTGTCCGTGCACGTCGTCGCGGAGACGTCGACCGATCCGCAACGGGTCGTCAGCAGCGCGCCGGCGTCCCAGATCGACGACGGCGACACGACGAGGTTGCCGTTCACGACCGACAGCGACTTGTAGAGGATGGAGCCGGCCCAGCGCGCGGGATCGAAGGTCGCGACGTAGGCGCCGGCCGAGCCGACCGTGAGGTTGGCGGAGGTCAGCGCCGCGCCCGACAGCGTGCCCGACTGCGCGTTGATGCGCGCGAAGGCGGCGCGCAGGCCGGTGATCAGCTTCTGCGGATCCGAGGCGAGCAGGTAGTTGGCCGGATAGGCCGAGCCGGGCGCGTCCTCCCACTCGGAGTTGCTGCGCACGGCCGGGTTGTTGGGATTGAGCGTGTCGGTCGAATAGAACGGGTTCTGCTGCGTGCCGTCGACTGCGCGATCGACCGTGTTGTTGAAGCCGCCGTACTTGCCCATCAGGTAGAGCTGACGATCGTGGACGTCGATCGACTGCTCGGCCACGTCGAACGAGATGGTCTTGATGGTCTGCTTGCCGTCGAGATCGGGCCGGATGTCGTTGGTGTTGGCCCAGTACGCGGCGCCGGCCACGAGGTACGAGGCGGAGTTGCCCGCACCCGTGTTGCGGCTCTGCAGGCCCGCGAGTCCGGGACGGACGTCGTTGGCCGTGATCGAAGGCGTCGTCGACTCCAGCACGCCGATCTTCGACGTCCACAGGTAGGCGTCGAGCCCGCCTTCCGGCGCCCGCGACGACGCGCGTCCGTAACCCGCGTTCGGACTGCCGTTGTAGCCCGGCAGATAGGTGTCGTCCCAGGTGTTCGCGTCGGACAGGTTGATGATGTAGTTCGCCGAGCAGGTCGCGAGGATCGGATCGGACCACGTGGTCGTCAGCGGAAAGAAGTCCTTCACGTCGTTGTTCGGGATCGCCGCGATCGCGGACGGCGTCGGCTGCAGCTTCTGGTAGTAGCGGATCGCCTCGTAATAGAGCTCGCCGGCCGGGTCGAAGCGCTTGTAGACGCCGCTCGAGCCGAACTTGTTGATGTAGTTGATGAAGCCCGAGTAGGACCCGCCGGCCGTCTAGGCGGTCCCCTCGGGGGCGGTCTGCAGCGTCCCGTCGGCGTTGATTTCCTTCTGCGAGTTGGTGAAGGGAACCTGGTTCGCGTCGTACTTGGTCGGGCCCAGATACTTCATCGGCGAACGCAGCACGCCGCCGTAGCGGCAGCGATTCCATCCCGAGTCGTTGCAAGGCGCGTTGTAGTTCGGCGTGTCGTGGTCCATCAGGTATCCGAACGACGCGAAGCGCATGCGACCCGCGTTGACCTGCGCCTGTCCCACCGGCTTGTAGCGGCCGCTCGTGCCGCCGTACTGCAGGCACAGGTCGCTTCGTGTCGGACCTTCAGTGCTGTCGCAGACGAGTACCCGGACGTTGTAGGTGCCGTAGTCGTTGCGCGGGTTCGCGCAGCTGCCGTCCTGCTGCGAACCGAAATAGAGCTGCGACCGGCAGTTGGTCATCCATACGATCGTGCCGTCGTTGGTGGACGCCGTCGGCAGCACCGTGTGCGTCAGGGTGCTCGACGGGGCGTAGTCGAGGTAGCCGTTCGCACCGATCACGTGACGCGGGAAGTTGCCGAACGCGTAGAAATCGGGCACGCCGTTGATGCTGCCGTCCGGCAGGTAGGCACGCTGCACGATCGTGCCGTTGTTGGCGGCGTTCTCGTCGACGCGGTTGCCGCCCGTCATCGCGTAGCGGAATTCGTCGATGGCCGACATGGTCAGCCAGTTCATGAAGTTGCCTCCGAAGAAGCCGGCACACTCGTGGTTCGAGTCGGCCGAGCCGCCGACGTAGAAGTAGCCGCCGTTGCTGGTCGAGTACGAATAGCACTTCGTCGGATCGAAGTAGCCGAGGAACACGGCGTTGCGGTTGTACGGAATGTTGAGATAGGCCGCGCCCACGGTCGGGAACTCCACCGACGTGGTGACGGCCACGTTCGGATGCGCCTGCTTGCCGCCGTATAGCGGCGAATTGGCGATGTCGACCAGCTGCGCCTGCGCGGGAAGCGCGAGCGCGGCGCAGAGGACGGCGACCGAAAGCGAGCAGAGCCCGGCCAGACGCGCGACGACGGAAGGATTGGTTTTCATGGCCTAGTTCAATGTGCTGACGACGCTTTGCAGGACGACCTGCGAATTGACATTTGCTCCGAACCCGATCGCGGTGACCCGAAACATGTAAGGCTGGTCCTTGTCCGAATTGATGATGACGTTCTTCGGGACGCGTTCGATGATGTAGCGCGGCAGGAAGGCCGGCACCGCCCCCGGCAACGTCGCCTGCGACGGGAACTGCTGCCCGGTGAAGCGACCGTACTTCACCGTATGCAGGGTCGCCGTCGTCCCCATCGCATCTCCGAGGAAGTCGACGTTCGGACTCAGATAGACCGGCACGTTGCTGTCGCTCTGCGCGCAGAGGCCTTCGTTCGGCGGCGGCGAGCAGTCGATGCTGGGAAACCCGAGCGCGTTGTTCTCGTTGAAGCAGGTCACGGTGCCCGCCCGTCCACGACCGATCGCGGGGGCGGCCGCGCAGACCGGCGACGCCGGGTTGAGGATCTCGAACTCGGCATCCTTCAATGCGGCCTCGGCGGCCTGGAACGCGAGCTGCCGGTCCCGATCGTTGCGGGACCCGCGCTCTTCGTTGATCGCCATCTGCGACGCGCTGACGCCCAGGATGATGATGACGATGAGCATCATCAGCGAGACGATCAGCGAGAAGCCGCGCTGCCCGCGCCGCGCGAGGCCGAGCTCTCCCGTGGAAAGACACCGGCTCATTGGATCCCCTGCAGATTGGTCCACGGCATCACGCGGTTGCGCACGAACACGGTGGTCTCGACGACGCGGCGGATGCGGGTGCGCTCCGAGACCGACAGCGTCGAGGTGCTGAACTGCGTGCCCGGATCGTTCGACGCGTTCGGATAGCTCGCGCCGAACAGGTTGTAGGTCGTGGCGCCGCTGTCGGGCTGCGCCCCGACGGCGCTGCGCAACAGCATCGAGATGCGCACGCTGCGCACGTTGCCCCAGTTGACGACCGGATTCGAGCCGCCGATGCCGGTGCGATAGACGATCGTCAGCGGAAGGGCATCGTCGGGGTCCGCCGGCGGCGGGCCCACCGCGTAGATGCCTTCGCCGTACAGGACCTGGAAGCTCTCGACGCCGCGGATGAGGGTCTGCGGCGTGTCGAGGCCGTTGGGATTGCCACCGGCATCGTACTTCTGCCGCAGGCACTTCAGCGCCGGTTCGCCGTCGGTGTCGAGGTCGACGTAGAGCACGTTGTAGGCGCGGCTCTGCGCATAGGTGTCGAAGCTGGCGTTGGGCGCCGGCGTCGCGTTGCCCCCGCAGTCGAGCAGGTTGCCGTCGGTGATGCCGGGCGTACCGCTGCCGAAGTAGCGGACGACCAGCGTGTCACTGCCGTTGACGACCGGCGTGCCGTTGGGCGTCGACTGGTTGGCGCCGACGAGGTTGGGGCCGGTCAGCGAATAGGCGTCGGTGTTCACCCAGGTCGTGATGCGCGAGTAGTACGGCGGCGGCGAGAACGCGTCGCCGAAGTCCGTGTAGCCCGCGAGCCGCACCATGCGATTCATCAGCTCGAGGCCGAAGCGCGCGGTCTCGGACATGCGCGTCGCTTCGTCCTGCGTGCGATAGGTCGCGCGCGAGGTGACCACCATCGCGGTCGCGGCGAGCACGACGAGTGCGCCCAGCACGAGGCCGATCATCAGCTCGGTCAAAGTGAAACCGGCCTCGCTTCGCACGGTCTTCATGGCGTGAGGCACTGCGTGTTGGTGACGGTGGGAATGCATGTCGGCTGCATCGGGACGACCAGCTGGGGCAGCGTGGTGCTGGGCCCCACCGAGCCGAAGGTCCCGTCGTTGCGCTTCTCGTCCCACTTCATCTTGAGGACCAGCGGCGACGTCAGCGCGTTGTCGCAGGACATGGTCGTCGTCTGCGTCGCGTCGCGGCAGACGACGGCCGTCGCGTTGGGCAGGCCGATGCCGGGCGACGTCAGCTTGAGGTTCCACTCGTAGTAGTCGTTGGCCGCCATCTGGTCGGGCGTGCAGCCGGCCGCATAGCAGCCCGACGAGGCCGACGTCGGCGCGGCCGCGCGGAAGACCGCCTCCTGACCGGGGTTCATCCGCAGCAGGTCGCTCATCTCGTAGGCCATGCCGACGGCCTGCGAACGCAGGGCGGACTGCTTGCCGTCGCGCAACGCGTTGAGCGTCATCGCCGCGGCGCCGAGCACGCCCAGGACGAGAAGGATGAGCGCGACCATCACTTCGATCAGCGTGAAGCCCGCGGCGCGGCGGGCCGATGGGGGAAGGGAGGAATTTTTCACGGTGCCATTCTCGCGGCACCGCGCGCCCGGTCACGTACCAAGCATCGGCAGGCAACCACCATTCATCGCCGGAAAACTCCGCATCCGGGCCGGGGACCGCCCTTACTTGCGCGCCGCCCTCGTCTTGCCCCGGGTCGCCACCTCGCGGATCACGTCGGCGAATTCGTCGACGTCCTCGAAGCTCCGATAGACCGACGCGAAGCGGATGTACGCGATCTTGTCGATCTTCTTCAACTCGCGCATGACGAGTTCGCCGAGCCGTTCGCTCGGTACTTCCCGGTCGCCCGACGACATCAGCTTGTCCTCGATGCGCTCGATCGCGGCGGCGATCACCTCGGCGCTGACGGGCCGCTTGCGCAGCGCGAGATGGAAGCTGAAGGACAGCTTGCCGCGATCGTAGTCGGCGCGGCTGCCGTTCTTCTTGACGACGACCGGCAGCGCGATCTCCGCCCGCTCGTAGGTCGTGAAGCGGCGGTCGCAGGACTCGCAGCGCCGCCGCCGCCGGATCGAGTCGCCCTCTTCCGAGATGCGCGTGTCGAGCACCTGCGTGCTGGCGTGCGCGCAATAGGGGCAATGCATGAGCGGCGGGCGGCGGGCGGCGTCAGCCGTAGACCGGGAAGCGCCGCGTCAGCCCGGTCACCTTGTCGCGGACCGACGCGATCGCGTGCGGGTCGTGCGGCGCATCGAGCACGTCGGCGATCAGGTGACCGACCGCGGCGGCCTCGTCGCGCCCGAAGCCGCGCGTCGTCATCGCCGGACTGCCCAGACGGATGCCGCTGGTCACGAACGGCTTCTCGGGATCGTTCGGGATCGCGTTCTTGTTGACCGTCAGATGCGCGTCGCCGAGGACCTTCTCGGCATCGCGTCCGTTGATCTTCTTCGCGCGCAGGTCGACCAGCATCACGTGGCTCTCGGTGCGGCCCGACACGATGCGCAGGTCGCGCGCGATCAGCGTCTTCGCGAGCGTGTCGGCATTCTCGACGACCTGCCGCTGATAGTTCTCGAACGCGGGCTCGGCGGCTTCCTTCAACGCCACGGCCTTGCCCGCGATGACGTGCATCAGCGGGCCGCCCTGCAGCCCGGGAAAGATCGCCGAGTTGATCGCCTTGGCGTGCTGCTCCTTCATCAGGATGATGCCGCCGCGCGGACCGCGCAGGCTCTTGTGGGTCGTCGTCGTGACCACGTCGGCATGCGGGACCGGACTCGGATAGACGCCGGCCGCGACGAGACCCGCGTAGTGCGCCATGTCGACCATCAAGTACGCGCCGACGTCCTTCGCGATCGTCGCGAAGCGTTCGAAGTCGATGCGCAGGCTGTAGGCGGACGCGCCGGCGAGGATCAGCTTGGGCCGGTGCTCGTGCGCGAGGCGCTCGACCTGCTGGTAGTCGATCGCCTCGTCGCGGTCGAGCCCGTAGCTGACCGGCCTGAACCACTTGCCGCTCATGTTGAGCGACATGCCGTGCGTCAGGTGCCCGCCTTCTGCGAGGCTCATGCCGAGGAAGGTGTCGCCCGGCTGCAGCAGCGCGAGGAAGACGGCCTGGTTGGCCTGCGATCCGGAGTTCGGCTGGACGTTGGCCGCGTCCGCGCCGAACAGCGACTTCGCGCGTTCGATCGCGAGCGCCTCGACCAGGTCCACGTACTCGCAGCCGCCGTAGTAGCGCTTGCCGGGATAGCCCTCCGCGTACTTGTTGGTCAGCTGGCTGCCCTGCGCCTCCATCACCGCCGGGCTGGTGTAGTTCTCCGACGCGATCAGCTCGATGTGGTCCTCCTGCCGCCGGTTCTCCCGCGTGATGGCCGACCACACTTCGGGATCGACTTCGGCGATGCGGCGTTGACGTTCGAACATGACACGGGTCCTCGGGATGACCGGCGGGTGCGCCGCTCGGGATGCAGGGAATGGGGCGACGGAAGGGGATGGTCGCGAGCGCCGACCGGCCCCGCGCGTTCCGCGCTTCGCGATGGCGTCTCGGTCCCGACCCGCGTCGATGCGGCAGGGACCGTCCGGCGCCGGACGCGCGGAGAGGAAGGAGGCGGGAGTTTAGGGGACGCCCGCGTCAGCGGCAACCCGGGGGCCCCACGCGATTTGCGACAATGGCCACCCATCTCCCGCGAAAGGTCCGAGCATGATCGTCTTCGTCACCGGCGCGTCCGCAGGCTTCGGGGCGGCGATCGCCCGCCGGTTCGTCGTCGAAGGACATCGCGTCGTCGCCGCGGGACGTCGCGCCGATCGGCTCGACGCGCTCGCCGAGGAACTCGGGCCGTCCGTGCTGCCGTTCGTGCTCGACGTCACCGATCGAGCGGCCACCGAAGCGGTCGCGACCGACCTGCCCGCCGGCTTCGCCGCGATCGACGTGCTCGTCAACAACGCGGGGCTCGCGCTCGGACTCGAGCCGGCGCAGGCAGCGAACCTCGACGACTGGGAGACGATGATCGACACCAACGTCAAGGGCCTGACGCGCATGACGCGCGCGCTGCTGCCGGGCATGGTCGAACGCGGCCGCGGACACGTCGTCAACATCGGCTCGATCGCCGGCCAGTTCCCCTATCCCGGCGGCAACGTCTACGGCGCGAGCAAGGCCTTCGTCGACCAGTTCAGCCTGAACCTGCGTGCGGACCTGCTCGGCACGCAGGTCCGCGTGACCAACATCGAACCCGGCCTCTGCGGAGGCACCGAGTTCTCGAACGTGCGCTTCAAGGGCGACGACGACAAGGCCGCGAAGATCTACGACGGCACCGAGCCGCTGACGGCCGACGACATCGCCGACACCGTCTTCTGGGTCGCGTCGCGTCCGCCGCACGTCAACATCAACAGCGTGCAGTTGATGCCGATCTGTCAGTCCTTCGGTCCGATGGTGATCCGGCGCGGCTGAGCTCCGCACTGCCGCGGGCGCCGGGCAAGCGGGTCTTCGCGGCAAGGAGCCTGCGTCGACCGACGACGCACGGTTTCGAATTCCGTCGCGGCGTTGCGCGCATACGGCAGGTCGACGCTTATTGCGCTGGCGCCGACGAATCGTGCAGACAGTATTGGGGCCGTGCGGCATCATCGCCTCAACCGCGCGGTGCCAATCCGCGACAACTTCTGACCGGTCATCCGATGTGCGGAATCGCTGGGTCGCTCGGTACGCCCACGACCGACCCGTCCTCTCTCGTCGACAACGTCCAGCGCATGATCGCGTCGCTGGTCCATCGCGGGCCCGACGACGGCGGCATCTGGGCCGACCCGTCGGGCGCGATCTGCCTCGGCAGCCGGCGGCTGGCCATCGTCGACGTGAGTGCGGCCGGGCATCAGCCGATGCCGTCGGCGAGCGGTCGCTACGTGGTGGCGCTCAACGGCGAGATCTACAACCATCGTTCGTTGCGCGCCCGGCTCGAACGATCGAACGACGCGCCGGCCTGGCGCGGCGCCTCCGACACGGAACTGCTGACCGCCGCCTTCGACGCATGGGGCGTCGACGCGACGCTGGTGGCGTGCGTCGGCATGTTCGCGATCGCGGTCTGGGACCGATGCGATCGCCGGCTCACGCTCGCGCGCGACCGCATCGGCGAGAAGCCGCTGTACTTCGGCCGCTTCGGCGGCACGTGGCTGTTCGGGTCCGAGATCAAGGCGCTCGCCGCCCATGCTCGCTTCGAGCGCGCGGTCGACCCGTCGGCGCTCGCGAGCTACATGTCGCTCGGCTACGTGTCCGCACCGCAGGCGATCTTCGACGGCGTCCGCAAGGTGATGCCCGGGACCTTCGTCAAGCTCGACGCGCGGAGCGACGACGTCCGCGAGACCAGCTACTGGTCGCTCGCCGAGGAGTCGAAGCAGGCCGTTCGCCACGACCTGCGCGACCGCGAAGCGGTGGACGAACTCGAGGCGTTGCTGGTGCAGGCGGTGTCCGAGCAGATGATCGCGGACCGGCCGTTGGGCGCGCTGCTGTCGGGCGGCATCGATTCGTCGAGCGTCGTGGCCCTGATGTGCGCGCAGCGGTCGTCGAGCATCAAGACCTTCAGCATCGGCTTTCGCGAGAGCTCGTTCAACGAAGCGCAGTTCGCAGCCCGCGTCGCCGCGCACTTCGGGACGGACCATACCGAGCTCTATCTCGACGCAGACGACGTCCGCGACACCATCCCGCTGCTGCCGCGCATCTACGACGAGCCGTTCGCCGACATCTCGCAGATTCCGACCTTCCTGGTCTCGCGTCTGGCGAGCGGGGCAGTGACGGTCGCGCTGACCGGCGACGGCGGCGACGAGTTGTTCGGCGGCTACCCGCGCTACGCGATGGGCGCGAAGCTCTGGCCGACGATGCGCAGGATCCCGCGCGCGCTCCGCCCGTCGCTCGGCCGCATGATGGCCAGCGCCCCGGGTGCGATCGACCATGCCTTCAAGTGGGCCTTCCCGCACGACGAGGACTCTGGCGTGCGAGGCCTGCGTCCGGCGCAGAAGCTCGGCAAGCTCGGGCGCGCCGTCGGCAGCCGCGACCTCGGATCACTGTACTGGCAGCTGCTGGCGCCGTGGGCCGAGCCGACCCTGGTCGATGCGCGGGCGGCCGGTTCGCCCTTCCCTTCCGATCGCCCGGGTCTCGTCGCGAAGACGGTCGAGGAGGACTTCATGCTGCGCGACCTCGCCGGTTATCTGCCCGACGACATCCTCGCGAAGGTCGATCGCGCGTCGATGGCCGTGAGCCTCGAGTCGCGTGCGCCGCTCCTCGACCATCGCGTGATCGAGTTCGCGTTGCGGCTGCCGTTCGAGATGAAGTTCCGCGGTGGCGTCAGCAAGTGGTTGCTGCGCGAGCTGCTGTATCGGCACATCCCGAAGCATCTGGTCGATCGTCCGAAGATGGGCTTCGGCATTCCGATCGGGTCGTGGCTGCGCGGGCCGCTGAAGCCGTGGGCCCACGACCTCATCGGATCGAGCCGCGACGACGTCAGCCGCATGCTCGACCTGACCGCGTTGCGCCGCATGCTCGAGCGCCACGCGTCGGGCGTGGGCGACTGGCATCAGCCGCTGTGGACCGCGTTGATGTTCCTCAACTGGGCGCGCGGGCTCGACGACCCGGAATCGGAGCGTGCGCCCGAAGCGCCGGTGCGCATGGCGGGCATCGACCCGCCCGATCGCCTTTCGGTGTGACGCGTTCGGGCGCTACAGGTCGTGAGGACCGAAGGCGCCGGGCAGCAGCTCGTCGATGGTCCACGACCTTCGCGCATCGCCGTCGCAGCAGCTGACGACGACCGCGTCCGGACCGAACTCGCGGATCACCTGCCGACAGGCGCCGCACGGCGACACCGGCGCGCCGGTCGGCGTGTGGATCGCCACCGCCGTCACGTTGCGCACGCCGGCGGACACCGCGGCGAAGAGCGCGTTGCGTTCGGCGCACGAAGTCAGCCCGTACGACGCGTTCTCGACGTTGGCCGCCGCGAAGATCCGGCCGTCGTCCGCGAGCACCGCGGCCCCGACGTGGAAGCGGCTGTAGGGCGCGTAGGCCAGCGCGCTCGCGCTGCGGGCCGCGTCGAGCAGGGCCTCGATGCGTGGGTCGGCGGCCGGGAGAGTCATTGAGGGCTTCATCTACGATGCGGCGCTTCCATCGACCGCCTCGCGGACGAGAGGCGCGAAGGAGCCGCGGGTCGGGTTCGAGGATCGGCGGAAGACGATTATGGCGGACGTGTCCGCGAAGCCCCGGCGGCGCGGTCGGGCCGCTCGTCCTCGCATGGCCGCTGTCGACGAAGCGCCGGGGCCCGCCCGCGCGTCGTCTTCGCCGCGCTCGGTGCGCAGCTGACGATCGGGATGCCGATCTTCTTCGTGCCGGTCGGCGAGCGCTTGCCGGCGCCCATGGCGGCGGCTTCGATCGCGTGCTCGCGTACGGAACAAGCATCGAGTTCATGTTCGCGGCCTCGTGTCGCCGAAGATGTCGAGGTCCTCGGTGGGCCGGCTTCGTCTTCGCGCTGCGCGTGCTGCCGGCGATCGCCTTCGTGACGCGCCGATCCCGATACCGTCCTACCGGTGCGATCCGTCGTTCGCGTCGCGTGGCTTCGCAACTTCTTGTCGGTCGCGATCCTCCGGTGGCTTCGGCGCGATCGAGCCGCCGATGCGCTCGGAACTCGCGCGCCACGGCTGCGGTCGGTCGCGGCGGTGACGCCGTCGAACTCGGTGGGCGTGCGATCGCGGGGCTCGTGCATCGGGCCGCGCTGAATCGTTCGCGCTTTCGGCCGAGCCCCGGACGCACGTTGCTATCGTGCGGCACGGCACACGCGATCCGGAGCGTGCGATGAATCCACGGATCATCGAAGCGGGCGAGTACCACGTCGCCTGCATCGGCTATCGACGGCCCGACGGCCGCTTCGGATCGATCGCGAAGTTCGATCGCAGCTCGGACTGGACCCGCCACCTCGAAGCCGACGAGCCGCATCGGTCGATGCGGGCGATCGCGCATCGGCTCGAGCCGACCTTCGACTCCGAGCGCGACGCCGTCCGCGCTGCCGCGGACTCTGCGTGAGCGGCGGTCCTGCGCGGCGCCGTCCTCTGGTTCGACGAAGCGGATGCGCTGTTCGGCAAGCGCAGCGACGCGAAGGATTCGCACGACCGATAGCGACGGCTCCGATCGCACCCATCGGGGTCGACGAGGCGGCGGTCACCGGTCTAGAGCCGCATCGATCGGGTCGCGCGCGAGGCCGACGCCATGCGGGCCGCGCGTCGCGGCTTCGAGCCCCGTCGTCGCGGCCTCGAGCGGTTCTGCTCTGCGCAGATCGCGCGCACCCGGCTGCAGGCTGGCATCGACGAAATACCGACGACGAAGAGCTCGACCGGTCCTTCGATCGGGTTACCGCTTCGGTACCGGCGCGACCGTCGCGTCGATGCGCGGCGTCCTCTGTTCGATGTCCGGCTGTGCCTTGCGAGCAGCCGCGAGATCGACGTCGGCCTGCGCCGCGTCGCCGAGACGCGCCTTCGCGATGCCGCGGCCGTACAGCGACGAGGCGATGCCGGGACGATCGGCGAGGCCGCGATCGAAGTCGGCCAGCGCCTTGTCGTACCGGCCGAGCCGCAGATAGACCCAGCCGCGGCTGTCGCGATAGTTCGCGTTGCCGCGATCCCCGTCGATGGCTTCGTCGCAGTCGTCGAGCGCCTGGTCCAGCTCGATGCCCAGCATCGCGCGGGCCCAGCAACGGCTGTTGAGCGCCTGAGGTCGCGTGACTTCGCGGGGATGCGCGGCGAGCCACTGGTTGAGCTCGACCAGCGCCGGCGCGTACTGGCCGAGGGCCTGGCGCAGTTGCGACATCGGGAACCGCATCTGGGCCTGCGGAGGGAGCGCCCGATCGAGGGCGTCGAGGTCGGCCGTCGCGCCATCCCGATCGTTCGACGCGAAGCGCAACGAAGCGCGTTGGCCGCGGGCGTCGACGTCCGTCGGATCGAGCGCCAGTGCCCGATCGAAGTCTTCCAGCGCCTTGTCGGGATGTTTCAACGCCACGTGGAGGCCACCACGCTGCGCGAACAACGGGGCCGACGTCGACTCGAGCGCGCACGCCCGATCGAGGTCGGCCAACGCGATCTGGTAGTCCTGGCGAGCGGCCGACGCCGAGGCGCGGCGTGAAAGCTCGTCGGCGGTCGCGGCCCGCCCATCGCTCGCAGCCGGGTCGATGCCGGGGACAGGGCCATTCGGCGCCTCGGCCCGGTCGAGAGCGAAGACCGTTCCGCCGTTGTAGGTGAAGAACATCTTCGACTGCTTCTTCGACACGTAGATGCGGTGCGACAGGAAGAAGTCGATGCCGAGCAGCATGTTGGCGTCCCCCAACTCGAGGTCCGCGACATGGAGGCGGTTACCCCGGATCACCTCGCCGCCGATCTCGAACTTCTCGAAGTCGGCCGTCCACGACTCCGTAGTGCCCCGGCCCGCGCCGTAGAGGAGCCCGGCCGCCTTCCAGTCGGTCTCGGCCACGCCGGCCCGCCTCGCCGTCCGCGTCGTAACGATCGTGCGTGCGCCCGTATCGAAGAGCGCCACGAGCTCGGTGCCGTTCAACTTCACCGGAGCGCGGATCGCCGGGACCTTGCTGCGATAGTCGATGACGAGATCGATCGCGGTCACCGGCGAGGAGCCGGCCCAGTAGGCCATGTTGGAACGGGCGCAGTCGTCGTTGGGGAAGAGGAAGCGGATGACGCCGTGACCCAGGTCGTACTCGGTGTCGCTGGCAGAAAGGATGTTGCGTCCGATCAGGCCCATGGTGCCCGCGCCGGGTTCGTTGCCGCCGACCATGAACTGCACGCCGGGAAGCTCGCCCTTGAGCAGTTGCAGTTTCTCGACCGTCGTGGTCTGCACGTCGACCCGGCCCGTGAGGCCCTCCGCGCGCAAGGCGGGGTCGCCCCGCAAGCGCAGCTTCAGCTGCTCCGCGGCGGCATCGGTGAGCGAACTGAAGAAGGCCCCGCTGTCGACCACCAGTGGCACCGGTGTGCCATTGATGCCGAGGGTCGCGACCGCGCGCGAGCCCACCATCTTCACCGGCAGTTCGAGCGACTGCACCTGGCAAGCGGCGTACGACCCCATCGGCAGCGCGGACACGACCGCGACGAGGGCGCTCGCCTTGACGCGCCCCCACATCGACCGGCGCGCCATCGATCCCCGCGCATGGGGCTCGTCGATGAAGTCCTTCAAGGGTTCTCCCTGCTCTGTGGTCGTGAAAGAGGATCGCGCTGTCCGTCGGGCCGTCCCTGCATGCGTCGTCCGCGACCGGAGCTCGCTTGCGACCCCGCGTCGAGACGGAGAGCGAACCACGGATGGGCGACGAAGTCATCAGCCGAATGGGCGATGCCGGCGACACGCGAGCCGATCGCATGGCTCGTCCCGGTTCGCATCGGAGCGGAGCGAGGCAGCAGTCGCGCGGCAATGGCCACTCGGGCACCGCGTCCCTTCGAGAGCGGACGCTCGACCGCTCGATGCGGACAGCCGCTCCGGCGCGTCGCCGTCATTGCGATCGGTCGCTATCGCCGACGCGACTTCTCGCATCGCGGCAGCCGCCTTCGCCGGAAGCGGACGTTCGCGGCCGCCTGCGTCGCGGCGGTGCATGCCGTCCTCGAGGTCCTTCGTCCCGGCTCGTGATCCGGAGCGCCGCATGCGCTCGAACGCGTTGCGTGGTCGCGACCGGCTGCTCGTAGGACGAGGTCGACTCGACCGGGCCCCGCACGCGGGAAGAGAGCTCGACGGCAGGGGTCGGCAACTGGACGGCCGGCTCGTCGAGTCCAGCGGCTGCCGATGAATTGGACGTGGTCAGGCCCGTCCCGCGCCGCGCGCGACGAGGAATTCGTCCAGTTGTTCGAACGTCTCGGGCATCGCCTCGCCCATTCCTTCGACAGCGATGTCCAGCGCCTGCTTCGACGGATAGACCTCGCTCATGACCAGCAGCGTCCGGCCGGCCCTCTCCTCGAAAGTCACCGTCGTGACGGCGCCGTCGTCGCTTTCCTCGTTGGTCCAGACGAGGCGGGCATTCGGCACCACGTCGAGGTACCTGCCGAAGAAGGCCATCGTCGTCGCGCCCTGGGGATGAGCGAACTCCAGGCGGTAGGTGCCGCCGACGCGGACATCCTGTTCGCAGGACAGCAGTGTCGCGCCGCTCGACTTCGGGACCCACCACTGCTCGAAGAGCTCGGGGGTGGTCCATGCCTCGAACACAGGACGCGCCGGCGCGTCGAAGGTCCGCGTGATGACCAGCTCGCGCTCGGACTTCCGCTCGGAAGTCGTGCGGTTCACCGGAGCCCGCTCACCCTCTGTGCCTGCGACCATCACGCCTCTCCTTGCGTTTGCGTCCCTCGATGACCGGTCCAGCGCGTCGAAGCGTGCGCCCATGGCTCGCGATGGTTCTCGAGGCCGCCTCTTCCTCCCGCACCGTACGACTTCTGCTTGGGCACACCAAACATGAGAATACCGTCCGCTATCCCGACATCGAGGTCAGCGACTCGCGGAAAAATTTTCGAGCACACCGAGTTCCGATGGATTGAAGTGGCGCCTCGTACCGGACCGCGGCGCTGACGGCCGGAAGCGGACGATTGCGGCGTACGCTCGCTTCAGGCCGACGCGCTTGTTCCTTGGTGTGACGTATGCGGGGAGAACCAGCGCCTCGGCCTCAGCCTGGCATTGCCCGCGGCATCGGCCGGCCGCGATAGTAGTTGTTGCCCGCGCTCGTCCGCGTTGCTACCTTTGAGTCGCGGCACGGCGAGCACTACCGGGAGCGATCAACGCTGGACGCGCCGATGGTCGCGGTCGCCGGGGCGAGGGCGGGCAGCCGCGAAACGTTTCCGGATCCTTCGACGAACACGATCGCCCGATTCGCTTCATTTGAAGGCCAAGTGCAATGACGACGCCGACAGCGACCGAGGTGATTCAAGCCGCAACGGCCCGGGGGCCGGACGCGCCGCTGCCGCCCTCGCGCCGCGCGGGCCGCATGGGGGTCCGGCTGATCGCCGTGTGGGAGGCCGTCAAGGGCGTGCTGGTGTTGCTGGTGGCCGGCGTCGCCGTGTGGTTCCTGCACCCCGATGCGGTGAGCGCGCTCGACAGGCTCGCCGGGCAACTGCACCTCGATCCCACCGGCCACCTGGGGCAGGCCTTCCAGCGGGCCGCCGAGAACCTCACCGACACCCACCTGACGTTGATCGCGTTCGGGGCCGGACTCTATACGCTGCTGCACTTCGTGGAAGCGTACGGCCTGTGGCGGCAACGTCGTTGGGGATGGATGCTGGGCATCGCCAGCGCCGGCATCTATCTCCCCGTCGAGATGTGGGAGTTGTTTCATCACCCCGCCTGGACGAGCGCCGGCGTGTTCGTGCTCAACGTCGTCATCATCATGGTGCTTTGGTTCAATCGCGTGCAGCATGCGCCGACGGCGCTGCCTGCGGCTTGAGCGGGGGTTATTCGGGCGGGCAGGATCGATGTAATGCGCGTCGAGGACGTCATTTCCGGGAGTTGTTCGCCATAGCCCGATCCTTTCAGTGCAAGTCGCTATCTCCCGGCGCACGACCTAGGGTTCGGTTCCGGCCAGAAGCGGACATTCACGACGTGTAATGTCGATCGGCCTTAACCGATCCAAGGCGTGGCGTATCCAGAACAAGAGTTTTGTGGAGGCTGAACTCGATGCACATCAAGAAAGTGACTCTTCATCTGGGCTTAGTGGGTGCCAACGCACAAAGGATTTACTTGAAAAGTGGCGGATACAGTTAGACGATGTAAATGCACGGAGCTTCGGTAAATAGGAGGCGGCGTCAGCTTTAAGAATTCTTCATACTCTCCGGAAGTTGGCTAAGCGCAAGACGGTTGGTTGCAATACTGACAACAGACGTCCTTGCCATTGGAGCCTGGTCCATTGCTAGTGAAGTACATCCGGTTCATCAGCCCTACATGGTGCCGTTATACGGACCGGTTAATCCTGTTGAGTCGATCCTTGCTCAAGTAGTCTTGTCGATCTCTCTTTCACTGGCGCTTGCCTTAGTATGGTTAACGCGCCGCCTTGGGCACAAGAAGCATTTTTAATCTGTCTATATTTGCCTTGGCGATTGCAGTTCAATTCGAACTCATCGATAAGATTCAGTCATCGCAATCAATTAAGCGCACCATTGAAGCGTACAAGTATGGCATTGAGCCGCCTGACGAAAACGACGAAGTACGAGGGATTTCACTTCCAGCGGCGGCACTTAGGCTCCTAACGACTAACAATTACTTTGCTGGCTATGGAACGTCGCTCGGCGAGCTTTACAGGCCGATGTCGCTACCACCACCTCAGAGCATCTTTTCTTATGTAAAGACATTCTTACCTGCCTTTCCCGGATTAACTCGGATTCTAATCGGTGCGCTTTTTGTTATGTCGTTTCTCTTCAGTCCGTTTATTCAAGCTGTCGGTATCATGCTCCTAAGAATTAGCGAAGAAGGAAAACCAATTTCCGCGTTGTTACTCGGCGCGGTTGGCGCCTTGGTCAAAGCAATTCAAGACGTCGCTACAAAGCTCTGAAGCTGGAACAGCACACCCCTGCTCAAGGCTTCTTGCTGGTCGACACGATATTCATACGGAATATTTGGTTGGGGGCCGTAACTGCACGAGCGACAAATTTCGCTAGCCCTGACGAACGACCGCAATGGGTCGCGTCATCGACGCACTTCCCGATCGCCTGCGGACTTCGATCTTCGACGGTGAGGACGCCCGTAATGGCTGCGGACGAAAGGGATTCATCGTCGACTCGTCGAAAGCGATGCTCGACGCCTGCACTCGTTCCGGCAGAGGTCTTCCCGACGATCGGCTCTCGTCGAGAGCCGTCGTGATGATCCGCTTCAGTCGAGAGCCGCCTTGACGCGCCGCTGCGCCGGATGCGCGTGGCGGCTACGGGACGGTACGCCCGCAGCAGTGTCATGGGTCGTGCCGATCGGTCGGCGATGAAGGCTTCGTCGTCGACCGATCGAAGGCCGCTCGACGCATCGCTCCTCGTAGAGCAGAGGCCGGCCCGGTCTCGAATGAACGCCGGCCGCTTCGTCCTGATGCTCTCGGCAATCGTCGGGCGTGACGACGACCTCTTGCGGCTCGTCGCTGTCGAGCGATGCGCGCAGGCCCGGATTCGCCACCGACCGATCGGAAGGCACGCGTCGTGCGTCGGAGCGACTCGGGGTCGCGGGTCATCGGAACGATGCACCGATGCGAAGGCACGACGCAGCAACGGCGATCGTACGAACCTCGCTACGATCGAGGGGCTCGCGCTCAACGACTCCGAGAGGTCAGACCTGCCCACCCCACGCCGCCCGGTCCACGTGCAGGCCCTGCGATCGCGCCTCGCCGCGGCTTCCGATGCGTGGCGTCGTCGTGTCACGAGTCGCACGGACAGGCGACTCGCGATCGCGCTGCTGCTGTCGTTGCTCGCCCACGCGCTGTTGCTGAACCTCGACCTCGGCGGACAGGCGTCGGGTCTCCCGGGCTTCACCTTTCCCTGGCAGGACCGACGGATCGAAGCGCCCGAGCTGCAGCTGGTCCTCGACCTTCGTCGAACGACGACCGTCGATACGACGGACCGGCCCATCGCCGAC
>CALMOR010000114.1:0-563 GCA_937872165.1 uncultured Burkholderiales bacterium | reverse complement strand
CGCCGACGCGTCGAAGGCGGCGGCCGTCGACCCGCCGCGTCCTTCGGAGCGGCACGAGGGTGCCGGCGCGCTGGCGCTGCCGCCTCCACCTCGGATCGAGCCCCGGCGTCGACCACCGCCGCTGCCTCGGCTGCCACCTCGACTTCAACCCCGACCGCGACTGCCACCTCGACCCCAACCGCAACCGCCGCGGCCGTCGGCGGCAGCCGTCGTGTCGAAGGCCGATGCGGCGCAGGAGGTACGACCGCGGAGCGACGTCGCGGCCATCGCCGCGGAACGGACGGCGCCGCTGCCCTCCATCGCGACCATCGAACCGATCCGCGCGGTACGACCGCGGCGCGCCGTCATCGCGGTCGAGAGGCCCGACGAGGCGGCCTTCGTTGTGCCCCCACCGTCGACGGAATCGTCGGCCGTCCCGAAAGCGACACCGAACGCGTCGAACCCGGTGCAATCGGAAGCGACGCGGGCCGAGGCCGCTCGTCTCGAGGTCGAGCGGGAGGAGGCTGCGCAGCAGGCGTCGGCCCGGGCGGAGGAAGCGAAGCGGGAAGCCGCCGCCGCGGAAG
>CALMOR010000113.1:21927-32197 GCA_937872165.1 uncultured Burkholderiales bacterium | reverse complement strand
AGGATGCCGCATGTCATGCCATTGCTGTGCCTACCAATTATTGGGACAGGACACTAGCGGGCCTCGTTCGCGCCCGCGACGTGGCCGACATGCGCCCGGGCGCGTGCGGCCGGCGCGCCCGAAGATCGCCTTTCGTATTCGCGAAAGACTCTGCGCTCGCGTGCGGCCTCTGCGGCGAAATCTGCGATGGAATGTCCGGGCAATCGTGCCGCCGGCACGACAGACCGGGACCCATCATGCCGCCGAAGATCACCAGCCACAAGCCGACGCCCCTGGACAACCCGCCGGGTCCATATGCTCCTAATCCGGCCGGGTCGTCTCGGTCGAGAGGCAAGCAACGAGAGGAAGATATTCCGGGTCCGAGCTCGCGGCGCTCGGCGACCGCGGTGCTGCCTCGCAGGGACTCGAGCGCGCTGGTGTCGAAGATGACGAGCGCGTCGGTCCCTCCCACACGCACCGTCGATCCGGCGATGCCGGCGACTCCGCAGCAGCACGAGGCGGACAAGCGGACCTACGGAACGGACGAGGCCACCTTTCGGGCGTTCTGCGGTTCGCCCGGCGTCCACTACGCACGGTCGGCTTCCGCCGGGTTGAAGCTGGCGAGTCTGAACGATCACGACGGCGTGCTGCTGGTCACCGGACGTGACGGCGAATCCACGATCGCCGAACGGTTCGTCGTCGTGAAGGACACGGTGGACGGCGAAGATCGCTATTTCGTCAAGGGCCACGCCGATCGCGCGATCCGCTTCGACGAGTTCACGCAGACGGTGGCCAGGAACAAGGCGCGGCCGATGGCTGAGCAGGCGTCCCACCTCGAGAATCTGCAGACCGAGCTTCGCCACTTGCTCGACGCGAAGCCGTGGGAAAATCCGCTGCTCGAGACACCGCTTCGCAGCGAGATCCTGAGGCTCTCGCTGCAGTCGACCCTGACGTTCCGACGGGACGACAAGGAGTCCGGGAACAAGCTGATGCCGTTGCCCCCGAATCCCACGGTCTTTCCGAAGAAGGTGGCCTGGGCCAACAGCGAGAACGCCGTCGGCGGAGGCGCGGGCCCTGTACAGCCAAACGGGACGCGCCGCTTCCAGCTGGACTGGAACCGCATCGAGAACCGCTTGCTCGGCTTCGTGAACCTGAACGGCGACCTGCCGCGACGGGACGCGGTCATGGCCGACAGCGTCCCCGGGCACAAGGCGCCCATCCTCGTCGACGGCCCGGTGCTGTTCCAGATCGAGGGTCTGCTTCGTCCGCCCGAAGTACTCGGCCCCGCGGCCGCCCACGCGGGCGTCAAGGGCGGCAACGTCCAGCGTTTGGTCGGCGCCGCTCTGGGCGGCGTCTTCGGCAGTGCTCCGCTCGAGCCTGGCCTGCGGATGCTGGTGAGCACCGAGGACGGCGCGTTGCACAACCTCGAACTGACAGACCGTGGCATGCGCCTCTCGCTGGCTCCGTCGACCGCCGGGTGGCATCCCGACGAGGGGGCCGGCGCGCTCGGCGCCAACACGAGCGTGGGCGCGGACGTGGACGTCTATTCCTATCAAGGCCGCGACATCGGCAAGTACGGCTCGGCCACCGGCCTGCCGGAACCGGCACTGGTCGTCTCGACCTGCGATGCGCTTCCGGCGGGTCCGTTGACGCGGGCTCCCGGGACCGGCACCGTCTTCGCGAAGGAGCTGGGACGTCTGCTGACCTATCAGCCCAATCTGGGAGGCCGCGGTCGCGTCGGGGCGCCGCGCGCGGCCAACGCTGCGGTGACGGCGCTCTCGAAGTTCGTCACGACCTCGATCACGTCGGCCATCGATCGCGCGACGCGCGACGCAGGGGGAACGCACATCGCGGGTGCCCGGATCCTTTCGGCGACCGGTGCCGGCCGGGTCGACCCCGGCGTTCTCGCCGGGTCAGTCGCATTGATCGTCATCGCTCAAGAGGTCGAAACAACGGTCTTCGACATGCTGAGGCAGTCGCTTCCGTCGAACTGGTCGACGCCCAGCAGTCCGGTCGCTCGGTTCATGACGAAGCTCGGCCTGGGATCGGCCGAGGAGTTGCTGCGCCTGGAAACCAATCTCAGCATCCAGAAGTTGTTGGGTATCCGCCAGGGAACGTCGGCCGATCACGCGACGGTGGCGATCTCGAGCGCCACCCGGGGCGTCGTCGAAGCGATCCGCGATCGAGCCGGCAGCAGGGCCTCGCATCCCTATGTGCACACGGCGCTCGACGCCTTCGCCAACGTCCAATACATGCTGCTGCGGTCCGTCGGCATCGCCTATGGCGCCGCACCGGGCGCGAAGGGACGAGGCACCGACGTGGCGGAAGCCCTCGCGACGCGCTCGATCGTCCGGGCCTACGACCAGATACTCGCGCCGGTCTTCACGCAGCTGCTCAACACGCACGGCATCGTCGGCCCGAACGTCGACCCTTTCGGTCATCAACTGGCTCGGGAACGACACCTCTCGAACCTCACCGGCGAGTTCAAGAGCGCGCTTCAGGACGCCATCCACAAGAACGTCTGGCAGCCGATGGAGGCTCTCGTCAAGGACGGGGACTTGTTGCTGACGATGCGCTCCCGCATCGACCAGGCCCTGGTCGGCGACTACGAGGTCCCGGAGGCCACGGGCAGCGGCATCGGCGCGAGCGCGCAAGCCGCCGCCGGCGCGGTCGATCGGACGGTCGGTCCGAGGCGGTCCCTGCAGGAGACCGAGCCCTTCGACCCGGTGCTTCGCCGCCAGGAGCGTGCCAAGACCCTGCTCAACCGGGTCGATCTGTACGGCGCAAACGCGAGCGCCGCGTCGACGCTGATGTCGGCTCTGTACGCGGCGGTACGCAGTTCGTTTTCCCGGTCGGTGGCTCAGGCGATCGATCTCGAAGCCGGCGACCCCGCCACGCGCGTCGGTCGCGCCGTCGAGATGCAGACACTCGGTCGCAGCGATCCGGGCGCCAGGGAGGCGCTGCTGCAGAAGGAGAAGGCGGCGCAGCGGGCGCGGATCGCGGGTTCCGAGGCCTACGCGTCGGGGCGTACGGAGCTCGCGGCGGACCAGGCGGTGCCGACGACCAACAGCCTCGGCGAGGCCAGCACCAGCATGCAACGTTTCGTCCACCAGCAGTACGACGTGCTCCGCGACAGACATCAATCGCTCTTCACGAGCGAAGACGGCAAGCTCGATCCGGAGCGGTCGCGGACCTCGACATTGCGGCCGGTCGTCCCTCAGCCAGTGACGCTCGACCAGTCGGGCCGGGCGCGGCCGGCGGCCGGAAAGCAGGTCGCGTCCGCGCTGCGACGCGAGGGTGTCGTCATCGAGCAGGGGCGTGTCCGGAAGGCCGTCGGTACCTTCAGCCGGGAGCTTCAGGCAGGCAGCCTGCCGGCGCACGGTCCGATGGCGAGGGCCTCCGGCATGCCCGCCGTCACCGCCGGTCGTGCCGGCACGGCGCGGGGCGAAGCGCTGAAGCCGCTCGACGAGGCGGTGAAGAAGCGCATCGACCTGTTCACGCGAAGCTATACGAAGGAGTCGCAGTTCTTCCACTATCCGTTGCGTTGGCAGGTGACCGGCGAGGCCGTGCTGCTGGAAGTCGCGCCGGGCGTGCACGTCCCGTACAACACGATGAACCGCGCGGGCAACGTCGCGGGCGACAAGGGTGAGCGCGTCGATCCCATCGGATCCCTGTACATGAATCTCGGATGCGCGCGGGCCGAACCTTTCCCCAGTCATCTGGTTCGCGCGGTGGTGACCGACGGTTCCTACTTCGACCGGCCCGGCCAACCCGAAGTCCCGGGGACCGTCCACACCGGCGGAAGCAAGGTGATCACCACCGAGATCTTCTCGGCGTCCGCGGCCGACAAGGTCGTGGCCGAGTTCGGCGTTCCGATCGCCGGATACACGGCGGCGCCGCGAAGCAACAGCCAGCGCCTCGACCTCGTCCTCAACACGGCGGTGAACATCGCGGCGCTCAGCGATCTGGCGCAGGCCGAAGCGATCGTTATGCCCGGCGCCGTGATGACCGTCCATCGCGTCGATCCGAATGCAGGCAAACCCGTCGCGGCGCAGGGAAACACGCAGGACATCGGGCAGGTCGTCTATCTCGAACAGCTCGACACCTATGCTCTCGAACAGGCGTTCGATCGATGCCTCGAGGCCCTGCGCGGCGGGTCGGAAGCGGAGCGACCCGCGGACGGCACGCTCGTCACGGAGCCGGACTCGGGGCAGATGTTCCGATTCGTCGACAGCCCGAAGGCCGGAGAGAAGCTGTACGACCCGATACGCAAGGCGTTCTACAGTTTCGATGTGCGGGACGCGAGCCATCGCAACGGCGGCCTCCGCTTCGCGAGCGAGACGAAGAACTACTTCCTCGCCAGACCCCTCGAGTTCGACACCAATCCGCCGACGCAGCGTGCGTTGTGGCGCCATCCGTTCACCGCGGAAACCGCCAAGCGCGCGACCAAGGATGCGATCCACGCGGCCATCGTCCGTAACGATCCGATCGTGCCGTTCCTCGACGAGGCCGTGAAGAACCTGCACCACGAATACTTCCGCAGGGAAGGCGGCTTCTACGACAAGGAAGCGGTCGACGGCCAGATGCGCTTCGTGAATCCGCGCGCTTCGGAGGAAGCGGCGCGAAGGGAAGAGATCAGGACGCAGGCGCGCGAGATCGCGGGACAGCACTTCGACCTCGCTGCAAAGTTCCGCCAGAAGCAGACGCTGGAGGCCGCCGAGTTGATGGCGGCGCTCATGGTCAGCTATCTGCGCCGGCCGCTCAAGCTCGTTCCCGTCAAGGATTGCGAAGGCATGTCGCCCCAGGGCATCGAGTTGACCGAAACCTACGACAAGGTCGATCTGCACAAGCAGCCGCTGAGTCTGAAGCCGGAGCCGTCGGTCGTGATCGGCGTAGGCGGCGACGGCTATTACGCGCTGCGAAACGTTGACGGACGGTTCGAAGCCACGCACCGGCTGCAAGGCCGGGTCGGCGGCCGGACGCCGGAGAACTTCGTCCAGGCGTTTCTTCGCGCGGGTCCGTTCGGCGCGGATCGCTACGACGAAGTGCCTTCCGACCTGGCCGGTGGCGAACTGCTGTCGATGCCGGATGATCGCGCGGCCCGCGCGGGTCGCATCCTGCTCGAGAAGCTGTCGGCGTTCGCACGAACCGAGTATGTCGAGCTGCAGTCGGCCATGGTGCAATGGGCCGAGAGGGCGGCAGGCCGACCCTCGCTCCGCTCGCAGTCGGTCGTCGCGCCCGCGGCGGGGCGGAGCGCGCCGCACGAGCCGTCCATCGCCGAGGAGGATCCTCTGCAGTTCGGAAGCAGCGTGGTGGAGGGACGGGCGGCGGCCCAGAACTTCATCGACCTGGTCGCCGACGAGGACGAGCGCTTCGCGAGAGATCAGGCAACCCCCGAGGCGTCCTCGCGGGCAGGGCTGGCGGCTTGACGGATTCGGGAAGGTCGATCACCGACAAGACCGAGGTCCGTTGCGTAACCCGCAATGGACTGCGTCCGCAATGGACTGCGTCTGTCCACCCGCTGTCCGACGGCCGAGGAGTCGCGCCTTGCACGGACCCTTCTCGGCCGCGTTGCATCGAGCGACTCTCGCGGGCAGCGGAACGAGCGTCGCCGGTACGTCCCGTGCCCGCAGCATCGGCGACCGGCGGAGCGTTCGTGACGTTCGAGGTCTCGCGGCGGCGACCCGCGTGAACCGCGAAGGATCGACGCTCGAGGGGTGATCGGCTGCCGTCGACGAGGGGGGCCTTGGCGCTCGCCGACGCACGACGACGGCACCGCCCGTGGCGGTGCCGTCCCTCCAGAACGGTCAGCGCCGCACGCGCCGACCTGAATGCGGCCGCGACCCCGTGCGGCACGCATCGGAGTTCACAACCACAGCGGCGTCTGTAGCGACTCGGGGTCGCGTGCGGCTTCGCTGATGTGCCCCATATGGGTAGCGCCAGCCCTCGCGACCCTTTCGCTGATGTCGATCGTCGCACCGATCGCTTCCACCATGAGGCCGGCGACGAAGCGCATCGCCTGGCTACCCGTCTGATGGCCTGCGTCCGCGGTATCGAGGAGCTGGTTGTAGAGCTTGCCGAGCTTGTTATCCGGGTCCTCCACGCCCAGCAATTCTCTCGTCCCTCCATCCTTCTCGGAGGTCAATTGTTCGAAGGTCTTCTTCGTCAGTGCGCCGATCCCCTTCGTGTTGCCGCGGTTGCCCGAGAACCCTTTGGATCCGGCGATGATGAAGAACGGTTCCAGGAGCAGGAACGATCCGAGTCCGCCGAGGATGCCTCTCTTGACCGCGCTGTCCTCCGGAGCGACCTGGTAGGCCGAGAGCTGCTTGAAGAATTCGCCGATCCCCAGACCCACGCCCTTGGTCGTGAACATCTCGTGCAGCAGGCCGAAGATCTGGCCATGGACATCGCTCGGCTTTCCGGACGCGTCGACCGACTTGGTCCCCGCGGCGACGGCCTTCGTCGTTCCGACCTCGACTCTCTTGAGATAGCTGTCGGTGTCGGGATTTTTCGACGTGTCGACGTAGGAATGCGTCGGGATGCGAGTACCGTCCGCCGCGGCGACCGTGCTGCGGGCGTTCGCTTGACTGATGGCGATCGACTGCACGCCACCGGCGAGGGCGGACGAAAGGATGGTCGATGCCGGCGTCGTCAAGCCCAACGCGCCGCGCCCGGTGTTGAAGGCCACGAACGGGATGAACGCGAGGAAGTCGCCTACCAGGCTGCCGGGCTTCGTGGCCGCCTGCTTCGCCTTCATCGCGGCTCGACGGGTGTCGTCTCCTTGCGCCGTTCCCGGGAAGGCTTGCGCCGGATCGGTCGGAACCAGCTGCTTGGGATTGGCAACGCTGATCGCCGTACGCAGGTAGAGCTCTCCGACGAAGTGGGCAACGCCGACCGTCAAACCCACCGCGACCGCATCCAGGGTGGCGCGCGCAGCCTTGTCCTGGATTCCCAGATTCTCGGCGAGCTTGGCGCTTCCCACCAGCGCATAGGTCTGAACGGCACCGAAGTGGAGTCCCGACGCGAATGCCTTGGCGACGAACTCGGTGGCCCCCGAGGTGAGCTTCGTACCGATGGAGACCGGCTTCATCAGATGATCGAGATAGGCTCGTTGCGCGTCCGGCGGCAGATTGGCCGCCTCGTTCGGAACGACGTCGGCCAAACCATCCACGAGCAACTCCGTCTCGAGCGCTTGCAGGGGCTCCCGGACCACTTCCTCGATGGCGTCGTCACGCGCTTGCGCCGCCGCCGCGGCCGCAGCGCCGGGGTCGGCCTCCTGGGCCAAGGTCGCCCGATGCAACGATTCGATCGGCCCGCGCAGGTCGCCGGCCGCGTCGCCGGCATGAGGCGATGCCTGTCGAATCTGTTCGAGCGATTGTCGAACCTCCGCATCGAATTGTTCCTGCGCCTCGACATACACGGAGTCGCCGGAGCCGGTGCCGGACGATGGCGACCGCGCCGCCGACGGTTCAGGGCTCGAGGTCAGCGCCCCGACGTTGAGGGCGCTCAGCGATCCTCTGCGCGGGGGGGTGGAAGGTCCCGAAGCGCCGGATGAGCTGCGGCTCCTCAGATCGGGATGGGTCCCGCCGGCGCCGGGGCGGGTCGAGCGGGCCGCGCCGGACGTCGTGCCGGTCGTCGGCGTCTGAGGCGGCCGCGAGCCGGCGGTGTTGTCGATGCGGGGTGGTGCCATGAAAATCTCCTGAAATCGTTTGAAGGGTCGTCGCCGATCGGCTTGTCGGATGCGGCTCCGGATCTATCGAAGCGTCGCGCCTCGCCGCAACGATTCGATGCGGATAGACCGTAGGGAAGCGTGGCCTCGATCGTCGCCGGGACCGCGAAGCGCGTTTCCGTGGAACGAAGCAGCGGAGCCCGTGCCGCTCCAGTCGTCGCGAGGAGTCCGCATGGAGCTCGGGCGGCTCACCGCTCGATGAGATGGCTGGAATCCCCGGAACGACGCTCGGTCGAGCCTGGCGCGGACGGTCGCGGTCCACTCGCGCCGTCGGGATCGGTACGCGGGTCGACGGCTTCTCGCGGAACGCCGATCGTCAGCAGCAGCACGACGGCGAGCAGCGCGAGACAGACCGTCAGGCCGACTTCGATCGCGACGATTAGACGCCGAAGGCCCACGGCCTGACCGGACACGGAAGACGTCGTCGGTCCGATGGCAGTCACCCGGGCGGAAGCACCGACCGGCTCGACGCCCGCGAACCGCCGATCAGCGATGCCGCCGATCGTCGAGCGGAGCTCGCTCGCTTCGACCGGCTCGCCGGAAGCAGGGCCGTAAGGAAGCGCGGCGCGACCGATGACGGGCAGTTGGTTCCCCTCCGACCGGGGGACGCTGGTCGAGGCGAGGCCGACCGCATCCCCGTTCGACAGTTCTTCGTTGCGCGAGGTCTTGCATCGCGAGCATTCGTCGTCGCTGGTCGGTGACGGCGCTTCGCGAGCCATCCACGGCTCGACGGGGACTCCGTCGTCGCGACGCATCCGGGCCATGGCGCCGAAGATGCGTTCCGCGAGCTGTCCCTGCCGCGTCTGCCGCCTCCGTTGTCCGGGTTCGTCGGCGTGACGTTCAGTGGAGTGCCTCGAGTTCGCCGTCGGATCGCTCGCCGAAGTCCGCTCGCCCGTGGCCGCGTTCCGCTCGATGTTTGTCGGCGCGACGGGGTTCGATGCGGGAGACGGACGGGTGGAACCGATCAGCATGGGCAGTGCGTCGAAAGCGCGCCGACGGGTCGGATGGCCCTCGACGCATTCCGGCTTCGGCCGCTATCGCGAGGCACGCGGACGATGCTATCCGGGTGTTCCGGGCAAAGCTCAAGACGACGCGGGGAAGAGCCCAACGCTGCGCGCTACCGAGCTCAAATCTGCGCGACCATTGGTCGCGAGGCGACGCCGCCGTCGCGCGACGGCATCCCTCGGCCGTCAGCCGGCCGATCGAGCGGCAAGGGGCCGGCTAGGGCTCGATGAGGCCGAGGTTCAAAGCGATCGTCACCGCATGGGTGCGGTCGTTGGCGCCGAGCTTTTGCAGGAGGCTGCGCATGTGGCTCTTGACGGTCTCCTGCGCGATGCCGAGCGACGCGGCGATGCGCTTGTTCGAATTGCCTTGGGCGGCCAGTTGAAGAACGGTGACCTCGCGTGGCGACAGGTCGTCGCGGCTCGCGTGCATGGCCAGCTCGGTCGCGATCGACGGAGGAAGGCAGCGTTGTCCGCGATGCACGGCACGGATCGTATCGAGCAGATCGCGGCGCAGCAGTCGCTTCAGCATGTAGCCCGCTGCGCCCGCCTTGATCGCCTGCATCGCATGGAGCGCGTCCTCGTAGGTCGTCAACATGATGATGCGGGCATCGGCGAACCGTTCGCGGATCGCGCGGGTCGCCTCTATGCCGTTCAACGTCGGCATCTTCACGTCCATCAGCGTGATGTCGGGCCGGTGGCGCTCGTACGATTCGATCGCCTCGGCGCCGCTGGTGGCCTCGGCGATCAGCAGCATGTCGCTCTGTCCGGCTACGACCGAACCGATCCCTTCGCGGATCAGTGGATGGTCGTCCACGACCATGATCGTTATTCGTTCGGTGTTCATCCGCTTCATGAAATGTGCAATGAGGAAGCCGGCGGAGCCCGTCGGGGCTCGCACCTTACCCCGCTCGCCGCGAACGGAATGTTTCCATTTGCTACCTCGACCGCGCGGGACGGCGCCCGGGCCGAGGCGGGCGAGCGACCGGGCGACCCGACGACAGCCGACGCCATGCGAGGTTCGCGCCCGGCTTCGCGCCGGCGTCGCGCATCTCGCATCGCCGCGATGCGGACGGCGCCCGGCGATGTGTTCGGCCTCGGTCCGAGCGCGCGGCCGACCGCGCTGCGTTACCCTCGCGCGCCGAGTCATGCGGCGCACCGAGCGTGTCCATACCGACGATCGAACGAACGGATCCGATGCAGCGCGAGCAACCGATATACGAAGGCCCCGGCACCGACAAGGGCGAAGGACGCAATGCTCGAGACACGCATCTCGCATCGACGAAGAAGTTCGCCGTCCGCCGGTGGTGCGTGTACCGGATCCTGTCCGGCCTGCTCCTCGCCTCTCCGGGCGGCCTGTTCGCAGTGCCGGCCGGACTTCCGCCCAGCTCGCCGATCGTCGCCGGTCCCGAAGCGCCACGCCATGTCTCGTGGTCGCAGCACGACGGCGGACCGGGACCGGTGCTCGCGCTGGCGCAGACGCCCGACGGCTGGTTGTGGCTCGGTACCACCAGCGGACTCTACCGCTTCGACGGCGTCGAGTTCGAACGGATGGAGGGAC
>CALMOR010000113.1:8666-21917 GCA_937872165.1 uncultured Burkholderiales bacterium | reverse complement strand
TACTCTACCGCTTCTCGGGCGTCTTTTTCGAAGGTAGGTCGGCCCGCGGCGTATGGCGGCTGAGAGCCCCCGCTATCCGCACGCTGGCGGTCGACGGCGAAGGTGCGCTCTGGATCGGCTACATCTACGGCGGCATCGATCGCTTCCACGATGGGACGTTGACGTCGTACGGGAAGGACAAGGGGTTACCGATCGCGACCGTCGGCCGTATCGCCTTCGACTCCCGGGGTACCGCATGGGCGGCCGCGACGGCGGGCCTCTATCGACTCGAGAGCGGCAGATGGCAGCGCGTCCTGCCGAATCAGCCGCTCGTGATGACGCTTCTCGTCGATCGCCAGGACCGGGTCTGGTTCATCGCACGCGATGCGCTCTTCGTCCTGGCCCCCGGAGAAGCCTCGGCGCGACGACTGGGCGACGCGAAGTTCGACGACGCGACCACGCTGGTGCAAGGACCGGACGATTCGGTCTGGCTTTCCGGCGGCGGCGACGGATCGATCCAGCGATTCGGTCCGGAAGGGCGTCGGCCGGTCTCGGCCACCGTGCCGACCGAGCCGGCGACGCTGGTCCTGTTCGGCCGGGCCGGTGCCGTCTGGTCCCTCGGACCGGGGGGACTCGCCCGGGCGGACGCCGACGCGTGGGTCGATCCGCAGTCCCGCAGGCATCCGCCGGTGGAGTGGAGCACACCCGCCGCATTGAGTGGCGACAACGTGTTCGCATTGCTGGAAGACCGTGAAGGCTCGATATGGGTCGGGACCAACGGCGGGATCGATCGCTTCCACCGCAGCAGGTTCTCTCCGCAGGTCGCCGCGCGCTCGAGCGTTCCCGTGGCGCTAGCCGCGCAGGGCAACGACGCGTGGATCGGCCGCATCGACGAACCGCTGCTGCGCCTCGGCGGACGCCCTCACACGTTCGACCGGTTGGCTGCCGACTTCTCGGCCCTGTTGCCCACCTCCGACGGCGTGACCTGGGTGGGCGATCGCGTCGGCCGCGTGTGGCGGATCGACGCCGATGACTCGATCACCGAGGTCCCCGGCCCTTCGCCGACGGGAAGAGGCTCGATCATCCAGGCGCTCGCCCGGGATGGAGACAAGCGGCTGTGGGCCGCGACCGCTTTCGGACCTTTCCGGCTGGAAGACGGCGGATGGGTGGCGATGAAGGGGCGGGGCGGACTGTCCGGCGATACGGCGCTGACGATGAGCTCCGGTCCGGGGGGCCGCATCTGGCTCGGCTATCCGGATGCCAGCGTCGTGGTGTACGGCGACGACGCGCATGTCGCGAGGTACGCTCAGGAAGCGGGTCCCGGCGTAGGTGCCGTATTCGCGTTCCGCTTCGACGGCGATCGGGTCTGGATCGGCGGCGACTCCGGGCTGGCCCTCTGGCAGGACGGACGTTTCGTGGTCGTGGCCGACGAAGAGCGTCGCAGCTTCCACGGCGTATCCGGCATCGTGCGCACGAAGACGGGCGACCTCTGGCTCAACACGTCCGACGGCGTCGTCCATCTGCCCGCCGAAGAGGTCGAGCGCTTCATCGCCCATGGCGATCGTCTGCACCGGTACGAGATCTTCGATCAACGCGACGGGATCAATGGCCGGGCGCCCCAGGCCGGCGGCAGCCTGCCCACGATGGCGGCTTCGGACGACGGACGCCTGTGGATTTCGGAAGACGGCTTCGGCGTGGCGTCGATCGCGCCGGCGACGATCGAGCGCAACCTGGTGCCTCCGCCTGCGGTCGTCCTCAACATCCGCGCGAACGACGTCGACCTGCCGGTGAGCGACGGGCTGGTCCTTCCGGCGCTGACGCGTTCCGTCCAGATCCATTACACGGGCCTGGGGCTGGCGAACCCCGAGCGCGATACCTTCCGTTATCGATTGACCGGCGTCGATGCCTCGTGGCAGGACGCGCAGCGCCGCCGTACCGTGACCTACACCAACCTCGGGCCGGGTCGCTACGAGTTCCAGGTTCTCGCGGCCAACGAGGACGGGGTCGCGAGCGCGGCGCCGGCGACGGTCGACTTCAGCATCGCGCCGTCCATCTACGAGACGGACGCCTTCCGGGTGTTGAGCGCGGCCGCGTTGATCGGTTGCTTCGTATTGGTGTACGCATTCCGTGTCCGTGCGTTGACCGTACGGGCGACGGAGAAGGCGCGCGAACGACAGGACGAGCGCGAGCGCATCGCCGGCGAACTGCACGACACGCTTCTTCAAGGGATCTACGGGCTGCTCCTGCGCCTGCAGTCGCTGCTCGATCGTGTGACCGACCCGCATCTCGGCGAAGCGCTGACCGGTGCCATCGAGCAGACCGAACGGCTGGTCGAAGAGGGGCGCGACCGCGTCGCCGGCCTGCGGGCGCTGGACGGCGCCGCGATGGATCTCGGGGCGGCATTGGAGGCCATCGGGGACGAGTTGAGCGGCAACGGGCGACTGACGGTCCGTGTTCGCGTCGAGGGGACGGTGGACTACCTGCGACCGCAGGTGCGCGACGAGATCTATTACATCGCAAGCGAAGCGCTGATGAACGTCGACCGCCATGCCGAAGCGTCGGGGGCCTATCTCGCATTGCGGTGCGATCGACATTCGGTGCGACTGCTGGTGCGCGACAACGGACTCGGCATCAAGGCCGAGGCACTGGAGGCGGACGGAATGCCCGGCCACTGGGGCGTGCGCGGCATGCACGAGCGTGCCGCTCGCATCAACGGCCGGCTCGACATCGCGCGGGGCTCGAAGGCGGGGACGACCGTGAAGCTGCTCGTCCCCGCCCAGGGTGCCTACGTATCGGTGGGCCGGCGAGCGTGGATGCGACTCCGTTCGTGGCTGCATCGCGACAGGAGGTACGGCAGAAGCACGCCACGGATACGGCGTCGGTCGTAGCGGCGTTCTCTCCCGATCGGCGATGCGAGGGGCCGGCTCGAGCGCGCGGCGGCTTTCTTGTACAGGGGGCGCGCGTCGGCGACCCCCGATTGCGTGATGCGGGTGACGCCTCTCCTCGCGACGAGCGACGCAGCGCAGGGTGCTTCGCTTGTCCGACTTCCCGGAATGCGCCCGTTCGCATGTCCGGAAAGCCGCACGGGCCGAGATTCGGGTAAACCCGCGCGCGGCGAATTCGGTCTCTTACGGATCAACGACCTGACGGAGGCCGTCTCCTTGGCATGCGGGTTGCACCGAGTCTCTCACCTCGACGTGAGGGGCATCGGTTGGAGACAGCATGGAAAACATTCAGGCCCAGACAATTGCCGGCGGTTCGATCCAGCCGCTGGCCGGCACGGCAACGACGGCGGGCGTGCGCGCCGCCACTCTCGAGACGTCGACACAGCGACGCAAGACGATCCTGTCCATCGTCGCGGCGTCCTCGGGCAACCTCGTCGAGTGGTTCGATTTCTATGCGTACTCGTTCACCGCGCTCTACTTCGCGTCTGCGTTCTTCCCGAGCGGCGACGAGACGACGCAGCTGCTCAACACGGCGGGCGTCTTCGCTGCGGGTTTCTTCATGCGTCCGGTCGGCAGCTGGCTCTTCGGCCGGATCGCCGATCGACGAGGACGGCGCGCGTCGATGGTGACGTCGGTGCTGCTGATGTGCTTCGGCTCGCTGATGGTGGCCTGTCTGCCGACCTATGCCAGCATCGGCATCTGGGCGCCGGTGCTGCTGCTGGTCGCGCGACTCATGCAGGGTCTCTCGGTCGGAGGTGAATATGGAACCAGCGCGACCTACATGAGCGAGGTCGCCGTCTCCGGCCGTCGCGGCTTCTACGCCTCGTTCCAGTACGTGACGCTGATCGGCGGCCAGCTGCTGGCGGTGCTGACCCTCGTCGTCCTCCAGCAGTTCCTCTCCACCCCGGAGCTGAAGGCCTGGGGCTGGCGGATCCCGTTCGTCATCGGCTCGATCGCCGCTCTCGTCGCGCTCTTCCTGCGTCGTTCGCTGGACGAGACCAGCACGCGCGAAGAGCGTTCGAGGAAGGATGCGGGGACCATCAAGGGAATCCTCGCGCATCCGCGGGCCCTGCTGACGGTGCTAGGCTACACGGCCGGCGGGTCGCTGGTGTTCTATACCTACACGACCTACATGCAGAAGTATCTGGTGAACACCACGCATCTGAGCGCGGCCACCGCCAGCCAGGTCATGACCGGCGCGCTGGCATGCTTCATGGTGCTGCAACCGGTCTTCGGCACGCTGTCCGACCGGATCGGGCGCCGCAACATGATGATCTGCTTCGGGATCTGCACGACGCTCAGTACGGTATTCCTGATGACGGCCATCGGGCACACCGCTTCGCCCTGGGAGGCGTTCGGACTGATCATGGTCGCGTTGATGGGCGCGAGTTTCTACACGTCCATCAGCGGGATCGTGAAGGCGGAGATGTTCCCTGCGCACGTCCGGGCGATGGCCGTCGGCCTCTCGTACGCCATCGGCAACGCGGCGTTCGGCGGGACCGCCGAGTACGTCGCGCTGTGGTTCAAGTCGAGCGGCAACGAGTCGCACTTCTTCTGGTACGTCACGGCGCTGAGCTTCGTCGCGCTGATCGCGTCCTTCCTCATGCCCGACTCGCGAAGGCACGGCTATCTGGACGTCGATGCCTGAATCGGTCCATGCGTTGCGGGCCGGCGCCTCCGTCGCGTGGTTGCGCGGGCGACGACCGCTCGGCATGGTGGCGGTGCTGTGGACACTCTTCGGCCTTGCGGCCGGGTGGGGCGGCTGTCGATGGGGTTACGACAAGGAGCTCGCCGACCAGACGACGCATGCGTCGCGGCAGCTGGCGGCCGATGCGAGCGCGCTCGAAGGAGTCCTGCAGAAGAACGAGAGCCTGCCCTTCGTGATGGCGCTGCAGCCGGGCGTGCTGCGCGCCCTCCAGCATCCCGACGACGACGAGGGGATCGCGACGCTCGACCGCTACCTGCTGCAGGTCGCTTCGAACACGCATCTGGCCGCCGCCTATGTCGTCGACGCGCGCGGCCTCACCATCTCGGCTAGCAATCGAGGGACGCCCTCGTCGTTCGTCGGCTCCAACTATCTGTTCCGTCCGTACGTGCAGGCCGCTCTCGGCGGTTCGACCGGGCGGTTCTACGGCATCGGCACGACGACCGCCGATCCCGGTTACTTCCTCGCCAGGCCCGTCTACGGGAGTCCGTCCTCGACGAACGACGGCGCGCCGGTCGGTGCCGTCGTCATCAAGATCAAGCTCGACGATCTCGAAGGCACCTGGACCGCGACGGACGATCGCGTCGCCCTGGTGGACGCCAACGACGTGGTGTTCCTGAGCAACGAGAAGGCCTGGAAGTACCACAGCATCGAATCCCTGTCGCCGCAGGCCCTTGACCAGATCGCGAGGTCGCGCCAGTACGTGGGTCATGCGATCGAGCGACTCGCGCTCGACGACCAGACGCGACGCGCCGTACGGATCGCGTTGCCGGTCGGCTCGCTGCAGTGGCGCCTCGTTCGCTTCGTTTCGGACGCGACCGCGCGCCGCTTCGCGTCGACGCTGCTGATCGGGATCGTCCTCGCCTGGAGCCTGGTGACGCTGGCCGCCTATGCCCTGCATCAACGTCGACAGCGGCTGCGCGACGCGTTGCGGGCGCGCGGCCAGATGCTGGCCACGTCGCAGGAGTTGACCAGCCAGATCGACTCGAAGACGCTCGAGCTCCAACGCGCCAGCGCGGACTTCGGGCGCCGCTACGCGGACCTGCAGCGTACCGAGAGAATGCTGCGCGAGACCCAGGACGAACTGGTCCAGGCGGGCAAGCTGAGCATGCTCGGCCAGATGGCCGCAGGAGTCACGCACGAACTGACGCAGCCGTTGACCGCGCTGCACGCATTCAGCGAGAACGCCGTGACCTACCTCGATCGCGGCAACGTCACCGCCGCGCGCGAGAACCTCGTGCACATCGAGCGCGCCTGCGACCGCATGGGTCTCATCGTCGGGCAGCTGCGAGGCTTCCTCCGCAAGAGCGTCGATGCCTCCGGCCCGGTCGATCTGGGCAACAGCATCGCCAACGCGATGCTGCTGCTCGAGCGTGACATTGAGCGCAGCGGTGCGAGCATCCGTCTCGACGTGCAGGCCGATGCGATCGTGCTGGCCGACAACGTTCGACTGGAACAGGTGTTGATCAACCTGCTGCGCAATGCGCTCGACGCCGTTCGGTCCGGTGCGCGCAGGGAGATCGCGATCGTTGTGACGGTGGGTCAGCGCGTCTGCCTGCGACTTTCGGATTCGGGTCCCGGCATCCCCGACGAAGTTCGCGACCATCTGTTCGAGCCTTTCTTCACGACGAAGGCGGCGTCGCAGGGCCTCGGCCTCGGCCTGGCGATCTCGTCGTCGATCGTCCAGGCCATGCAGGGCGAGCTGACGGCGTCGAACGGTGTCGACGCCGGTGCCGAGTTCGTGCTCGTCCTCCCGCGTTTCCGGCCGGCCGCGGAGGACGCTTGAGCCAGCCGGTGCTGCTGATCGACGACGAGCCCAGCATCCGGCTGGCGATCACGCAGACGCTCGGGCTCGCCGGCATCGGCGTCACGACGTTCGCGACGATGGAGGAGAGCTTGTCGTACGTGCATGTCGACTTCCGCGGGGTCGTCATCACCGACGTTCGCCTGCCCGGACGCTCGGGCCTCGAGCTCCTCGGCACGATCATGCAGGTCGACCGCGAACTTCCCGTGGTCCTCCTGACCGGGCACGGCGATGTCGGCATGGCCGTCGATGCGATGCGCGCAGGCGCCTACGATTTCCTCGAGAAGCCCTATCGGGCCGAGGATCTCGTGGCGGTCGTGCAGCGCGGACTCGAGAAGCGTCGCCTCGTCGTCGAGAACCGACGTCTGCGTCGCGCGATCGCGTCCACGGCCCCGGTTCCGCCGCTCCTCGGCGAGGATCCCGCGACCGTCCAGCTGCGGCACTTCATCGCATCGATCGGGGCCAGCGGTGCCGACGTGCTGCTGGTCGGAGAGACCGGCACCGGCAAGGAGGTCGTCGCACGCCACCTGCACGCGGCCGACGGCCGCTCGGGCCCCTTCGTCGCCATCAACTGCGCCGCGGTCCCGGAGACCCTCTTCGAGAGCGAGATGTTCGGACACGAGGCAGGTGCCTTCAGCGGCGCGATCAAACGACGGATCGGAAAGTTCGAGCTCGCGCGGGGAGGGTCGGTATTCCTAGACGAGGTCGAATCGTTGCCGCTGACGATGCAGGCGAAGCTCCTGCGCGTCCTGCAGGAGCGCACGATGGAGCGGATCGGCGGCAACGAGTCCATCGTGCTCGACTGCCGCGTGATCGCGGCGAGCAAGGTCGACCTCCTGGACGAGAGTCGGGCCCAACGCTTTCGCGAGGATCTCTACTACCGCATCGCGACCGTCACGGCGCGCATCCCGTCGCTGCGCGAGCGTTCTTCGGACATCCCGCTCCTCTTCGCACGCTTCGTGCAGGACGCCTGCATCCGCTACGGTCGCCGGATACCCGACTGGACGGCCGCGCAGATGGCGAGCTGGCAGGCGCAGCCGTGGCGAGGCAACGTGCGCGAACTGAAGGCGTTCGCCGAGCGCCACGTCCTCGGCATCGGCGAGGTCCTGCCCACCGTCGCAGGCGATGCGCTGTCGTTGCCGCGGCAGGTCGACATCTTCGAGCGCAGGCTGATCCGCGAGTCGCTGGGTCGCTGCGGCGGCAACGTCGCGTTGGCGTCCGAACGGCTGGGCATCCCGAGGAAGACGCTCTACGACAAGATCAAGCGGCACGGCATCGTCATGCAGGACGATGAGAGCGACGGGTCGTAGCGGCCCGAGTGCGCGGGCCCGTCGCGGTCCGGTGCGACCGGAACAGCCGGAGCCTTCGAGCGCTCGACGATGGCGTGCGGTTGGCCAGTCGGTCTTCCGCATCTTCAGGCCGCGCTCGGCAACGCGTGGCGGAACCCGGCAGGAGCCTCGCGAGAAGCCTCGTCGTCCACGACGCGGCGTCGCACCGGCTCCGGCAGACGGGTCTCTAGCGAGCGCTCGCGATGGTGACCGTATTGCCGGTTTCGCGGATGACGAGACCGAAGCCGGTCTGCACCAGGCGTGCGAAGGCGTCGACGTTGGCGGCTTCGAAGCTGCCGCCGATGCGGATGTTTCCCGCGTCGAGGTCGGCGATCACGATCTTCTTCCGGTTATAGCGATTGAACTGCGCGGCGGCATCCGCCAGAGTCATCTGGTCGAAGAACAGGCGGCCCTGCAACCAGCCGACCGCCGCCCGCGAATGGGCCTCGCTCTGCGGCGTGACCAACACGTTCGCGCCGACCCCGATGGCGCTCTCGTTCTTCGAGATCAAGGTCAACGGCGTGTCTTCGGATTGCACCTGCACGCGACCTTCCAGCACCGTCACGTCCAGTCGCTCGCCATCTCGCCGGACCGAGAACATCGTCCCGGTCACGACGATCCTGCGTCGGTCGACGACGATCACGAACGGCCGCGACGCGTCGTGGGCGACGTCGAAGAACGCCTCGCCGTCCTTCAGCCAGACCGTCCGCTCGTGGGCATCGACGATCGTCGACAGACGCGTCGACGTATTCAACGTCAGCTTGGAGCCGTCCGCGAGCACGACGACTTCGCGAGCGCCGATCGGGGTCGAATAGTCGCGCAGCCCATCGCGCGCCGGCCAGATCGACCAGACGATGGCGACGAGCGCCGCGGCGCAGCCGCTCGCGAGCATCGACAGGGACCGGCGGGTCGGCGCCGCGGCCCATCGCGCGAGTACGTCCGTCCACCGGAACATCGGCCGCGTGGCGGACCTCGACTGCAGCGCACGGAGCCGTTCCGCCCGCACCCATGCGCTCTCGAGCCGCAGATAAGCGACGCGGTGCGCGGGCGACTCGTCCAGCCATCGATCGAGCGACCGCCGCTCCTCCGCTGCCAGCTCGCGTCGGTCTTGTCGTGCGATCCATTCGGATGCACGGATCTCGGTCTCTTCGCTTGTCTTCATGTCATTCTTTGGATCGAGCAGGCACTGCGACGGGTCGGGCGATCGGATGGCTCGCGCGCAACAGGGCTCCGGCCAACGCGCGCAGCCCCTTCGACACCTGACGTTCGACCGTGTCCTCCGTGATTCCCATCCGAGCGGCTACCTCTTTCTGCGACAGGCCTTCGATCTTCCTCAGCTGGACCACTTCGCGGCATCGCGACGGCAGCGCCTCCAGCGCGGTCTGCAGAAGTCGAAGCTCGCTGCGCGCCGTGACGTGCCGCTCGGTCGAGTACTCTGATTCGAGCGTCAGCACATCCATGTCGGCGAAAGTCTCGATCGAGACGATGCGGGAACGCCGGGCGCGGTCGACGAGCAGGTTGCGTGCAGTCGAAAGGACGAATGCGCGCGCGGAATCCGGTATCACCGTCACGCAGGCGACATAGACGCGGGCGTAGACCTCCTGCCGCAGGTCGTGGATCTCGTCGGTGTCGCGCCAGTTCCTGCGCAGATAGCGCTCGAGCGTCGCTTCGAGCGGAAGCACCTCCGCGACGAACCACGCGTCTGCGTTTTGCGGCGTCATCGGTTTCTCGTCCACACGAAACTCCTTCAGACGAGCGGCGAGGCAATATCCCTCACGCGTCGACGATAAAAAAACTTTCTCGCATCCGTTACGGGAAACCGCGCCTGCCTCGTCTTATCCGTCTAGCGACTATCGCTCAGGGAGATCTCAATGCACGCGTTGTTTCGTCAAGGTTCCAATCGGCATCATGCACGTCGGGGTCGCGTTGCACTGGCGATCGCCGCATTGACTTTCTGTGCGGCGGTCCACGCGCAGACCCGCACCTTCGATATCGCGGCGGGCGATATGAAGTCGGCGCTGGAGGCGTACGTGGCGCAGTCCGGCGTCCAGCTCATCTATCGCTCGCAGGACGTCCGGGACCTTTCGACGCGAGGCGTCCAGCGCGCCGCGTCGGTCGCGGACGCCCTGCAGGCGCTGATCGCCGGCTCGCCGTTGCGGATGCGCCGGGACGCCAGCGGCGCGGTCGTGTTGTTCGTCAATAGCGGCACGGCCAGCGACCGCAGTTCGGGCGTCCAGGTGGCCGAACAGCTCGACAGCGTGGTGGTCACCGCCGACCGTCGTCGCGAGCCCGTTCGCGAGGTGCCTCAGCAGGTCAACATCCTGTCGGCCGACGAGCTGCAGCGAGCCGGCGCCAAGAGCGTGACCGACTACCTCACGACGCAGGCCGGCGTCGAACTGCGCAGCGAGGGCGGCGCCGGCTTCGGCAACATCAGCATCCGCGGCGTGACCACCGGCACGCAGGTGACTCCGACGGTGGGCGTGTACGTCGACGACGTGTCGGTCGGTTCGAGCAGCGCGTTCGTCCGCGGCTCGCTGCTGTTCCTCGACCTGAGCCTGCTCGACCTGAACCACATCGAGCTGCTGCGCGGGCCGCAGGGCACGCTGTACGGCGCGAGCTCGATCGGCGGCCTGCTGAAGTACGTGACCAACGAGCCGGACACCCACGAGTTGTCGGGGAAGCTGGGGCTCGGCACCAACAAGGTCAGCAGCGGCGGCATCAGCGACACCGAGAACGTCGTGGTCAACGTCCCGATCAAGGAAGACGTCGCCGCGATCAGGCTGTCGGCTTACCACGATCACTCCGCAGGGTGGATCGACGCGACCGGCCCGGCTGCCGGCGGCAACATCAACCGCGGCGACTCGCGCGGTGCGCGTGCCTCGATCCTGATCACGCCCACGACCGATCTGACGGTTCGACTGACGGCGACCTCGCAGGACATCCATCGGGGCGGACTGGACTTCGTCGACTACAACCCGACGACCGGCCGACCCGTCGCGGGCGACCTGTCGCGCCAGCTGTCGCTGCGCGAGCCGTATCGGATAAAGACGGACGAGTACGCGGCGGACCTGGAATACGACCTCGGCTTCGCGCGCTTCAACTCCATCTCGTCGTCGCAGAAGCTGCGGCACGAGTCGACGATCGACGCGACTTCGGTCTACGTGCCGTTGCTCGCGCAGTTCGGCATCAACGTCGCGACCGTCGCCATCAACGCGCCGGTCCAGTTGACGCGCAATGCCCAGGAGTTCCGGTTGACGTCGAAGTCGGACAAGTTCTTCGAGTACCTCGCCGGCTTGTATTTCGACAAGGAGATCGGCGGCAACCAGCAGACGGTGCCGACGGCGCTGGCGAACGGTTCGGATGGCCCCAACCTCGCGACCTTCGACCTGCCGAGCCAGTACAAGGAGTACGCCGCGTTCGGCGACCTCACGGTGAAGCCGGTCGACGGCCTCGCGGCGACCGCCGGCCTGCGTGTCGCCCGCAACCAGCAGGTCTATCGCCAGAACTCCTTCGGGCCGCTCGCCGGCGGGACCACCGCGCTGGTATCGGGCTCGGCCGAGACCGTGAAGACCTACCTCGGGACGGTGTCCTACGCGATCGACCCGATCAACAACGTCTACGCCCGCTATGCCACCGGCTACCGGCCCGGCGGCCCGAACGCGGTGCCGCTCGACATCGTGACGCATCTGCCGCTGGCCCCCACGACCTTCGTGTCGGACCATCTGAGCAGCTACGAGATCGGCTACAAGGCCGACCTGCTCGACAAGAGACTGTCGCTGCAGGCTGCGTTGTACGACATCGAGTGGCGCGACATCCAGCAGCAGTTGGCCGTCAACGGCGTCGGCGTGATCGTCAACGGCGGCAGGGCGCGCGTGAAGGGCTCCGAACTGTCGGCGACCTATCGACCGGACGAGCACTGGTCGCTCGGCGGAAACGCCGCATACGTCGATGCGTATTTCCGCACCGAGTCGCCCGGCATCGGGGCGCACGCCGGCCAGCGGGTTCCCGACACCGCGAAGTATTCGGCTTCCGTCTTCGGCAACTACCTGTTCGCGCTGCTCGACCATCCCGCCTATGCGGGCGCCACGTTCCGCTTCATCGGCGCTCGTGACGCGGGGGTTCCGGGCAGCACGTCGTTGCCGAGCTTCGTCGAGCATGCCTACTCGTTGACCGATCTGCAGGCCGGCGTCTCGGTCGACCGATTCAACGTCGCGGTGTTCGCCCGCAACGTTTTCGATCGCCGGGCCGTCCTGTCCACGTACACGGCGTTCCTCCCCCTCGGCGGCAACGCGCTCGTGTCGGTCGCGCAGCCGCGGACGGTCGGCATCACGGTCGGCGCGAGCTTCTAGCCGCATGCTCCTTTCCTTCGAGGGTCGTCCGTTCGCGTCGTCGGCATCGACCCGCTGCGGGCGTCGCCGACGATGAAGGCGGCTACCCATGGCGCGGTCGACGACGGCGGCTTCGTCGCGACGACCCGCGACGGTCGAGAAGGCGGTGAGGACAGGGGCGATGTGATCGCGTGGTGCGGGCTGGGTGTCCTGATCGCCGCGGCGGTGCTGTCGGCGACGGACCGTCAGATCCTGAACCTGCTCGCCGAACCGATCCGTCGCTCGCTCGACTTCTCGGATACGAAGCTCGGACTGCTGCAGGGCGCCGGTGTGTCGCTGTTCGCGGGCATCTTCGCGATCCCGATCGGCTGGCTGGCGGACCGTTACGGCCGTCGTCTGATCCTGGCGGCGTGCGTGCTCGTCTGGACGACGGCCACGGCCGCCTGTGGCCTTGCGACGAGCTTCGAGGGAATGTTCGCGGCGGCCGTCGGACTCGGCATCGGCGAAGCGGGGCTCGGGCCGATCGTCTACGGGCTGATTCCGGAGATGTTCGCCGAGCGACGGCGCGCGCTCGCCAACGGCGTCTATTCGGTCGCCGCGATCTTCGGTGCGGGTCTCGGCATCGGCCTGAGCGGATCGCTGATCCAGGTGTTGGGCACGGCGCACGAGGTATTGCCGGCCTCGATCCGGGATTTCGAGAGCTGGCGTCTGTCGTTCCTCGCCGTGGCTTTGCCCGGTCCAGTCGTCGCGCTCCTGATCGGATTCGTGCGGCTGCGTCAGCGGCAGCGGAGCGAGAAGGCGCAGGCCGCGGACGGGAGCGCGCTGAAGGCGTACATGCGCCGGCACCACCGCGCGCTAGGCGGCGTCTTCGGCGGATCCGGTCTCGGCGGTCTCGGCATCGCGGCGCTGGCCGCATGGGCGCCGGTCGGCGCGACGCGCCTCTTCGGCGCGGCGCCGGCGGAGGTCGGGCAGGGCATCGGGACCGCCTATCTCGTCGGGACCGCGGTGGGCGCCCTGTTCGGCGGCTTCGCGATGAAGTGGTTGCGTCCCCGGGTCGGCGTCGCGACACCGGTGCGCGTGCTCGCCATCGGACTGGGACTGTCGGCGGTCGCGGCCGCGCTGCTGCTGTTCGCGACGGCCGCTTGGCACGTCTACGTGCTCG
>CALMOR010000113.1:6222-8656 GCA_937872165.1 uncultured Burkholderiales bacterium | reverse complement strand
CCCTTGCTGATCGCGGGACGCGTCGTCGCGCCGACGATGGTGCAGGACATGACGCCGCCCGCGCTGCGCTCGCGCCTCGTGGCCATCGGTTCGGTCATCACGATCGCGTTCACGGCGGCCAGTCCCATCGTCGTCGGTCTCGCATCCGACGCGTTGAGCGGCAATCCGCGCGGACTGCTGATCTCCGTCGCGGTCGTGGCGGCGGCCAGCCTCGCGCTCGGCGCCGCGCTGACGCGAACGGTCGAGTCCGATTTCGTCGATACCGTCGCGGCGCTGGGACCGCCCATGCAGGGCGCACAGGCCTAGGAATCGCGCGACCCGACGTCCGGGTCGCTCGTGCAGTCACCGGAGAAAGCAATGGCAGAAGAAGTATCGGCAACGGACGACGCCGTCCCGCAGACGAAGCGCGAGGCGCTCGACGCCCTGTTCGCCAGCGTGAACCGCAGCGATGCCCCGGGCCTCGTCGTCGGCGTCGCTCAGCACGGCCGCACGCTGTACCGCCGTGGCTTCGGCCTCGCCAGCGTCGAACTCGGCGTGGCCAACACGCCGCGCACGCGGATGCGGATCGGCTCGACCAGCAAGCACGTCACGAGCCTCGCCGCGCTGCTCCTGGCCGAGGACGGGAAGCTCGACATCGACGCCGGCGTGCGCACCTATCTGCCCGAGCTCCCGTCCACGACGAGCGAGCCGACGCTTCGGCAATTCATGAGCCACACGAGCGGCTATCGCTGCTATCTCGACATCGGTTTCCTGGCCGACGGCTACGCGATCCGCCCGAAGGGCGCCGCGCTCGCCGCGCAGATCCGTCAGCGGGGCATGAACTTCCCCCCGGGCGAGCGGATGATCTATTGCAACGGCGGTTACCACCTCCTGTCGCTCGTCATCGAGCGCGTCGCCGGCATTGCCTTCGAGGAATTCCTCAGGGAGCGCATCTTCGAGCCGATCGGCATGATCGATACCGAATCCGTGCCGAGCGACTTCGAGATCCGGCAAGGAATGGCGGTCCTGCACATCCCGTTGCCGGGCGGCGGCTTCCGCCGCGGCATCTTCCCGTCCGAAGAGATCCGGGGCGAGGGCGCCATCGTCTCGACGATCGACGACATGCTGCGCTGGATCGCTCATCTGCGCGGGCCGAAGAAGGTCGGCAGCGAGTCGACGTGGGCGCAGATCACCGCCAGCACGAAGCTCAACAACGGTTCGGTCAATCCGTACGGACTCGGCCTGATGCGGCATCCCTATCGCGGCGTCGAGGTGATCCATCACGCGGGCGGCGTGACCGGCGGCAGCTGCCAGATGCTGACGGTGCCTGCCCATGCGCTCGACATCATCATCATCACGAACGGCGCGACGCTGAGCCCAATCGAGACCGCGAACCGCATCGTCGACACGATGCTCGATGCGAAGGATCTCGGCGAGCCGCGGCCGCTCCCGTCCGCGGAGCGGTTCAAGCCGATGATCGGCACGAGGTATTTCGCTCCGGCGTCCGGGATGCTCGCCGGCTTCGCCGAAGCCGACGGCAAGCTCACCGTGTCGGTCTTCAATTCGCAGGGACTGCCGCTGAACGAGAGCGACGACGTGGTGCAGCTGAGCTTCGAGGACGTCGCGATCGGACCGATCGTCGTGCGGATCGCCGACCTCGCGACGGAAGGCGCGCCGCCCGAGAAGCTGACGGTCAGCGAAGCCGGCAACGCCGACGAATTCCACCTGCTGCCCGCGCTCACGGTGGACGCGAAGCAACTCGGCGAGCCTCTCGTCGGAAGCTATCGCGCCGACGATCTCGACGCGCACGCGGTCGTCGCATTCGAGGACGACGTGCTGCAGCTACAGGTCTTCGGCACGTTCGGGATCAACCGCCTGGTGCTCGAGCCGTTCTCGCCGAACGCGTTCGGCTGGAAGGTGCTGGACGTCCTGCTGCCGTTGACCGGAGCCCTCTCCATCAAGCGCGCCGGCGAGCAGATCGAAGGCTTCGATCTCGATACCCCCCGCTCGCGCCACGTGCACTTCCGACGCGTTCCGTCCTGACTGCCCGACATGAAGATCTTCATCGCCCAGCTCGCCACCGGGACCAACACGTTCGCCGCCTTCCCCACCGGCCTCGGGGGCTTCGAGGAGTACGGCATCTTCCACGGCGACGCGAGCGCGAAGGCGCCGACGACCGTCGGTGACTTCCTCCACTTCCTGCGCACGATGATGGAAGCCGACGGCCATACGGTCGTCGAGAGCGTCTGCGCCAACGCGCAGCCCGCGGGCCGGACCGTTCGCCGCGTCTACGAGGACCTGCGAGACGAGATCGTCGCCGACCTGCGCGCGGCGTCCCCGGTCGACGCGATCCAGCTGCTGCTGCACGGCGCGATGGTCGCCGAAGGCTACGACGACTGCGAGGGCGACCTGCTCGCGCCCCGGCGCGAAGTCGTGGGACCCGACGTGCCGATCG
>CALMOR010000113.1:4579-6212 GCA_937872165.1 uncultured Burkholderiales bacterium | reverse complement strand
GCTGTCTTCGGCCGCGTCGCTGGCTTCCGGCGTCGGCTTCAGCACCGCGCCGATCGGGGTCGAGCTCGACCTTCACTGCCATTTCACGGAGCGGATGCGACGATCGGCGGACATCATCGTCTGCTTCAAGGAGTATCCGCATGTCGACGGCGAGGAACGCGGCCGCGAGATCTACCGGCTGATCGGCGACATGGTCGCCGGACGCATCCGCCCGAAGACCGCGGTCGTCGAGTGCCGGATGGTCGGTCTGTGGCACACCACCCGCGAGCCGATGAAATCGTTCGTGCAGCGGATGAAGGACGCCGAGGGTCACGACGGCATCCTGTCCGTCTCGCTCGGCCACGGCTTCCCCTGGGGCGACGTGCCCGAAGCGGGATGCAAGCTGTGGGTGATCGCGGACGGCGACGAGGCGAAGGCGCAGCAGGTCGCCGATCGGCTGTTCGAGGAGTTCTGGAGCATGCGCGAAGAGACGCGGGCTCCTTCGACGGGCGTCGCGGCGGCCGTCGACATCGCGGTGGCGGCCGACCGAAGCGGACCGGTCGTCCTCGCGGACACGGCGGACAACCCCGGCGGCGGCGCGGCGGGCGACAGCACCTTCATCCTGAAGGAACTCGTGGCCCGCGGCGTGCGCGACGTCGCGATCGGCGCGTTCTGGGATCTCGGTGCGATCCAGATCTGCGCCGATGCCGGCGAGGGGGCGCTCGTCGATCTGCGCATCGGCGGCAAGTGCGGGCCGGCGTCCGGTGACCCGGTCGACCTCCCGGTGACGGTGCGGCGGGTCCTCGACGAACACTTCCAGAGCGCGCTCGGTTCGCAGGCGCCGCTGGGGCGCAGCGTGTAGCTCTAGGGGCAGAACAACCACAAAATCATGATAGCGTCGGTGCGCAGCCAGGTCTTCGGCACCGATGCCTTCACCGGCATCGGCATCGATCTCGCGAAGATGCACATCGTCGTCGTGAAGTCCACCCAACACTTCCACGCGCAGTTCGCGCCGATCGCCCGGCAGGTCGTCTACGTCTCGTCGCCCGGCGCATTGACCTCCGACTTCGCGAGCATCCCCTACACCACGCGCGACCTCGACTACTGGCCGCGAGTCGCCGAGCCGCGGCATTGAAGACGGCCCACCATGCATGACGACGATACCTACGACTACCTGGTCCTCGGCGCGGGGATGGCGGGCGCCTCGATCGCGGCCGAACTCGCACCGGGATCGCGCGTCGCGATCGTCGAACGCGAATCGCAGCCCGGCTATCACACGACCGGACGTTCGGCGGCCCTCTACAGCGAGCTCTACGGCAACGACGTCGTCCGCAGCCTGACGCGCGCGAGCCGTAGCGCGCTCTTCACGCCGCCCGACGGCTTCACGCCGTCGCCGCTGGTGACCCCGCGCGGGACGTTGTACTTCGCCCGCGAGGACGAGAGCGCGCGCCTGGATGCCTTCGTCTCGTCGCTTCCGGAGAGCCTCCGTCCGGCGCGCATCGATGCGAGCGAGACATCGGCGCTCGTGCCGCTGTTCCGACCGGGATTCGTCGAAGGCGCGCTCTACGAGAGCGCCTCGGCCGACATCGACGTGGCGGCGTTGCTCCAGGCCTATCTCGTCAGAGGCCGGCAGAACGGGGCGACCGCTTTCTAC
>CALMOR010000113.1:0-4569 GCA_937872165.1 uncultured Burkholderiales bacterium | reverse complement strand
CGCGAGATCCGTGCGATCCGGCGCGAGAACGCTCGATGGCTGGTCGTCACGCAGACCGAGACGTTCCGCACGCGGGTACTCGTCGACGCTGCGGGTGCCTGGAGCGACGAGGTGGCGCGGCTCGCCGGCGTGGCGCCGGTCGGCCTCGTACCGAAGCGCCGGACGGCCTTGCTGATCGAGGTTCCGGACGGCCTCGACGCGGCCCGCTGGCCGGCCGCCGTCCACGTCGCCGAGTCGTTCTATTTCAAGCCCGATGCCGGCCTGCTGCTGTTGTCGCCCGCCGACGAGACGCCGGCCGAGCCGGGGGATGCTCAGCCCGAAGAGCTCGACGTCGCCATCGCGATCGATCGCTTCGAGGAGGCGACCGGTCGCAGCGTTCGTCGCCTGCGCAGCAAGTGGGCGGGACTGCGCAGCTTCGTCGCCGACAAGACGCCGGTCGTCGGCTTCGATGGCGATGCCGAGGGGTTCTTCTGGTTCGCGGGGCAAGGCGGCTATGGCATCCAGATGGCACCGGCTCTCGCCCGGGCGGGTGCGGCGCTCGCCAGGGGCGAGGCGCTCGACGCCGACCTGCTCGCAGCCGGCGTGACCGTGGAAGCGCTTTCGCCCGATCGCCTCCGTCGCGATCGACGGGCCGCCTGACGGAGCGACGATGCACTTCGTTTCCGCCGAGACGACCGTACCGGTGCCCGTCGACCGTACGGCACCCGAGGAGACCGTCGTCGTCCGCAACGGCGCGTTGCAGATGCTCGACACGCTGCTCGAACTCGGGGTCGACACGGTGTTCGGCTATCCCGGCGGAGCGGTGCTGCCGCTCTACGATGCGTTGCAGGACCGGCGCGGCATCCGCCACGTGCTGGTGCGGCACGAGCAGGCCGCGGTCCATGCGGCCCAGGGATACGCCCGCACGACCGGCAAGGTCGGCGTCGTCTTCGTCACGTCCGGACCCGGCATGAGCAACACGGTCACCGGGCTGCTCGACGCGATGTGCGATTCGGTCCCGGTGCTGTGCGTGAGCGGCCAGGTCGCCACGACTTCGCTCGGGACCAGCGCCTTCCAGGAGTGCGATGCGCTCGGCATCGCCCGCACGGTGACGAAGGCGGCGGTGCAGATCGGCGGCGACGACGACATCGCGAAGGTCGTGCGGCGTCTTCACGCCATCGCAGCGGGCGGACGTCCAGGCCCGGTCCTGATCGACTTCCCGAAGGACCTGCAGGGGCGCGAGCTCGTCGCACCCCCGCCGATGGTCCGCCCGCTCCCCGCGCGATTCGTGGCAGGCGTCCCGGTCACCGACGACCTGCGGGCCGCGGCCGCGGCGTTGAGAGGGGCTCGTCGCCCCGTGCTCTATGGCGGTGGGGGTCTGATCAATTCGGGATCGCGCGCCTGCGCCGCGTTCACGGAACTCGCTCGCCGCCTCGGCAGCCCGTGCACGCTGACGCTGATGGGCCTCGGCGCGTTCCCGGCGAGCGATCCGCAGTGGCTCGGCATGCTCGGCATGCACGGGACGCTCGAGGCGAATCTCGCGATGCATCACGCGGACGTGATCCTCGCGGTCGGGGCACGCTTCGACGACCGCGTGACCGGTCGCATCGACCGCTTCTGTCCGGAAGCGACGATCATCCACGTCGACGTCGATCCGGCATCGATCGGCAAGGTGGTCGCGGCCGATCTCGCGTTCGTCGGCGACTGCGAGCCGATCCTCGAGACGCTGCTCGAACTGATTCCCCCGGATCGAGCGGGCGGGGCGACCGAGCGTCCGGAGGCCTGGTGGCGGCGGATCGACCGTTGGCGGGCCCGTCGATCGCTGGACTTCGAGGACACGAGCGACGTGATCGCGCCGCAGGCGCTGATCCGGCGTCTCGACGCTGCGATCCGCGGCCGCGACGCGATCGTGTCGACCGACGTCGGCCAGCATCAGATGTGGGCCGCGCAACATCTCGGTTTCGAGCGACCCGGACGCTGGCTCACGTCGGGTGGCTCGGGCACGATGGGCTACGGCCTTCCGGCCGCGATCGGCGCGCAGATCGCGCACCCCGAGCGGCTCGTCGTCTGCGTCAGCGGCGATGCCTCGATCCTGATGAACATCCAGGAGCTGTCGACCGCGGTCCAGCACGGCACGCCCGTGAAGGTCGTGCTCAGCAACAACGGCTGCATGGGGATGGTGCGTCAGTGGCAGGAGCTCTTCCACGAAGGCCGCTACAGCCACAGCTACGTCGAGGCTCTTCCCGACTTCGTCGCGTTGGCCCTGGCGTTCGGGTGGCGCGCCCGCACCGTGCGCGATCGTGCGTGTCTGGACGAAGCGCTCACCGAATGCATCGACACGCCAGGCCCCTTCTTCCTCGACGTGCGCGTCGCCGCCGAGGAGAACTGCTTCCCGATGATCCCCTCGGGCGCGGGTCACGACCAGCAGGTGCTGGGGCCTTCGTCCCGGTAGTCCGCCGCGGCCGAGGGTCGTGAGGGCGCCCGGCGAAGCCGGCGCCCACCGGGTGCACCGGGAACGAAGACTCGCGGATCCGACGTCGATGCGCATGCGACGCGTGGCGTCACTCCTCGGCCGCCGTGTCCTTGTGCTCCGGCCGGATCTTCTTCGGGTCCGCGATCACCGCCGCCTTCAATTCGCGCGCGATCATCTCGGGACTCTTGTCGTCCTTCAGCGCGAGCGCGAGATCGGTCTCGTCGCTCGTCAGCCTGCGGCCGAGCTGGGCTTCGATGGTCTGCACGAAGGTGGTGTCGCTGGTCGGATCGTCGCTGGGCATCGCGGGCTCCATCGGTTGAAGGGAAGGCGGTCATCGTCGATCGCCGGGACGTCGGACGGGGTCGGCGCTCGACCGATTCCTCGACCGCCGCGAAGGCGTTCGGCGGATCGCGCGTCGACGAAGATGGGTATCCTGCGCGGTCCTGCGAAGGTCCGGCTCAAGCGCTTCGTCGGGTACCCATGACCAGCACCCTCGCGCCCGGCCTCCTCGTCCTGCACGGCAATCGCCTCGAGCTGTTGCGCGACGCCGTCTTCGACTGGCTCGCACGCAGTCCGCTCGAGCCGCTCGAGGAAGAGATCTTCCTCGTGCAGAGCAACGGTGCCGGCGAGTGGCTGAAGATGGAGCTCGCGCGCGCCAACGGCATCTGCGCCGCGACACGCGTCGAACTGCCGGGCCGCTTCCTGTGGCGCGTCTATCGACAGGTGCTCGGCCGCCAGCGTGTCCCCGCCCAGTCCGCGCTCGACAAGGACGCGCTGACCTGGCGCCTGATGCGACTCCTTCCGGTCCATGCGCGACGCCCCTCGTTCGAACCGATCGCGACCTTCCTCGAGGGCGCCGATGCCGATCGACGCCTGCAGCTCGCGAGACGCCTCGCCGACCTCTACGACCAGTACCAGGTCTATCGCGCGGACTGGCTCGAGTCGTGGGAAAGCGGCCGGGCGTTCGTCGCCACGCAGTCGGGCCACGCGACGCGCGTCCCCGACGACCAGCGCTGGCAGGTCGCGTTGTGGCGCGCGCTGCTCGGTGAGCTCCGCGAGGCCGAGCGCGGGTCGACCCGCCCGCACGTGCATCGGGCGTTCATCGACGCGATGACTTCGGACGCCGCGCCGGCCGAGCCGCTGCCGCGCCGGGCCGTCCTCTTCGGCGCGTCGCATGTCTCGGTGCAGACCCTCGAAGCGCTCGCCGCTCTTTCTTCGCGCATGCAGGTCATCGTCGCCGTGCCCAACCCCTGCCGCTATCACTGGGCCGACATCATCGAAGGACGCGAAGCGCTGGACGCGCCCCGCCATCGCCACCCTTCGCGCGAGACCTCGGGCCTGTCGGTCGTGCCGATGGAAGCGATGCACCTGCATGCGCATCCGCTGCTCGCGGCATGGGGCCGGCAGGGCCGCGACTTCATGCGGCTCCTCGATGCGTTCGACGATGTCGAGGCGGCTCGCGGCCGCTTCGACCTGCCGCGGATCGACCTCTTCGACGAAGGCGCGGGCGCCACGCTGCTGCAGCAGGTACAGGCCGCCATCCGCGATCTGCTGCCGGTCGGCGAGCATCCGCGCCGGGTGATCGACGGCGACGACGCGTCGATCGTCTTCCACGTCGCGCACGGGCCGCAGCGAGAGGTGGAGATCCTTCACGACCAGCTCTTGCTGAGACTCGCGTCGACGGCCCTCGATCCGAAGGACGTCATCGTGATGGTCCCCGACATCGAGGTCTTCGCGCCTTCCATCCGGGCGGTGTTCGGACAGTATCGACGCGACGACGCCCGCTTCATTCCCTTCGACATCGCGGACCTGCAGAGCCGCGGCAGCAACCCGCTCGTGGTCGCGCTCGAGTGGCTGCTGCGCATCCCGGACCAACGCGTCCGCGTCCAGGAAGTGCGCGACCTGCTCGACGTCCCGGCCATCGCCGCGCGGGTCGGTCTCGTGGCGGACGACCTGCCGGGGCTCTTCGCATGGCTGTCCGACGCCGGCATGCGCTGGGGCCTGCACGAAGGCCACCGGACGCGCCTCGGCCTCGGCGCGACCGGCGAGCAGAACAGCGCGTCGGTCGCGTTGCGTCGCATGCTGCTCGGTTACGCGAGCGGCGATGCCGGGCCCCC
>CALMOR010000112.1:9540-21202 GCA_937872165.1 uncultured Burkholderiales bacterium | reverse complement strand
GGTCCGCACGATCGGCATGAAGCGCGCGATCGTCAACGCGACCGGTCCGTAGCGCTCGTAGAACGCATGCGCCTCGCCGAGCGCGCGTCGATTGAACCAGCGCGAGTTCTCCCACTGGAACACCTTCGGCCCGAGGTAGCGACCGATCCAGTAGTTCGACGTGTTGCCGAGCACGGCCGCGACGATCAGCACGATGCCGAGCAGCCACGGGTCCATGCTGCCGACGGCCGCGAGCGCGCCGGCCGCGAACAGCAACGAGTCGCCGGGCAGGAACGGCGTGACGACGAGGCCCGTCTCGCAGAACACGATCGCGAAGAGGATCGCGTAGATCAGCACGCCGTAGCGCGCGACGAGTTCGGTCAGGTGAACGTCGAGATGGAGGACGAAACCGACGAGCTGGAGGACGAGGTCCAAGCGTGTTTCCGGGTCTGCGAGGGAAGGACGCGAATGATGGCATACGGGCCTCGCCCTATAATCCGACCCCGCGTGCGGGCCCCTCGCGCACGCACCCGAGGCCTGCGAAACATCCGATGAGCGCTGTCCCTTCCGACGATGCACCGAGGCTCGCGGCCGCGCGTCGACCGATCCGCGGACTGCCCGACGGACTGGTCAGCCAGATCGCAGCGGGCGAGGTCGTCGAGCGCCCGGCGTCGGTCGTCAAGGAGCTGCTCGAGAACGCGATCGATGCCGGCGCGACGCGCATCGACGTCAAGCTCGACGGCGGCGGCATGCGGCGCATCGTCGTCGCCGACGATGGCTGCGGCATCCCGCACGACGAGATGCCGCTCGCGCTGACGCGTCACGCGACGTCGAAGATCGCGAGCCTCGCGGACCTCGAACGCGTGGCGACGCTGGGCTTCCGCGGCGAGGCGCTTGCGTCGATCGCATCGGTCGCACGGGTGACGATGACGACCCGCACGCGCGACGCGGCGCATGCGCTCCGCATCGCTCCGTCCGACGCGCACGACGAGTCGACCAGGAAGCCCGCGCCCTCGGCCGGCGGCGTCGGCACCAGCGTCGAGGTCGCGGACCTGTACCACGCGACGCCCGCGCGCCGGAAATTCCTGAAGTCGGAGCAGACCGAGCTCGGCCACTGCGTCGAGGCCTTCCGTCGCGTGGCGGCGGCCCGTCCCGACGTCGCGTTCACGCTGTCGCACAACGGTCGGGTGGTCGAGCATCTCAACGCGGCCACGCCGCTCGACCGCGTCATGCAGCTGCTCGGCGACGAGTTCGCGGCCGCGCATCGGCCGCTGTCGTGGGTCGGCGGCGACCTGCGCATGAGCGGCTTCGCAGGCCTGCCCACCGCGAGCCGGGCGTCCGCGTCGGCGCAGTACTTCTACGTCAACGGTCGTTACGTTCGCGACCGCATCCTCGCCCACGCGGTACGCGCGGCCTACCAGGACGTGCTGCACGGCGATCGGCATCCGGTCTACGTGCTGGCGCTCGACCTCGACCCTGCGATGGTCGACGTCAACGTCCATCCGTCGAAGACCGAGGTGCGCTTTCGCGAGTCGCGCGGCATCCATCAGTTCGTGTTCCGCGGAGTGGCCGACGCGCTGGCGCGCGGCGCCGAACCGGCCGCTTCGCCCCGGCGCACCGACGACGATGCCGCATCGACGGAGGTCGGAGCACGCTCGTACGGACCGGGTCCGTCCGCTGGCTCCGCAGCGGCGCCGGCCCGCGGCGTGGCCCAGTCGACGGCGACCTACGGCCGCCTGTTCAGCGAGGCCGGTCGCGCGTTTGCGGCGGGCGACCCGCCGTCGATGGCCGGTCGGGATCGCGTCGAAGCGTCGCCGGAGCGCTCGGTCGAACTGGACGAATCCGGGCTCGGGTCGGCCATCGGGCAACTGCACGGCATCTACATCCTCGCGCAGAACGCGCGGGGACTCGTGCTCGTCGACATGCATGCCGCGCACGAACGCATCCTCTACGAACGGTTGAAGAACGTGCTCGATGCCGGACCGGTGCCGGTGCAGCGACTGCTGATCCCGGTCACGCTGCGCGCCGACGACCGCGAGGTCGGCACGGTCGAGGAAGGCGGCGAGGTCCTCGCGTCGCTCGGCTTCGACATCGCGGTCCTGACTCCGACGACGCTGGTGGTCCGTGCGTTGCCGGCTCTCCTCGCCGGCAACGACGATGCCGCGGACATCGAGACGCTCGCGCGCAACCTGCTGCGCGACCTCGAGGCGTTCGGCGCATCCCGCGTGCTGACCGAACATCGCAACGAGCTGCTGTCGACGATGGCCTGCCATCGCGCGGTGCGCGCCAACCGGCGCCTCACGCTCGACGAGATGAACGCGCTGCTGCGACAGATGGAGGTCACCGAGCGTGCCGACCAGTGCAATCACGGCCGGCCGACGTGGACGCAATGGGCGATCGGCGACCTCGACCGGCTGTTCATGCGCGGCCGTTGAACGAGACCGCGGGCGCACCCCCGCTGCCGTGCCTGATGGGGCCGACCGCGTCGGGCAAGTCGGCGGCGGCCATGGCGCTGGCTCGCCACCTGCCGATCGAGATCGTCAGCGTCGACTCGGCGCTGGTGTATCGCGGCATGGACATCGGCACGGCCAAGCCGTCGCCCGCCGACCGGACCGCCGTCCCGCACCACCTGATCGACCTGATCGATCCGGTCGACAGCTACTCGGCCGCACGCTTCGTCGTCGACGCGACCGAAGCCGCCGCCGCGATACGGGCACGAGGCCGCGTCCCGCTCTTCGTCGGCGGCACGATGCTGTACTTCAAGGCGCTGCGCGACGGCCTCGACGAGCTGCCCGCCGCCGACCTCGCGGTCCGGGCGCGGATCGAAGCGGAGGCGGCCGCCGAGGGATGGGAGGCGATGCACCGCAAGCTCGCGGCGGTCGATGCGGACAGCGCCGCGCGCCTCGCGCCGCTCGACGCGCAGCGCATCTCGCGGGCCCTCGAGGTCTGGCGCAGCGCCGGCGTGACGCTGTCGAGCCTGCAGCGCGGCGGCGGTCGCGTCGCGCGAAGGCCGATCCTCGCGTGGTCGCTCGAACCGTCGGATCGCACGGTCCTGCACGACGCCATCGCGACCCGTTTCGACACGATGCTGGGCACCGGACTGATCGCCGAGGTCGAAGCTCTCCGGCGGCGGGGCGACCTCGACGCGCGCATGCCGTCGATGCGTTGCGTCGGCTACCGCCAGATATGGGAATGGCTGGAAGGGCGCTGCGATCGCACGGCGATGCGCGACGCCGCCATCGCCGCGACCCGCCAGCTCGCGAAGCGGCAGCTCACATGGCTGCGCTCGATTCCCGACCGCGTCGTCGTCGACAGCCTCGCGGACGATGCCACCGAGCGCTTCGTCGCGCTGGCGATGGCCGCCGCGATCAGGTGAAGGTCGTGCGGCCGGCGCCGTCGACGCGTTCGCGGACGCGACCGATCAAGGCGGCCGACTCGCCCGTTCCGGCGAGGAACGCCAGCGCGGCCTCGACCTCGGCGGCGCCCACCACCAGCACGAAGCCGATGCCGCAGTTGAAGGTGCGACGCATCTCGTCCTCAGCGATGCCGCCCTCGCGCGCGAGCCATTCGAAGAGCGGAGGCCGTGTCCAGCGCGACGGATCGAGTTCGGCCGCGAGGCCCTCGGGGAACATGCGATGGGTGTTCTCGGCGAGACCGCCGCCGGTGATGTGCGCCATGCCCTTCACGTCGACGACGTCGAGCAGCGCGCGAACCGCCTCGACGTAGATGCGCGTCGGAGCTAGCAGCGCATCGCCGAGCGTGATCGGGGCACCCTGTCCGTCGACGAACGGCGCATCCAGCGCGGCGCCCGAGCGCTCGATCACCTTGCGGACCAGCGAGTAGCCGTTCGAATGCAGCCCGCTCGATGCGAGGCCGATCAGCCCGTCGCCGGCTTCGATGCGCGTGCCGTCGATGGCCTTCGACTTCTCGACGACCCCGACGGCGAAGCCCGCGAGGTCGTACTCGCCGACCGGGAACGCGCCCGGATGCTCGGCCGTCTCGCCACCGATCAGCGCGCAGCCCGCCTGCTCGCAGCCGTCCGCGATGCCGCGCACGACGGCTGTCGCGGTAGCGACGTCGAGCTTCTCGCAGACGTAGTAGTCGAGGAAGAAGAGCGGTTCGGCGCCCTGCACGAGGATGTCGTTGACGCTCATCGCGACGAGGTCGACGCCGATGGTCGCGTGTCGGCCCATCGCGAACGCGAGCTTGAGCTTGGTGCCGACACCGTCGGTGCCGGCCACCAGCACGGGCTCGCGATAACGCTTCGGCAATTCGATCAGCGCACCGAAGCCGCCGATGCCGGCCATGACCTCGGGCCGCATCGTGCGCCTGGCGAACGGCTTGATGTTCTCGACGAGCGCGTCGCCGGCGTCGATGTCGACGCCGGCATCGCGATAGGACAGTCCGGTCATGGCAGGAGGAGGCAGAGGAAAGGCGAAGGACGACGAGACGAGGCCGACCGCGGTCTCGTCCGGGCACCCGGCGACCGCTGCCTGATAAAGTAGCGAGCTTTTTGGCGGACCGCGCGCCGACCGTGCCCGATCGTCCATCGGCCGGAGGCCTCGCGGGCCGGTATCGCGAAGCGCCGGATTCTATCCCAGCGCGACAGCCTCCCGATGCGAGCGACGAGCGCGTCGAAGCCCGCAACGAACCACGCCCGCCCTTCTTCGAAGCCCGCATGACGTCATCGGACAGCACCTTCTCACCCTTCCTGCGGCAGACCCTCCTCTGGGTCGCGGTCTTCGCCGTGATCGGCGTCCTGATCTGGCTGCTGGCGCCGGTGCTCACGCCGTTCCTGATCGCCGCGATCCTCGGATACATCCTCAACCCCGGCGTCGACTGGCTCGCGAAGCACCGCGTCCCGCGCTGGCTCGGCAGCACGCTGATGCTGTTGCTGATGATCCTGTTCGTGATCCTCCTGATCCTCATCATCGTGCCGGTCGTGCAGAAGGAGTTCGTCAGCGGGCGCGAGAAGCTCCCCGACCTCGTCACGCGACTGCAGACCGGCATCGCACCGCGCCTGTCGTCGATCTTCGGCGTCGACATCAACTTCAGCGCCGACTCGATCCGCGGGTACATGTCGGAGCACTTCAACTTCGAGAGCATCGGCGCGTCGGCGCTCGCCTATCTGCGCGTGGGCAGCGCCGCCGCGCTGTCGTGGCTCGCGACCGCCTTCCTCGTGCCGATCGTCCTGTTCTATCTGCTGATCGACTGGCACATGGTCTGGACGCGCATGCAGGCGCTGATCCCGCGCGGTCTCAACCAGAAGCTCGGCTCGATGACCGGCGAAGTCGACAAGGTCCTCGCGCAATTCCTGCGCGGCCAGTTGCTGGTGATGGCGATCCTCGCCGTCTACTACTCGATCACGCTGTCGATCGCCCGCTTCGACGGCGCCCTGCCGATCGGCATCCTCACCGGCCTCCTGGTCTTCATCCCGTACGTCGGCTTCGCGACCGGCCTCGTGCTCGCGCTCCTGGCCGCGCTGTTGCAGTTCGGCAGCCTCTACGGCTTCGTCGCGGTGGCGGTGATCTACGGCATCGGGCAGATCGCGGAGAGTGTCTTCCTGACGCCGCGTCTGGTCGGCGAGAACATCGGCCTGCATCCGCTCACGGTGATCTTCGCGTTGCTCGCGTTCGGCGAGGTGTTCGGCTTCTTCGGCATCCTGCTCGCCCTGCCTGTCAGCGCGGTGCTCGCGGTGGCGCTGGGGCACCTCAACAAGATCTACCTGACCAGCGACTTCTATCGCGGTCGCAACCCGCAGGTAGCCGCCATCAACGCGGCGCTCGACCCCGCGGTGCCGGGTCCCGCCGAGCGCCGCTGAGCGATCGGGCCCGCATCCTTCGCATCGCTGCTCATGAACCAGCTCCTGCTCGATCTCGAGCCGCCTTCCGTTCCGACCTTCGACGACTTCGTCGTCGGACGCAACGCCGAAGCGCTCGCGGCCCTGCGTCTGCTCGCGACGACCACGCCGGCCGACCCGTCGGCACGCTGCCTCTACCTGTGGGGCGAGGACGGCAGTGGCCGCACCCATCTGGCGACCGCGGCGAGCCGGGCGATGAAGGCTACGCATCTCGATGGCCGTGCCGCGTCGGCCGGCGCGATCCGCGACGCCGCTGCAGGCGCGGCCGGAGCGGCACTGGTCATCGACGACGTGGAGGCCCTCGACGCGCAGGCGCAGGAAGCGCTGTTCCATGCCGTGAATCGACTGCGCGAAGATCCCGCGGGCCGCCTCGTCGCGACCGGCAACGCCGCGCCTCGCGGCCTCCTCTTCGCACCGGGCCGCGACGACCTCCGCTCGCGCCTCTCGTGGGGGCTCGTCCATCGACTGCATCGGCTCGACGACGACGAGAAGGACGCGGCACTGGTCCATCGCGCGAAGGACCGCGGCTTCCCGCTCGCACCCGAGGTGCGACGCTATCTGATGACGCACTTCACGCGCGACCTCGGTTCGCTGATGCGCATGGTCGACGCCCTCGACCGTCACGGTCGCGAGCACGGCCGCCTCGTGACCGTGCCGCTGATCCGCGACTTCCTCCGCAGCAGCATCGACTTCCCCTCCGTCCGCGACGAACCGGCGGACCGACCCTTTCCTGCCTGAACCGATCCGTGCCAGACGCCTCTCCCGTCACGCGACCCCACGACGCCCGACCGCCCGCCCGGGGCGAAGGCCTTCGCCTCGCGCTCTTCGATCTCGACCATACGCTGCTGCCGATCGACAGCGACTTCGAGTGGGGCAGCTTCCTCGCCCGCAAGGGTGTCGTCGACGCGGCCTGGTTCGCCCGTCGCAACGACGAGTTCTACGAGGCCTACAAGGCCGGCACGCTCGACATGGTCGCGTTCCTCGAGTTCAGCCTCGCGCCGCTCGCGGCGCACGACCGCGCGACGCTCGACGCCTGGCACGACGAGTTCATGCGCGACGTCGTCGAACCGTACGTCCGTCCGTCGGCGCTCGCACTGGTGGCCTCGCACCGCGACGCCGGCGACCTGTGCGCGGTCGTCACGGCGACCAACGTCTTCGTCACCGCACGCATCGCGCGGCGCTTCGGCATCGAGCATCTGGTCGGCACGGTGCCCGAGCAGATCGATGGCCGCTTCACCGGCGGGGTGCGCGGCGAACCCTGCTTCCGTGAAGGCAAGGTGACGCGCGTGACCGACTGGCTCGAGAGCCTCGGCTACGCGTGGCGGGGCTTCGCGTCGACCACCTTCTACAGCGACTCGCGCAACGATGTCGCGCTCCTCGAACACGTGACCGTCCCGGTCGCGACCAATCCCGACGCCACGCTGCGCGCGCACGCGAGCGCACGGGGCTGGCGTCTTCTCACCCTCTTCGATGATTAGGAAGCTCTTCAGCCGGATCTTCGGCAAGCGCGTCGTCGCCGCCCCGGAGGCCGGCGTCACGCAGGGCGCGAAGCCCGAGGCCGCCAGCGCCACGCCATCGGCGCGCCGCGCCGCGCGTTCGAGCCGCGGCAAGGCCACGGGGCCGGTGATGGTCCCGTCGTCGGCCCACGGCATCGACGCGAAGCTGGTCTCGGCCAACGCGACGCGCGTCACGACGACGCTGCAGGAGGCCGGCTTCAAGGCCTTCGTCGTCGGCGGCGCGGTGCGCGACCTGCTGCTGCAAGTGAAGCCGAAGGACTTCGACGTCGCGACCGACGCGACGCCCGAGGAGGTGCAGCGGCTCTTCCGTCGGGCGCACATCATCGGCCGTCGCTTCCGGCTCGTGCACGTGATGTTCGGCGCCGACACGATCGAGGTCTCGACCTTCCGCGCCAGCGGACCGCCGGCGGCCGCGGAGACCGCACCCGCGGCCGCGGCGGCCGAGCCGGTCGTGCAGGTGATCCCGCCGGCAAGCAGCGGCCGCGGCGGGCGGCGCGACCGCCGACCGCCCGGCCCGCTGCAGATGTCCGACGAGCACGGCCGCGTGCTGCGCGACAACGTCTTCGGTTCGCAGGAGGAGGACGCGGCGCGCCGCGACTTCACGGTCAACGCGCTCTTCTACGACCCGTCGACGCAGACCGTGATCGACTACCACCACGGCTTCGACGACGTGAAGTCGCGCACGCTGCGGATGATCGGCGACCCGGACAAGCGCTATCGCGAAGACCCGGTGCGGATGCTGCGGGCCGTGCGCTTCGCGGCCAAGCTCGGCTTCGCGATCGACGAAGCGACGCGCGAACCGATCGCGCGTCTCGCGCCGCTGCTCGAGAACGTTCCCGCGGCGCGGCTCTTCGACGAGATGCTGAAGCTGCTGATGTCGGGCCAGGCGCTGGCCTGCCTCCGGCGGCTTCGCGCCGAGGGACTCCATCACGGCATGCTGCCGATGCTCGACGTCGTGCTCGAACAGCCGCTCGGCGAACGCTTCGTCACGCTGGCGCTGCAGAACACCGACGACCGCATCCGCGCCGGCAAGCCGACCACGCCGAGCTTCCTGTTCGCGTCGCTGCTGTGGCACGAGGTGCTCAAGCAATGGAACGACGGCAAGGCGCGCGGCGAGTTGCCGATCCCCGCGCTAGCCGCCGCGATGGACCAGGTGCTCGACGCGCAGACCGGCACGCTCGCGATCCAGCGGCGCTACACCGCCGACATGCGCGAGATCTGGGGGCTGCAGCCGCGACTGGAGCGACGCACGGGCCGCGCACCGTGGCGGCTGCTCGAGCATCCGCGCTTTCGCGCGGGCTACGACTTCCTGCTGCTGCGCGCCGCCGCCGGCGAGATCGAGCAGCCGCTAGCCGACTGGTGGACGACCTTCATCGACGCGGATGCCGAGGGGCGCGAGGCCCTGCAGGCCGATCCCGGCATGGCCGACGGCGGCGGCGCCAAGCGCAAACGGCGTCGCAGGAAGAAGGCCGCGAGCGAAGGGACCGGTGCGGCGTCCGACGATGCGACCGACACCGATGCGGGCTCCGCCGGAGACGTCGTCGAGGCGACGCCGGCGGCCGACGGCGATGCTGCGCCGAAGCCGCGCCGCCGCCGCGTCCGCAAGCCGGCGGCCGACGGCAGCGAGGATGCGACGACCCACCAAGGCGAGCCTCCGCGCGAATGACCACGGCTTCCGAAGAACGCGACCCCGTCACGGCCTTCATCGGCGTCGGCGCCAACCTCGGCTTCTCGCGAGACGCCGTGCTCAACGCGCTGGCCGATCTCTCGCGCCTGCCGTCGACCGATTTCGTCGCGTCGTCGAGTCTCTACCGTTCGGCGCCGGTCGACGGCGACGGACCCGACTACGTCAACGCGGTGGCCGAGGTCGAGACGCGGATGTCCGCGCACGAACTGCTCGTCGCGCTGCAGGCGATCGAGACGCGCTACGGCCGCGTGCGCACGACGCGCAACGCACCGCGCACGCTCGACCTCGACCTGCTGCTCTATGGCGACGGCATGCTGAAGACGCCGGACCTGGTCGTGCCGCATCCCCGTATCGCGGAGCGCGCATTCGTGCTGACGCCGCTGATCGAGCTCGCCGGTCCGGTCGTGATCCCCGGCCAGGGACGCGCGGACACGCTGGTCGCGCGCACGACGGACCAGCGGATCGAGCGCCTCGAATCCTGAGCGGCACGTCCTTCTCCTTCCCTCGTTCCCATGATCGAAAAAGTCAGGCACCTCGTCATCGAAGGACCCATCGGCGTCGGCAAGACCTCGCTCGCGGTCCGCCTCGCGGAAAGGCTGCGCGCCGAGACGCTGCTCGAACGGCCCGAAGCCAATCCCTTCCTCGAACGCTTCTATCGCGACAGCGCGCGCCATGCGTTCACGACGCAGCTCGCGTTCCTGTTCCAGCGCATCCGTCAGTTGCGCGAGCTCGGCCAGCGCGAACTCTTCGACGAGATCTTCGTGGCCGACTTCCTGTTGGAGAAGGACGCGCTGTTCGCGTCGCTGACGCTGGCCGACGACGAGCTCGACCTCTATCGCCAGATCTATTCGAACCTCGCGGTGCAGGCGCCGGTCCCCGACCTCGTGATCCACCTCGACGCGTCGCCGACCATCCTGCTGTCGCGCATCGCCGAGCGAGGCCGCCCGATGGAGGTGTCGATCTCCGAGGCCTACCTCGAACAGTTGTGCGAGGCCTATACGCGCTTCTTCCATTCGTACGAGGCTTCGCCGTTGCTGACGGTCAACACCGAACATCTCGACCCGGCCCACGAAGACGCGGACTTCGAACTGCTGCTCGACCGCATCCGCTCGATGCGCGGCCGTCGCGAGTTCTTCAATCGGGGAGACTGACGTGGTCCACGCCGGCACGGCCGGAGCGCCGCCACCGTCGGACGCTCGCCGCGGGAGGGTCACCGGTCCGGCGCTGCAGGCCATGCGCGACGCGGGCGAACGCATCGCGATGCTGACCTGTTACGACGCGAGCTTCGCCGCGCTCTGCGACCGCGCCGGGGTCGACGTGCTGCTGGTCGGCGACTCGGTCGGCATGGTGCTGCAGGGCGAGACGTCGACTCTCCCGGTCACGCTCGAACAGATGCGCTACCACGTCGCCTGCACGGCACGCGGCCTGCGCAACGTCGACGGGCGCGCGTGGCTGATCGGCGACCTGCCGTTCGCGAGCTATCACGCATCGCCCGCGGCGGCGTACGCCAGCGCGTCCGTGCTGATGCAGGCCGGTGCGCAGATGATCAAGCTCGAGGGCGCGGGCCACGACAACGGCTGGCTCGTCGAGACCATCGCGTTCCTCGTCGCGCGCGGCGTCCCGGTCTGCGCGCATCTCGGCCTGACGCCGCAGAGCGTGCATCAGCTCGGCGGCTATCGCGTGCAGGGCAGGCACGACGCGGACGCGGAGCGCCTGCTGTCCGACGCGCTCGCGGCGGAGGAGGCCGGCGGTTCGATGCTGGTGCTGGAGATGGTCCCAACGGCGCTCGCCGCGCGCGTCACCGCGGCCCTGACCATCCCGACCATCGGCATCGGGGCCGGCCCCGAGTGCAGCGGCCAGGTTCTGGTGCTTCACGACATGCTGGGCATCTATCCGGGCCGGAAGGCGCGCTTCGTGCGCGACTTCATGGCACGCGACGACGGCACGTCGCACGACATCGCCGGCGCGCTGCAGGCCTATGTCCTCGCAGTGAAGGACCGCAGCTTCCCCGCCGCGGAACACGGCTACCCCTGAGTCCGGGGCGTTTCGCGCGCGACCCGACTTCTGGCATGCTCCGCGTCCGCCCCGGGACGCGACCGTGGCTTCTTCCGATCAGCCGCGTGGACGCCGCACCGACCCATGAAGATCGTCACCACCATCGAAGCGCTGCGCGACCAGTTGCGCGGTCAGTTGCGGACCGCCTTCGTGCCGACGATGGGCAGCCTGCACGAAGGGCACCTGTCGCTGATGCGCCTCGCTGCGAAGCACGGCGATCCGGTCGTCGCGAGCATCTTCGTCAACCGCTTGCAGTTCGGCCCCAAGGACGACTTCGATCGCTATCCGCGGACCTTCGAGAGCGACTGCGAGAAGCTCGAGGCCGAAGGCGTGTACGTGCTGTTCGCGCCGGACGAGAACGAGATGTACCCGGAGCCGCAGGAGTACCGCGTCCATCCGCCGCACGCGCTCGGCGACGTGCTCGAGGGCGAGTTCCGTCCCGGCTTCTTCGTCGGCGTCTCGACCGTGGTCCTGAAGCTCTTCTCGTGCGTGCAGCCGCGTGCCGCGATCTTCGGGAAGAAGGACTATCAGCAGTTGATGGTGCTGCGGCGCATGGCGCGTCAG
>CALMOR010000112.1:0-9530 GCA_937872165.1 uncultured Burkholderiales bacterium | reverse complement strand
GGCGCAGCGCGCGGCCGACGGTCTCGCGCTGTCGTCGCGGAACGCGTACCTGGACCCCGGCGAACGAGAGGAAGCGCCGACGCTGTATCGCGAACTGCGTTCGATCGCGGACCTGCTCGGCCGCGACTCCCGGGCCGACCTCGCGAAGCTCGAACGAGACGCCGGAACGCGCCTGCGGACGCGCGGCTGGCGGCCCGACTACGTCGCGATCCGTCGACGCGCCGACCTGGCGGCGCCGCGGCCGTCGGACAGCGCCGGCTCGCTCGTGGTCCTCGCGGCCGCCTGGCTGGGCGCGACGCGGCTCATCGACAATCTCGAGGCATGAAAAAGCCGCCCGAGGGCGGCTCTTCGATCGCGTCGAACCGGTCGGTCTATTGCGCGGACCTCAACAGCAGGTCGTTCTTGACCGACTGCACGCCCGTCACGTTGCGAGCGATCTGGACCGCCTTGTTGATCTCGGCCTGGCTCTTCGCGAAGCCCGACAGCTGGACCGTACCCTTGTAGGTCTCGACCTTGATGTTGGTCGCATCCACCGCGGAGTCGCGCACGAACTCGGCCTTGACCTTGGTCGTGATGGTCGCGTCGTCGACGTACTGACCGGTGCTCTCGCTGGTCTTCGTCGAGCCGCAAGCGGCGAGCAGGACGGGTGAGCCGATGCCGATCATGGCGGCCAGCGCGATGCTGCGCAATGTGGAATTCTTCATGGGGACCTCGCTTGGTTTCAGAAGGGGCGCGAGCGGAACGACGGATTCGGTATCGCTCGTGCGCTGACTGCGGAGTTTCGGTGCGGGCCGTTGCGGGGCCGGTAGGACTGTGTCGCATCCCCGTGTCGCCGGTCGTACCAACCCCCTGTGCTTTCTTGCGTGTCGCCCCGCTCGCTCGGCCTCAGACCTTGAGCACGCGAGGCGCGTCGCGGTGAAACGGCCGATCGGGAAACAGTTGCGCGAGTTGCGCGTCGGGCAGCGTCAGATGCCGCTCGGCCACCTCGGCGACGACGTCGCGGAAGTCGGTGGTGATCGCGAGATCGCGATTCTCGTGGAGGCCGGACTCGTCGATGCCGGGCCAGCGTCCATGCACCCTGCCGCCGGCGACCGGGCCGCCCAGCACCCACATCGCGTTGCCGTGCCCGTGGTCCGTGCCGCGATTGCCGTTCTCGCGTGCGGTCCGGCCGAACTCGGACATGACGACGACGACGGTGTCGTCGAACATCGGACCGAGCCGGTCGGCGAGGACCGCGAGTCCGTCGCCCAACGGCCTCAGGCGATTGGCCAGCTGGCCGCGTGCCGTCCCCTGGCCCGCATGGGTGTCCCATCCGCCGAGCGCGACGAAGGCGAGCTGCACGTTGGGGTCGTTGCGCATCAGGCGCGCGAGACGGGCCGCGTCGTCGGGGAATCCGTTGGGCAGCGGTGCGCCGTTGTTGGCCGCGAGCTGCTCCTTCTCGTTGGCCGAAGGGTCCAGCGAGGCGAGCACCTCGCGACGCGCCTCGAGCGACTCGCGATAGGTCCGCGACGCGGCGTCGTCGCCGTCGTAGAGCTTCGCGAACGCATCCGCGACACGCGGCTGATCGAGGATGGTGGGGCGTGTCGCGCCCTGCCCCTCGGCCATCGACGCGACCGGGACCGGTCCCGCGTAGATGCGCGGCAGCACCGCGCCGACCGACAGGCCGCGCGTCGCGGAAGGCCGACCCGGCAGTTCGCCGAGCAGGCGATTCATCCACCCGTCGGGCGTGCGCTTGAGGCCCGGCGTGCCCGATTCCATGTAGTCCTGCGCATCGAAGTGCGAGCGGGTCGGATCGGGCGAGCCCGACGCATGGACGAACGCGAGCCGGCCGCCGGTCCACAGCGGCATCAGCGACGCGAGCGCGGGATGGAGACCGAAGCGACCGTCGAGGTCGAGCAGCCCGTCGGGCCGGCCGGGCGCGGGAAGCGCGAGGGTCGGACGATAGCGGGCGTAGTCGGGCTCCGCGTACGGCGCGACCACCGAGAGACCGTCGACCGCGCCACGCAGGAACACCACGACCATCTTGCGGCCGGTGACCGGGGCAGCGGCAGGCGCGGTGGCGGCCCAGGCCGTACGGCCGACCGGCAACAGGCCGGCCAGCGAGAGCATCGAGACGAATGCGCGTCGTTGCATGATGGTTCCTCTCGGGCGGCGGCTCAACGCCGCATGAAGTCGGGACTGCCGAGCACGAGAGCCGCCGCGAGCTGCGGCTCGGTGCCGAGCACGACACCACGTGTGCGCGCGCCGATGGTCGGGCCGAGCGTCTCGAGCAGCGGCACGGCGTCGAGGCCTGCGCTGCGCGCCGCGGGCTGCGCGACCGGTGTCGGCGCGATCGCCTGTCCGCCGACCGACGCCGCTGCCGCTGCCGGCCGGTCGATCGCGAGGCGGCCGGTCGCGAGCGCCGTGACGAAGTTGATGCGACGGGTCATCCCCTCGGGATTGAGCCATGCGGCCTCGGTGTTCTTGTAGCCGTCGGGCGTGAGACAGCCGTAGAGCGGCATGCCGAGCTGCGACAGCGTGCCCACGATCGGCTGCACGTTGACGACCGGCAGGCCGCTCGCGCGCGTGGCCGAGACCACGTATTGATACGGCGTCTTGAACTTGGCCGTCATCGCCGAAGGGTCGCGGAACTCGGGGCTGCCGAGCAACGTGCGCAACACCTCGCGGATGTCGCCGTCGGTCGCGAGCCATCGCGCGGTCAGGCGGTCGACGAGACTCTGCGGCGGCTGGTCGGCCACGAAGTACTGCGCCAGTTCGAAGCTGACGTGGCGGGCCGTGGCCGGATGCATCGCGAGGACGTCGAGCGCGTACTCGCCCTCCTCCTCGCCGTTGCCGCGGATCGCGTGGCCGAGCCACTGCTTCGTGCCGTCGTCGTGTCGACGGGGCGCGAAGACGAAGAGGTTCTGGCTCTCGACGCCTTCGAGCGGACCGCCGCGGCCGGTCGCGCGACCGTCGAAGGTCCAGCCGGTGAGGATGCGGGCGAGCTCGGTCACGTCCTTCTGCGTGTATCCGCCGGGCCTGCCTTCGTTCTCGACGCCGAGCGTGTGCAGTTCCATCAGCTCGCGCGCGTAGTTCTCGTTGAGGCCGGCCTTCTGCTTCGCATTGCGATTGACGTCGGCATCGGCGCCGGTCGAGAGCCAGTTGTCGAGATAGAACAGCATCGCGGGATGCTTCGCGGTCGCACCGAGCAGGTCGCGGAAGTGGCCCATCGCGTTCGGCCGGATCGCGTCGCGCTCGTAGTCGGACACCAGCACCCGGTCGAGGTCCTTGCCGACGAACACGTTGAAGTGGTTGAACCAGAAGTCGGTCATCACCTCCTGCAATTGCCGCGGACTGTCGACGGCCTGGACGAGCCGTGCCTCGGACGACTGCGACGCGAGACGTTGATACTGCTGACGGCGCATCGCGACGACATCGTCCTTCAGCTCGACCGGCTCGCCGACCTCCTTCGCCTTGGCGTCCCCGCCCTTCGTCGCCGCCCGGTCGCGCTGCGCCTCGCGCACCGCCCGCTGCTCGCTGCGATAGCCGTCGATCAGCGTGCCGGCCGGCAGACGCTGCACGTCGAGGGCGTCGAGGCGCTGCTGCAGCGAGTCGCCGAGCGCGATGCGTTCGGGATGGAGCTGCTCGTCGATGTACGCGTCGACGCCGATGCGGCGCACGCGTTCGACGTCGCCCGGCCGCGGTCCATAGGCGACGCGGTTGAGGACGTGAGCGACGAGGGCTTCGCTGCGATCGTCCTTCGCGTCGCCGCTGCCCTTCGCGTCGACCCGGCCCGCACTCGAGCGGAGGTCGCCCGCGATCGACTGCACCGCGACGAACGAGAAGCCGACGGCCGTCGCCAACGCGAGCGCCGTGACGACGGCGGCCCCCACCTGGGAGGCGGGCCCGCGCGACGAAGCGGGGCGTCGCGTGCTGCGTTCGGGGTGGCGAGGATCGGGGTTCATGTGCGCGCTCGTTTCGTCGGGACCTCGACGGCCGGACGACCGTGGGCCTGCTGCCTTCGACCACCGGCTCGCAACGCCGGCCCGAGACGATACGTCGGGACGGCGGGCCCGGGTCGTCTTCGAAGCGGGCGATGCATCACGAACCATCACCGCCCCGCCGCACCTCGGACCCGTCGTCGGTCAGGCCACGACGCCGTTGTGCTTCTTCCGGAACACGCGTCCGCTCTGGCGGTTCTCGCGCGCCTGCAGACGCGCCTGCTCGCCGCCGGACACGTGGCCGTTGGCCGCCGCACGCGCCGTCGCGCGATCGGTACGCGCCTGGCCGCGTTCGAGCGAGCCCGCCTCGCGGGTCGACAGTTCGCCCGACCGCTCGCCCTGCGCGATGCGCGCCTGCTGGTTCTCGTTGCGCTGGACATCGGCCTGCAGGCGCCGCGACGAAGCGGAGTTCGGGTTGCCGACCTGCGCGTCGTGCTTCTGGTCGTGGATCGCACGACTCTCGCGATTCTGCGCGGCGTCGATGCGCGCCTGTTCGCCGGCCGACACCGAGCCGTTGCGTTCGGCGTTCGCTTGCAGCCTCTCGACATGGGCCTCGCCGGCTTCGAGGCGACCGGCCTCGCGCGTGTTCAGCTGGCCGGACTGCAGGCCGCTCTCGATGCGCCTCTGCTGCGAGACGTCGCGCTGCGTGTCTGCTTGCGACCCGACGGCGGTCTGCGCGAACGCGGGGACCGCGAAGGCGGTGGTCAGTGCGGCCGCGAGGCCGAGCTCGATGAGACGTGCATGCATGGTGTTCTCCAGGGGACGGGGCGGATGCGCGATCCGTTTCGATCGACGCCCGACATCAACGACGGGCCGGAGCGCATCGTGCACGTCCCCGGTGTAACGCGCTGTAAGACTGTGTGAGGAACCGCGGCCGTGCGGCCGCGCCGCGTCACGCCTCGAAGAGCCGTGTCCAGAGCCGACGCACGTGCTCGCGCTCGGATACGTACTGGTCGATCGGTACGCGAGCCGCATGCGCGGACGGGTCGGCCAGCCGCGAGGCGTGCTGGCGCGCCCGATAGACGCGATAGGCGTCGGCGCAGTCGGTCGCAGCGACGGGCTCGATCAACGCGGCGTCGGCCGCGCGCGCGAGCAGCGCGATGTTGCCGACGTTGTCGAGCAGTTCGCGATGAGCCGCGCCGTACGCGAGGACCAGATACTGGACGGCGAACTCGATGTCGACCATGCCGCCGTCGTCGTGCTTGAGATCGAAGGAGCCGCTGCGATTGGGATGCCCGTCGTGCATGCGCCTGCGCATCGCGACGATCTCGCCGCGCAGCCCGACGCGACCGGCGTCGTCATAGCAGCGTGCCGCGAGGATCGCGAGGCGCTCGCGTTCGAAGGCCGCGCCGAGGGTGCGGTCGCCCGCACAGAAGCGCGCCCGCGTCAGGGCCTGGTGTTCCCAGGTCCAGGCGCCGACGTCGTGCTCGCGGCGCTCGTAACGCGACCATGCGTCGAAGCTCGACACCACGAGGCCGGCCGCGCCGTCCGGTCTGAGGCGAAGGTCGATGTCGAACAGCGCGCCCGCCGTGGTCCGCGCCGTGAGCCACACGTTGAGGCGCTGCGCGAAGCGCGCATGGCGCTGAACGGCCGCGTCGGCATCGGCGTCGGCCTGCGCATCGAAGAGGAACACGAGGTCGAGGTCCGACGCGTAGCCGAGCTCCTTGCCGCCGAGCTTGCCGTACGCGATGACCGCGAACGCGGGCGACGCGGGCAGCGACGCGGCGTCGGAACGACTCGCGACGAAGTGCGTCCAGCACGCGGAGATGCTCGCGTCGAGCACGAGGTCCGCGAGCGCCGACAACTGGTCCGACAGCATCTCGATCCCGAGATGGCCGTCGAGGTCCGCGATCAGCAGGCGGAAGGTCTCGACGTGATGGATCTCCCGCAGCACGTCCATCTGCCGTTCGGCATCGTTCGGAGCCGTCGCGAGCTGACGCCGCAGAACATCGCGCACGTCGAGCCAGTGGGCGCGCCAGTCCGCGTCGGTGCGGACGCCGCGATCGTTCCCGGGTGCGTCGATCAGTTCGTCGAGCAGCAACGGATGGCGCGTGAGGTATTGCGCCGCCCAGGGGCTCGCTGCGAGGAGCCGCGTGACGGCGCGCGTCGCGTTCGGATACTCGTCGAGGAGCGCGAGATAGGCGCTCCGTCCGGCGATGGCCTCGATCAGATCGAACCAGCGGCCGAGGGTCGCCGTGCGGTCGGCCGTGCCGCTCGACGCGTCGACGAGACGCGGCACCAGCGCGTCGAGCCGGCCCCGCGCGGACGACGACAGGGCGCGCAGCCTCGTGCTGCGGGCGAGCGCGACCAGCCGCGCGAAGGCGCCGTCCGGTGGATCGAAGCCGAGCGCGACGAGCCGTTCGCGGACCGCCGTCGCGGCCGCCTCGTCGCGGGCATGGAGAGGACTGCTTTCGCAGAAGGCGCTCCAAAGGCCGGCGGTCGTGGTCGCGATCGGGCCCGGTCCCGTCGACGCGGTCGGCGACTCGAGACCGAAGACCGCATCGAACTGCGTCGCGACGCGGCCCCGATGGACTTCGAGCGCGGCGACGAGACCGTCGAAGCCGCGCGGCCCGTCGTGCGGGACCAGGCGGTCGCACATCGCGCCGATGCGCAGGCAGTCGTCGCTCGCGCTGCGGCCGGGAAGCGTGTGCGTCTGGGCATCGTCGAGGTACTGCAGCCGGTGCTCCACGTTGCGCAGGAAGGTGTACGCGTCGAGCAGCCAACCGCCGACCTCCGCGGTGATCAGTCCTTCGCGGACCAGCGCCGCGAGCGTCGCGACCGTGGGTCGCAGACGCAGGTGCGGCTCGCGACCGCCGCGGATCAGCTGGAAGTGCTGCGCGATGAACTCGATCTCGCGGATGCCGCCGCTGCCGAGCTTGACGTCGATGCGCGTGATCGCATCGCGCGCGTCGACGTTCGTGCCGTTCGGCGACGACCGTCCGCGGCGCGCCGTCTCGCGCCGCGCGGCCTCGTCGCGGATCTGTCCATGCAGGCGCCGCAACGCATCGATCGCGCTGAAGTCGAGGTAGCGGCGATAGACGAACGGCGTGACGAGCGCCGCGAGCGCGGCGGCCGCATCGCCGTTCGCGAACACGCGCGGCGATACGACGCGGCCCTTGACCCACGCGAAGCGTTCCCAGTCGCGCGCGCTCCCGACGAGATAGCGCTCGAGCATCGCGAAGTGGGTGACGAGCGGTCCCGAGTCGCCGTCGGGTCGCAGCCGCATGTCGACGCGGAACACGAAGCCGTCGCCGGTCACCTCGGCGAGCGACGCGATCAGCTTGCGACCGAGTCGCGTGAAGAACTCCTCGTTGGCGATGGGGCGTAGCGCCTGTCCGGCCGGCGACAGGTCCGGACTCTCCCGCGTCTCGCCGTCCTCGTCGTACACGAAGATCAGGTCGATGTCGGACGAGACGTTGAGCTCGCCGCCGCCGAGCTTGCCCATGCCGACGACGAGCAGGTCCTGCGGCGCACCGCCGGCCCGGCCGATCGGCACGCCATGGACGCGGGCGAGCGCATGCGCATGGAAGACCAGCGCTTCGCCGATCGCGACCTCGGCCAGCGCCGTGGTGGCCAGCATCACCTCGGCGAGGTCGGCCCGTCCGTCGAGGTCGCGGTCGATCAGCGCCGCTAGCACTTCGCTGCGCAGGTGCCGCAGCCCCGAGCGCAGATGCGCTTCGTCGCGCCAGGCATCGCCTCGTCGGTGTTCGAGCCGGGCGACGATGACGGCGCGATCGATGGCCGCCGACCCGAGCGCGGCGATCGACGATGCCCACGCCGGTCGCGCCTGCGCGAGCCGCGATCGCCAGCGCGAAGGAGCGCGGGTCGCGGGCGGGCCGACGGCGTCCGCGGCCGGGACGAAGGGCGGCTCGGTCTTCACGGAACGGTCGTCATCGAATGCGGGTTCCTTCCGAGGGCGGCGTCCGGGAGGCAGCAGTTAGAATGCCTCCCTGCCCGCAGTCGCTCGCGATGCAGCCGATCCCATCGCCCGGTCCGATACGAGAGGTCGCCTCGAGCGGTCCGTCGCAGTATCCCATCGCACCGTCCGAGGCTGCCATTCCCTCTCGTCGATCGCCTGTCGTCGCGCGTCGTTCCCGGTGCCCCGATGGCGATTGACGCGACGCGCGGACCCCGCCCCGTTCCGCACCACGCCGTCGGCGTGCTGAAGGCCTTCGCGATGGTCCTGACCGTCGGATGGCTGCTGTTCGGCACGCTCGTCGTCGTGTTGCGCTACGCGGTCCTTCCGAACGTCGACGACTATCGCGGGGACGTCGAACGCATCGCAGGGCGCGCGCTCGGCGAGACCGTCCACATCGGTCGCATCGAGGCATCGTGGCGAGGCCTGCGACCGTCGATCGCCCTGCAGTCGCTGCAGATCGTCGATGCGCAGGGCGGCGATGCGCTGGTCCTGCCGATGGTCCGCGCCACGCTGTCGTGGGAGACGCTGCTGCTGTTCCAGCTTCGTCTCTCGTCGCTCGAAGTCGACGCGCCTCGACTCGCGATCCGGCGCGATGCCGAAGGACGGTTCCACGTCGCAGGCTTCCCGATCCGCAGGAAGGCCGCGCCCGACGACCGCGCGGCCGAGTGGCTGTTCGCGCAGGACTCGATCCGCATCCGTGGCGCGCGGGTCGGCTGGCACGACGAGGCCGACCCGTCGTCGCCCGACCTCGAACTAGACGACGTCGCCTTCGCGATCGAGCGCAGTGGCTTCCGACACCGCATGGCACTCCGGGCGACGCCGCCGGCGACGCTGGCCGCGCCGATCGATCTTCGCGCGGTCGTCGACCATCGGCCGTTCGCGAAGCTCGCCGACCCTGAGCACTGGAGCGGCGAGGTCTACGCGAACGTCGCGAGCGGCGACGTGCTCGCGTGGCGCGCATGGCTGCCGCTGCCCGCGACCGTCGACGGCGGCCGCGGACGCGCGCGGGTGTGGCTGCGTTTCGGCGACGCGGGCACGCCGGCGGGAACGTTCGCGCACCGTCTCGCGGAACGGACCGGGCGGCCGTCGCTGTCGGGTCTCGATCGCATCGCGTCGATCACGGCCGACCTCGCGCTCGACGACGTCGCGGTGCGCTGGGGCGTCACCGAGTATTCGTCGCTCGCATCGATCGACGGACGGGTCGAAGCGTCGCAGTCGTCGACCCAGCAACGCTTCGCGGCGAGCCATACGGCGCTGCAGCCACGCAACGGACACCTCGTGCCGGCGACCGACTTCCGCATCGAACGCACGATCGGTGCCTCGCCGGACGCCGAGACCGGCAAGGCCAGCCTGGGCGCCATCGACATCGGCGTGTCGATCGGGCTCGTGCCCGACACGTTGATCCCGCCGCTGATCGCCGAGAAGCTCGCGGCGTTGAAGCCGCGCGGCATCCTGACGCGCATGGCGTTCGAGTGGAGCGGCCCGATCGCGAAGCCGAAGACCTTCGCGGTCGACGCCGGCTTCGAACGGCTCGCCCTCGATGCGCAGCCGCCGTCGGCCGAGGCCGTCGCGGCCGCGTCGCGCGAGGTCGTCGCCGCCAACGGCCTCGTGCGGAAACCGCACGAGGCCTT
>CALMOR010000111.1 GCA_937872165.1 uncultured Burkholderiales bacterium | reverse complement strand
CCATCGGCCTCGGCTACCTGCGGCTCGGCCAGCCGGCGACCGAGCTGTCGGGCGGCGAGGCACAGCGCATCAAGCTCGCGACCGAGCTGCAACGCGCGCAGCGCGGTCGCACGCTCTACGTGCTCGACGAGCCGACGACCGGCCTCCACCCGGCGGACGTCGACCGGTTGATGCGACAGCTCGACGCACTGGTCGACGCAGGCAACACGGTCGTCGTCGTCGAGCACGAGATGCGCGTGGTCGCGCGGAGCGACTGGGTGATCGACATCGGTCCCGGCGCCGGCGACGAGGGCGGCCGCGTCGTGGCCTTCGGTGCGCCGTCGGTGGTCGCGTCCGCGGCCGGCAGCCGCACCGCGCCGTATCTTCGACGTGCCGGCTGCGACGGGCCGACCTGACGAGGCGAACGGATCAGCCGCCCTCCGTCGTCGCGCCGAGCGGCGTCGCCACGTCCTCCAGCGAGCGACGTTCCGACGCGACGCCCCAGATCGCCTGGACGACCGCGGCCGCGATCATCAGCGACGCGCCGAGCAGGTAGCCGAGCAGCACCCGGGGGCGCGAGCCGGTGTCGATCAGTGCCCCGAACACCAGCGGCCCGGCGATGCCGCCGAGCCCGGTGCCGATCGCGTAGAAGGCCGCGATCGCGAGCGCACGGATCTCGAGCGGGAAGGTCTCGCTGACCGTCAGATAGGCCGAGCTCGCCGCGGCCGACGCGAAGAAGAAGATGACGCTCCAGGCGATGGTCTGCGTGGTCGCGTCGAACGCGCCGACGACGAAGAGCCAGCCGCTGACCGCGAGCAGCACGCCGGAGATCGCGTAGGTCGCGGCGATCATCGTGCGTCGGCCGATGCTGTCGAAGAGCGGACCGAGCAGCAGCGGTCCCGCGACGTTGCCGACCGCGAACGGCAGGATGTACCAGCCGACCCGGTCGCTCTCGACGCCGTAGAAGTCGGTCAGCACCAGCGCGTAGGTGAAGAAGATCGCGTTGTAGAAGAACGCCTGCGCGGCCATCAGCGCGAGGCCGACCAGCGAGCGACGACGATGGACGCGGACGAGCGCATCGACGATCGCGCGGAGCGGGGTACGGTCGCGCGGCGTCAGCGTCAGCGTCTTCAGCGGTCCGGAGGGCGGTGCGGCGCCGGCGCGCCGTTCGATGTCGGCGACGATCGCCTCGGCCTCGTCGAGCCGTCCCCTCAGCATCAGCCAGCGCGGGCTCTCGGGAATCCATACGCGCATGCCGACGATCGCGAGTCCGAGCACCGCGCCGATCCCGAAGCACGCGCGCCATCCGAGGTCGGGACCGAGGAGCGCCGGGTCGAGCAGCACGATCGAGCCGGCGGCGCCGGCGGCCGCCCCGAGCCAGAAGCTGCCGTTGATCGCGAGGTCGGTGCGACCGCGCACCCGTGCCGGCGTCAGTTCCTGGATGGTCGAGTTGATCGCCGTGTACTCGCCGCCGATGCCGGCCCCGGTCAGGAAACGGAAGAGCGCGAAGCTCGCGAGGTCCCACGAGAAGGCGGTGGCCGCGGTCGCCGCGATGTAGACGAAGAGCGTGACGAAGAACAGCCGGCGGCGTCCGAGGCGGTCGGTCAGCCATCCGAAGAGCAAAGCCCCGCCCACCGCTCCGGCGAGGTATGCGCTCGCTGCGAAGCCGACGTCGGCGTTGGACAGGTGGAGTTGCGGGCTCGTCTTCAACGCGCCCGCCACGGCCCCGGCGAGCGTGACCTCGATGCCGTCGAGGATCCAGGTGATGCCGAGCGCGACGACGACCAGCGTGTGGAAGCGCGACCACGAGAGGCGGTCGAGACGTGCGGGGATGTCGGTGGTGACCGTCATCGCCGCATGATGCCTTCGATCGTCACGTCGATCGGCTCGGCACGTCCGCAGCAGCTCGAGGGCGACGAGACGGCGGGCGCCGGAGAAGCCGACGCCGAACGACGTTCATCGGCGGTACGGACTCAGCGGAGCTTTCTCGACCGGGCGACTGCGGGCGGGCTCGCGCTCCTCGGCCCGGCGTCGGGCCCGCAACGGCGCGCGGCGGTTCAGGTCCTCCGTGCCGCGACGACGGGACGCACCGGCACGACCGGCTCTGCCGCCGCACCGCGATCGAACCTGCTCTCGGGTTGCATGCGGAACGCCAGCACGACGCCGACCGCCATCAGGATCATGCTGCCGACAAACGGCAGCTCCCAGTTGCCGGTCCGGTCGATCAGCAGACCGCCGATGACGGGGCTGATGATCGCGGCCAGCGCCGAGCCGGTGTTCATCATGCCGCTCGCGGTGCCCGAGAACTCGGGCGCGATGTCCATCGGGATCGCCCACATCGGACCGATCGTCATCTCGGCGAAGAAGAAGCCGGCCGAGAGACAGGCGAGCGAGACGTAGAGCTGGTGCGTGAACATCATCGGGATCAGCGCGAGCAGCGTGAGGCCCATGCAGATCGCCACCATCCAGCTGCGCGCCCGATGCAGGCTGCCGGTCTTGACGAGGATGCGGTCGGTGACGATGCCGCCGAGCGTGTCGCCGATGACGCCGGCGAAGAAGACGCTCGATGCGAACACGGCCGACTTCTTCAGGTCGAGGTCGTAGCTGTGCAGGAAGTACTGCGGGATCCAGCTGAGGAAGAGCCACAGCGTCCAGCCGTAGCAGAAGTAGACGATGGTCACGGGCCACATGCGCCTGAAGAGAGGACCCCAGGGCACGGCCGGCTTCGTCGTCGCCGGCACCGGCAGGAAGGCCGTCTCCTCGACGGTGATGCGCGGATGGTCGACCGGCTTCTCGGTGAAGGTCGCCCACCACAGCAGCACCCACACGAAGCTCAGCGCCGCGCAAGCGAAGAACGACTCGCGCCATCCGTAGGCGGCCATGATCGCGACGACCACGCCGGGCGCGACCGCGTTGCCGATGCGCGCGGCTGCGTGCGTGATGCCCTGGGCGTAACCCCGCTTCTCCTTGGCGACCCAGCGCGCCATCGCGGAGGTCGCGGCCGGGAAGGTCGCTCCCTCGCCGAGGCCGAGCAGCACGCGCGCGACCAGCAGCGACACGAGGCCGCCGGCGAGCCCGGTCAGGACCGTCGCACCGGCCCACAGCAGGCCGCAGGCGATCAGCGTGCGCTTCGCGCCGAAGCGGTCGCTGACCCAGCCGCCGATGATCTGGAAGATCAGGTACGGATACGCGAAGGCCGAGAAGACGAAGCCGATCTGCGTCTTGTTGAGATCGAAGTCCTTCGAGAAGCCGGCCGCCGCGGTGCTCACGTTGACGCGATCGAGGTAGGTGATGAAGTACATCAGGCACAGCAGCATCAGGACGACGTTGGTGGCGCGGAACATCTTCTTCATCATGGTCTCCAGTTGACGATCGCACCGGTCGATCGGTCGTGTTCGAAGGCGGCCTCTGACGGGCCGCGTCTCCATCGCTTCGTCAGGCCGCCTTCTTCAGGTCCGCTTCCGCGCGCACTTCCGCGCCCGCTCGCGGGGCATGCCGCGCGAAGTGATCCATCGACGCCAGGACGCCGCTGCCGGCCAGCGGCACGCCCGCGAGCTTCAGCCCCATCTCGCAGCCGGCCATCGTGGCCAGCAGCGTCAGGTCGTTGCTCCAGCCGAGATGGCCGATGCGGAACATGCGGCCCCTGAGCTTGCCGAGGCCGGTGCCGAGCGACAGGTCGAAGCGTTCGTGGATCAGGCGACGCACCGCGTCGGCGTCGATGCCCTCCGGGAGGATGACGCCGGTGAGGATCGGCGAATGGACGGCGGGGTCGGCGCATTGCACCGGCAGGCCCCAGGCTTCCACGCCCGCCCGGACGCCGGCCGACCAGCGCTTGTGGCGCGCGAACACGTTGTCGAGGCCCTCGGCCTCCAGCATGTCGAGCGCTTCCGACAGTCCGTAGAGCAGGTTGGTGTTCGGCGTGTAGGGCCAGTAGCCGGTCGCGTTCATCGCGACGATCTCGTCCCATGCCCAGAAGGCGCGCGGCAGCTTCGCGCTCTGCGACGCTTCGAGCGCACGCGGCGACAGCGCGTTGAAGCTCATGCCCGGCGGCAGCATCAGTCCCTTCTGCGCGCCGCTGATCGAGACGTCGATGCCCCACTCGTCGTGACGGAAGTCGGCGCTCGCGAGACCCGAGATGGTGTCGACCATCAGCAGCGCCGGATGGCGCGCGGCGTCGATCGCGCGGCGCACCGCTGCGATGTCGGACGTGACGCCGGTCGAAGTCTCGTTGTGCACGACGCAGACGGCCTTGACGCGATGCTCCGTGTCCCTGGCCAGACGGGCCTCGATGAGGTCGGCCTGCACGCCGCGACGCCAGCTCGGCGCCTGGGGCAGCACGTCGTCCTTGCCTTGCCATGCGAGGAATTCGGTCGACAGTCCGAGACGGGTGGCCATCTTCTGCCACAGCGACGCGAAGTGGCCGGTCTCGTACATCAGCACGTGGTCGCCGGGGCTCATCGTGTTGGCCAGCGCCGCTTCCCATGCACCGGTGCCCGACGCCGGATAGATCACGACCGGATGCCGGGTGCGGAAGACCTGCTGGATGCCCTTCAGGACCTTCAGTCCCAGCGCGCCGAACTCGGGCCCGCGATGGTCGATCGTCGGCAGGCTCATCGCGCGAAGAACCCGATCGGGCACCGGGCTCGGTCCGGGAATCTGCAGGAAGTGGTGGCCGGCGGGATGGAAATCTAGTTCGAGCATGAGAAGTCTCCTGGTCTTCCGGGAGTTTCGCATTCAAAATCGGATGCTGCAAGGGCGACGTTGTCGAGGAGGGAATTGTCGAAAGCGCACTTTGCATGCAAAATAGTGGCAAGGAGAATCGCAGATGGCACAGGTCGTCCAGATCCACGGACTCGCGTTGCACGACCAGGTCGCGGCGCGTCTGCGGACCATGCTGATCGAAGGAAGCATCCCTCCCGGCGCGAAGCTCAACGAGCGCGAACTGTGCGAGCGCCTGCACGTGTCGCGCACGCCGCTGCGCGAGGCGATCAAGCTGCTCGGCGCCGAAGGGCTCGTCGACCTGCTGCCCAATCGCGGCGCGGTCGCGGTCCGGCTCGACGAGGCGGACGTCGAACACACCTTCGAAGTGCTGGCCACCCTCGAAGGCCTGTCGGGCGAGCTCGCCGCACAGCGCATCACCGACGAGGAGCGCAGCGAGATCCGCGCGCTGCACTACGAGATGCTGGCCTGCCACGCGCGCCGCGACCTGTCGGGCTATTACCGCCTCAACGCCCGCATCCATCGCGCGATCAACGACGCCGCGAAGAACCCGGTGCTCGCGAGCACCTATGCGTCGGTCAACGCGCGGGTACAGTCGCTGCGCTTCCGCACGAACCAGGACGAGAAGAAGTGGAAGCGCGCGGTGCAGGAGCACGGCGCGATGGTCGACGCGCTCGACGCGCACGACGCAGGGGGCTTGCGCGGCATCCTGATCGAACACCTGCATCGCAAGCGCGACAGCGTGCTGGCCCTGCTGCGTGCCGGCGAGATCTATCCCGATGCAGCGGCCGGCTGACGCGAGGCCGATCGGGACGGAGCGCACCCCGATGCCGGCCGGCACCGCGCCCGCGTCGACCGAGGTCGCCCACGCGCTCGAGCGGCGCCTCCGCGCCGAGACCGAAGGCGAGGTGCTCTTCGATGCCGCCTCGCGCGGCCGCTACGCGACCGACGCGTCGATCTACCAGATCATGCCGGTCGGGGTCTTCGTGCCGACGAACGAACGAGACGTCGCGATGGCGCTCGCGGTGGCTCGCGATCTCGGCGTGCCGGTTCTGCCGCGCGGCGGCGGCACCAGCCAGTGCGGCCAGACCACCGGCGCCGCGCTCGTCGTCGACGACTCCAAGCATCTGCGCCGCGTGCTCGACATCGACGTCGAGGCGCGGACCGCGACGGTCGAGCCGGGTCTCGTGCTCGACCACCTCAATGCCCGCCTGAAGCCGCACGGCCTGTGGTATCCGGTCGACGTGTCGACCAGCGCGCAGGCCACGCTCGGCGGCATGGCCGGCAACAACTCGTGCGGCTCGCGCTCGATCGCGTACGGCAACATGGTCCACAACGTCGTGGGCCTGAGCGCGTTCCTGTCCGACGGCAGCGCCGTCGACTTCGGGCCGCTCGCGACGCTCGGCGCGAAGGAGGCCGAAGTCGCCGCGTTCGTGCACGACCTCGCGGTCGCGCGCCGCGACGACATCGCCGAGCGCTGGCCGAAGGTGCTGCGACGCGTGGCCGGCTACAACCTCGACCTGTTCGACGCGCAGAGCGAAAAGCCGTATACCGCCGACGGCAGCGTCAACCTCGCGCATCTGCTGGTCGGGTCCGAGGGCACGCTCGCGTTCACGCGCAGCCTGAAGCTGAAGCTCGCGCCGCTGCCGCGCGCGAAGGTCCTCGGCATCGTCAACTTCCCCACCTTCCACGCGGCGATGGATGCGCCCCGTCATCTCGTGAAGCTGGAGCCCACCGCCATCGAACTCGTCGACCGCACGATGATCGACCTCAGCCTGTCGAACCCCGCGTTCCGCCCGTCGATCGAGGCGGCGCTGATCGGTCGGCCGGCCGCCGTCCTGCTGGTCGAGTTCGCGGGCGACGACAAGGCGTCGCTGCTGCCGAAGCTGAAGGACCTCGTGGCGCTGATGGGCGACCTGGGTCTCGCCGGCAGCGTCGTCGAGATGCCCGACGAGGCGGTGCAGAAGAACCTGTGGGAAGTCCGCAAGGCCGGCCTCAACATCATGATGAGCCTGAAGGGCGACGGGAAGCCCGTCAGCTTCATCGAGGACTGCGCGGTCCCGCTCGAACATCTCGCCGCGTACACCGATGCATTGACCGAGACCTTCGCGCGGCACGGCACGCGCGGCACCTGGTACGCGCACGCGTCGGTCGGCACGCTGCACGTGCGGCCCATCCTCGACATGCGCGCGGCCGGACCCGGAGGGGGCGCCGCGAAGATGCGCGCGATCGCCGAAGAGGCCGCGGCGCTGGTCCGCAAGTACGAGGGCGCGTACAGCGGCGAGCACGGCGACGGCCTGTGTCGCGGCGAGTGGATCGAGTGGCAGTTCGGTCCGGCCATCAACGACGCCTTCCGCGCGATCAAGCGCAGGCTCGATCCGATCGGGCTCTTCAACCCCGGCAAGATCGTCGACCCGCCGCGCATGGACGACGGCTCGCTGTTCCGCTTCGCGCCGTCGACCGCGCCGCGGCCCTATCGGACCATCGTGTTGAAGCCCGCGCTCGACTGGTCGGCGTGGAACGTGCAGAACGATGCGGCGACCGAGGAGACGACGGCGCCGGGTACCGGCGGCGACAGCACCGGCGGCTTCGCGAAGGCCGTCGAGATGTGCAACAACAACGGCCACTGCCGCAAGTTCGACGCGGGCACGATGTGTCCGAGCTATCGCGTCACGCGCGACGAGCGCCATCTGACGCGCGGCCGGGCCAACACGTTGCGGCTCGCGCTGTCGGGACAGCTCGGCCCCGATGCGTTGACGAGCGAGGCGATGGCCGAGTCGATGGACCTCTGCGTCGGCTGCAAGGGGTGCAGGCGCGAGTGTCCTACCGGCGTCGACATGGCGCGCATGAAGGTCGAGTTCCTGTCGCACTACAAGTCACGGCACGGCCACACGCTGAAGGACCGGCTGGTCGCGCAGCTGCCCGATTACGCGGCCGTCGCGAGCCGGATCGCGTGGCTGATGAACCTGCGCGACACGCTGCCCGGTGCGAAGGCGCTGAGCGAGCGCTGGCTCGGCTTCGCGAAGGAGCGCTCGCTGCCGCGTTGGCGTGCCGACACGTTCTGGGCGTCCGGCGATCGTTCCCTCTTCTCGTCGCTGGACGAGACGCTCGCGCACGCGGCCCGCGGCGGCAAGGCCGCGGTGCTCTTCGTCGACACCTTCAACGGCACCTTCGAAAGCGAGAACGCGTGGGCGGCCGCCCGTGTGCTGACGGCCGCGGGCTATCGGCTGCACACGGTCGTCAAGGACCGCGGCCATCACTGCTGCGGCCGGACCTATCTCGCGAGCGGTCGGGTCGACGAAGCGAAGGCCCGCGCCGGCGCGTTGATCGACGCGCTGTACCCGCTGGCCGCGGCGGGGATCGCGATCGTGGGTCTCGAACCGTCGTGCCTGCTGACGCTGCGCGACGAGGCGCTCGCGATGGGATTGGGCGAGCGCGCCGAGGTCGTCGGCGCGCAGGCGCTGCTGTTCGAGGAGTTCGTGGCCCGCGAGGCGAAGGCCGGGCGCTTCGCGGCGACCCTCGCGCCGGTCGACGCGCCGATCCTGCTGCACGGCCATTGCCACCAGAAGGCCTTCGCCGCCGTCGCGCCGATCCTCGACGTGCTGAAGCTGATTCCCGGCGCGAAGCCCGAACTGATCGAGAGCTCGTGCTGCGGCATGGCCGGCAGCTTCGGCTACGAAGCGAAGCACTACGCGGTGTCGATGCGGATGGCCGAAGCCGCCCTCCTACCGGCGGTCCGCGCGAAGCCCGCTGCGGTCGTCGTCGCGGACGGAACGAGTTGCCGACACCAGATCAGGGACGGCGCGGGCCGCGAGGCGATCCATGTCGCGCTGCTGCTCGATCGCCTGACGCGGTGATTCCCGCGTCAGGCCGCGGCGCGGGCAAGACCCGCCCGCGGCGTCGGCTCGTGCGCTTCAGTTCGCGGCCTTGAGGTTGCCCGCCGCGTCGAACGCGTCGCGATGCGCGGTGATCTGGACGGCTCCGAGACGGACGACCTGCGTGGTCGATGCGACGCGTTCGGCGGCGACGGTGTCGAGCGCGATGGTCAGGGCGGCGGCGACGGCGGCGCCGAAGAGGATGGCGCGGAGGTTGGTGTTCATGCTGAATTCCTTGGGGATTCGTGGGGGGATGCGTCTGCTGCGAGAGAAGACTAGGCCGTCGGTCGTTTGTATCCCAAGCCTTTGCGACCGACGGGACGAAACGCGTACCGAACTGCAACCGGACCGGCTGAGCCGTCGTCGAACGGTCCTCATCGGACAGCCGCCGCGCAATCGGACGCGGCCGGCGGGCTGAGACCCGCCGGTCGTGTCCTCGCGTGCAGGAGATGGCGCGGCGATGGCGATCCGGGCCGGGCGCGACCGGAGAATGCCGCCATCGGGAAACCGCTCGGCCATCGTGACGGTCGTGGAATGTCGCCAAGCGCAGCACTCGACGCGACTCCGAGGACGTCGACGGTGGCCTGCGCCGGAGTCGTCGAGGCCGGACCCGTGGGGTGTCGCGCGACCGCGTCGCGGTCCTCCCTCCGCCCGAAGCGAACGACGCGCCGTTCTCCGCGACTCGCAGGATCCGACCGCTCCGTCGCCGCCCCTGCGCGCGGCGGACCTCGACCTAACAAACGTTAGGTAGGTCGGGGCAGGAGCGCCGGCGCGACCTCGCGGCCGACGGCTTCCCCGATCAGGGTCGCGATCTCGGCATCGGACCGTCCCACGCGCCGCAACTGCGCGATCTCCTCGCCCAGTTGCGCCATGAACGCCGGCGCGTCGAGCGATGGGTCGCCGACGCCCATCGCCGCACGCAGCGCCGCGCGCGCCTCGGCGAGCTCGGTGGTCGAGAAGACCTGCGCTTCCAGCGCCACGATGCGTCGCACCCGCGTCTTCGTCGGTTGCGCGAAGAGCCGTGCGATCTCGTCGACCAGCACGTCGGTGTCGGTGGCCTTCGTCAGGAACAGGTCGTAGTCGGAGAAGCGCTCGCGGACCCAGTGCTCGTCGAGACCGGTATGGATCCCGATCAGCACGTCCGCGGTCTGCTCGCGTCCGCGCAGCGTGCGCGCGACCTCGATGCCGCTCATCTCGGGCATCGAGATGTCCATCAACACCATGTCGAACGGCTTCGTCGCGGCGATCGCGACCGCCTCGCGGCCGTGCTTGGCCGTGACGACGATGTGTCCCTCGTGTTCGAGCATCAGCTTGAGGACCTCGAGGATGGCCCAGTCGTCCTCGACGATGAGGATGCGGCGCCGGGCGCTCTTGAACTTGAAGGGCAAGATGGTCCGATCGGTCAGGCCGCGACGCCGTCGCGCGAGCGGCGCGGCAGCACGACGCGGAAGGTGGTGGGCCGATCGTCGCCGCTCGCGACCGTCGCGCTGCCGCCGTGGGCGCGCGCGATCTGGTCGACGATGTAGAGCCCCAGTCCGAGGCCGTCGTTCCGCGTACGGTGGGTCTCGCGGCTGCGGAAGGGATCGAACACATGGGGCAGCAGGTCGTCGGGAATGCGTCCGCCGTTGCTGACCGAAAGGGTCACCGCGTCTTCCTGCGATCCGTCGAGTTCGCAGTCGACGGTGCCGTCCGCGTCGCCATGCTGGATCGCGTTGCCGACGAGGTTCGAGACGACCTGCGTGACCCGCGACCCGTCCCACTGGCCCTCGAGCTGGCCGGTCGCGCGGAGTTCGATGCGGCGATCGGGGAAGGCCGCGCGCTGTTCTTCGATGGCATGGCGCAACAGCGCGCCGAGATCGACCGCCTCGTGACGGATCGGGATGCCGCCCGCGAGTCGAACGCGCGCGAGGTCCAGCATGTCCGCGATCATGTGGCTCATCGCCTTCGCGCTCGCCAGCGTGCGTGCGGCCGAGCGTCGCGTCGTGTCGTCGGTCGCCTTCTTCTCGAGCAGGATGGACCCCATCACGATCGCGCTCAACGGGCCGCGGAGGTCGTGGCCGAGCATCGCGGTGAACATCTCCTGCAGACGCAGCGTCTCGGTCTTCTCGCGCAGCTCGTGGGCGAGCTGCTGCCGCTGCTGCGCGAGCTCGACGAACACGTCGACCTTGCTGCGCAGGATGTGCGGATCGATCGGCTTGAAGAGGAAGTCGACGGCGCCGGTCTCGTATCCCTGGAAGATGCGGCGCTCGTCGTGCGCGCCGGCGGTCACGAAGATGATCGGGATCGACCGGGTGCGCTCGCTGCCGCGCATCAGCTCGGCGAGCTCGAACCCGTCCATGTCGGGCATCTGCACGTCGACCAGCGCGAGCGCCACCGGATGCGCGAGCAGCAGTTCGAGCGCCTCCGAGCCGGACCGCGCCTCGAGCAGTTCGATCTCGTCGCGTCGCAACAGGGCCGCGAGCGCGAGCAGGTTCTCCGGCAGGTCGTCGACCAGCAGGATCTTCACCGGCAAGTCCACGCCGCGACTCATGCGGCGGGTCCGGCCGGCGCCGCGTCGCCCAAGGTCTTCAGCAGGGCGGCGATGCCTGCGAGCGTCGTCACGTGCTGTGCGTCGACGCGCGCGAGCGCTGCGCTCGGCATCGCTCGCACCATCGCCTCCGCGGGGTCCTGCACGATCGCGACGCCGCCCGCGCGATGCACGGCCGCCAGCCCCGCGGCGCCGTCGTCGTTCGCGCCGGTCAGCACGATGCCCGCGAGACGGGTGCCGTAGACGTCGACGGCGCTCTCGAAGAGGATGTCGATCGACGGTCGCGACCAGTTGACGAGTTCGTCGGCGGACAGCGCGAGCGTCGGTCCCCGGTCCACCAGCAGGTGATAGTCGGAAGGCGCGAAATAGATCGTGCCGGCTTCGATCGGCATCTTGTCCTCGGCTTCGCGGACCGGCATCGCGCAGCGCGTGCGGAACACGTCGGCGAGCATGCTGGGTCGCTCGCGCGGCAGATGCAGGACCACGAGGATCGGCGCCCGCAGGTCCCGGGGCAGGCCCGGCAACACCTTCAGGAGGGCCTCGACGCCGCCGGCCGATGCGCCGATCACGACGGCGTCGACCCGATCCCGCAGCGACGCGCGACCGCTCGTCGACGCGTCGTCGTCGACGGCGGAAGGCGGTGGCGTCCGATCAGACATCGAGCTTCTTTCGATAGATGCGCTCGCCGGCCACGAACGGATCGAACGTGTCGGCCGCCGTCGAGAAGCGCAGCGATTCCTTCGAACCGATACCGAGAAAACCCTTGCGGCACAACGCCTCCCGGAAAAGGCCGAGCGCACGGTCCTGCAGCTCGCGCGTGAAGTAGATCAGCACATTGCGACAGGACACCAGTTGCATTTCGGCGAACACGCTGTCGGTCGCGAGGCTGTGATCCGAGAACACGATCTGCTCGCGCAACGACTTGTCGAACACGGCGCGATCGTACGCGGCCGTGTAGTAGTTCGACAGCGACCCCGTGGCACCGGAGCGACGGTGGTTGTCGGTGAAGCCGGCGATGCGGTCGATCGCGTAGACGCCGGCCTCGGCCTGCGCCAGCGCTCGCGGATTGATGTCGGTCGCGTAGATCAGCGTCCGTTCGAGCAGCCCTTCCTCGCGCAGCAGGATCGCGAGCGACCAGGCTTCCTCGCCGGTGCTGCAGCCCGCGACCCAGATCTTCAGCGACGGGTAGGTGCGCAGCAGCGGCACGACCTTCTCGCGCACGGCGCGGAAGTACGCGGGGTCGCGGAACATCTCGCTGACCTGCACGGTCAGGTAGTCGAGCAGCACCGGGAAGAAGGTCGGGTTGTGCAGCAGGCGGTCCTGCAGTTGCGACAGGGTCCGGCAGCCGAAGCGGGCCATCGCGGCCAGCATGCGGCGCTTCAGCGACGCGTTCGCGTAGCCGCGGAAGTCGTAGTGATACTTGAGGAAGATCGCATCGACCAGCAGGTGCAGCTCGATGTCGAAGTCGCGCGTGGCCGCGGCGGCGGCCCGAGGGTCGACCTCCTTCACCGCCCCCGTCACGACTTCGGCATCCACACGCGGACCAGCGACAGCAGCTTCTCCACGTCGAGCGGCTTCGCGACGTAGTCGTTCGCGCCCGCGGCGATGCATTTCTCCTGGTCGTCGCGCATCGCCTTCGCGGTCAGCGCGATGATCGGCAGCTTCTTCCAGCGGCCGTCCTTGCGGATCTCGCGCATCGCGGTGTAGCCGTCCATCTCCGGCATCATGATGTCCATCAGCACGAGGTCGATGGCCGCCGCGGCATCGCCGGCACTGCGGTCGAGCACGGCCAGCGCCTCGAGGCCGTTGCGGGCGATCTCGATCTTCAGGCCCTTCGGCTCGAGCACGCTGGTCAGCGCGAACACGTTGCGCACGTCGTCCTCGACCACCAGCACCCGGCGTCCCTCGAAGGTCGCTTCGCGATGCCGCGCCTCGCGCAGCATCTTCTGCCGATCGGGAGGCAGGTCGGCTTCGACCTGATGCAGGAACAGCGTGACCTCGTCGAGCAGGCGCTCCGGCGAGCGCGCGTCCTTGATGATGATCGAGCGCGAGTACCGTCCCAGACGCTGCTCCTCCGACCGCGTCAGCATGCGGCCCGTATAGACGATGACGGGCGGGAACGACACGTCCTCGTGCGCGGCCATCTTCTCGAGCAGGTCGTAGCCCGACAGGTCCGGAAGGTTGAGGTCCATCACCATGCAGTCGAAGGTCGTCGCCTGCAGGTGCGACAGCGCGTCGGACGCGTTGGCCGCGCCGACGATCTCGACGCCGTCGCTCTCGAGCAGGCGGCGGATGCTGTCGAGCTGACGCGCGTCGTCCTCGACGACCAGCACGCGTGACCGGCTTCAGGTCGTAGCCGACGGCGCCGAGCTCGCGCGCTTCCTGGCTGTAGTCGGCGACCGACGCGACGTGGACCGGGATGTGGCGGGTGAGCGGATTGCGCTTCAACTGGTCGAGCACGCCGAGGCCCGAATGATCCGGCAGGTTCATGTCGAGCAGGATGGCGCTCGGTCGATAGTTGGACGCCGCGGAGAGCCCTTCGCTCGCGGTGTGCGTGACGACGCACTGGAAGCCCATCTCGTGCGCGAGGTCCTGCAGGATGGCCGCGAAGCGCTTGTCGTCCTCGACGACGAGGATGGTGCGGCTGTTGGGCTGCAGCGTATGGCGGTCGTCGGTCGCGACCGGCCCGAGGCCCGGCGCGTCGTTGGGCGACGGGACGCCGACGACGATCGATCGCGGGGGCATCGGCGGCGGGACGGGCGCGACCGGGACGGCGCCTGCCGCCTTGCGATGCGCGTCGACCGGCACCGTCAGCGTGAACACGCTGCCCTGGCCCGGCGTGCTGTGGACGACGATGTCGCCGCCGAGCAGCTTCGCGAGGTCGCGCGAGATCGACAGTCCGAGACCGGTGCCGCCGAAGCGGCGATGCGTGCTGCCGTCGGCCTGGCGGAAGGCTTCGAAGATCGCCGCCTGCTCGTGCGGCGCGATGCCGATGCCGCTGTCGCTGACGGCCATCGAGATCGTCGCGTCGCCGGACGCGAAGACCTGAAGGCCGACGTCGCCCTTGTCGGTGAACTTGAACGCGTTCGACAGCAGGTTGCGCAGGATCTGCGCGAGTCGATGCGGGTCGGTCTCGATGGTCTCCGGCACGCCCGGCTCGACGAGCACGCCGAAAGCGAGACCCTTGTCCTTCGCGATCGGCTCGAAGGTCCGCTTCAACGCATCGACGACCCGCCCGACGGACACCGGCTCGAGCGCGACCTCGACCTTGCCGGCCTCGATCTTCGACAAATCGAGGATGTCGTTGATCAGCGTCAGCAGATCGTTGCCGGCCGATGCGATGGTGTCCGCGAAGCGGACCTGCTCGGCGGTGAGGTTGCCGTGCTTGTTGTCGGCCAGCAGCTTCGACAGGATCAGCGTCGAGTTGAGCGGCGTGCGCAACTCGTGGCTCATGTTGGCGAGGAACTCGCTCTTGTACTGGTTCGAGCGTTCGAGCTCGGCGGCCTTCTCGGCGAGCACGGTCTGCGAGCGGACCAGCGAGTCCTTCTGCGCCTCGAGCATCTGGGTCTGCTCTTCGAGCTGCGAGTTGGTCTGCTCGAGCTCGATCTGCTGGCCTTCGAGCTGCGACTGCGACGCTTTCAGCGCGTTGCTCTGCTCTTCGAGTTCCTCGTTGCCGACGCGCAGTTCTTCCTGCTGGGTCTGCAGTTCCTCGGACTGCTGCTGCGTCTCGGCGAGCAGCTGCTCGATGCGTTCCCGCTCGTGCGACGAACGGATCGCGATGGCCAGCACCTCCGAGACGCGCGCGAGCAGCTCGCGGTCCTCGGGCTCCACGGCGCGAAGGAAGCCGAACTCGGTCACCGCCTGGACCACGCCGTCCGCGCTCGCCGGTGCGATCAGCAAGGCCTTCGGCCTGCCGCGGCCGAGCGCGGACACGAACGCGTAGTCGGCCGGTACGTCGCGCACGACCATCGGACGATCGTCCCTGGCGGCACGGGAGACGAGGCCTTCGGCGGCGACCGCGTCTCCGGCTTCGACGACCGCGTCGCCGAAGCTCGCGAGACGCCGCATCCGACCCTGCGCGTCGGTCGCGTAGAGCGCCGCGAGCGGGACGTCGAGATAGCGGGCGAGGAACGCGAGTGCGCCGTCGCACAGCAGGTCGAGCCGCTTCTCGCCCAGCATCTGCGCGGCGACGCCGGCGACGCCTTCGCGCAGCCAGCTCTCGGTCTCGCGCTCACGATGCCCGCGGGCCAGCAGCCATGCGGCGGTACCGATCAGCATCAGCAGGACGGCCGCTCCGGCCATCGTGAACAGGAAGCCGTTGCGGAACGCGTCCTCGCTGTCGCGTTGCCGTTCCGAGAGCAGTCGTCGCTCGTCGGCCTGCATGTCGCCGACGATCGAACGGATGCTGTCCATGCCGACCTTGCCGCGATCGTGCGCACCGATCGCGAGCGCCTCGTCGATCTTGCCGGCCCGCCGCAGCGAGACCGTCTCGCGCAGTTCGTCGAGCTTGTCCTCGACCAGCGGCGCGAGCGCGACATAGCGGGCCTGCTGTCGCGGGTTGTCGGCCGTCACGCTGCGCAGCGACGCCAGCTCGGCCGGCGCCGAGGTCTGCGCGATGGTGTAACGCGCCAGGTAGTTCTCGGTGCCGGTGAGCAGATAGCCGCGCTGCCCGCTCTCCGCGTCCTTGACGTGTTCGAGCAGCGTCTGCAGGCGTTCGATCACGTCGAGCGTGCGGCCCACCCGGTCCGCCGTGGCCTGGCTCGCGCGAAGAGAGCGATAGGCGAGTCCCGACGTCACGAGGACGACCAGCGCGGCGAGGATCAGGCCGGCGATGGTCCTCGCGGGTAGACGGAAGCGCTTGCGCGCATCGCGGAACGCAGCGACCGCGGCCGCTCCGGTGACGTTCATCGATGGGGTCGCGGCACTAGGACGCGTGCACGCCGACGACCACGCTCGACGCCTTGAAGATCGCGGTGGCCATCGATCCGACCGCGAGCTTCAGATGGGCCGCGCTCTCGTTCGTGACGACGGCGACGACCTCCGAGCTGCCCGGCACCTGCAGCACGACCTCGGTGTTGATCGCACCGGGCACGACGCGGGCGACCTTGCCGGCGAGCTGGTTGCGCGCCGACAGCCTGACGTCTTCCGCTTCCGTGACGAGGATGATCGACGAGGCCTTGACGAGGGCGAACGCCTTCGCGCCGATCGCGAGCCCGAGCTCTTCGCGGCTCTCGCGTGTGACGGTCGCGACGACCTGGATGCCTTCGGCGACGGCCAGCGCGACCTCGTCGTTGACGGCGCCTTCGCGGACCCGGACGACGGTGCCCTCGAAGCGGTTGCGCGCGCTGGTCTGCATGGTGTTCTCCGTGTGATGGGTGATGCGCCCATTCTCTATGTAGAAGGCTTCTTCGCCAAACCGGGCGAGGTCCTCCGGGTCGTGCGTGATCATCACCGTCGGCAGGTCGACGTCCCGCAGCAACTGGTCGAGCTCGGTCCGCATGCGCCGCCTCAGCGACGGGTCGAGCGCGGAGAACGGCTCGTCGAGCAGCAGTGCGCGCGGTGAATGGACGAGAGCGCGAGCGAGCGCGGTCCGCTGCCGCTGGCCGCCCGACAGGTCGCGCGGCCGCTGGTCGGCGACCTCGACGAGCTCGAAGGCGCGCAGCCAGCGCCGCACCGGCTCGGCGTCGACGCGGGCCGACGGATTGCCGAGCCCGTTCGAGAGGCCGAACGCGATGTTCTGTCGCACGGACAGTTTCGGGAACAGCGCGTAGTCCTGGAACAGATAGCCGAAGCGTCGCTGCCGCGCGGGCAGGTCGATGCCCGCGGCGCGTTCGAACAGCACGTCGCCGTCGAACGCGATGCGGCCCGCGTCCGGTGTCCGAAGTCCGGCGATGGCCTGCAGCGTCAGGCTCTTGCCCGCGCCGGACGGCCCGTAGATCACGGTGCGCTTCGCGGTCGTCGTGAAGCGCACGTGCAGGTCGAAGGTCCGCGTCTGGCTCTTCATCCGCTGCGACAGGTCGATCTCGAAGCTCATGCGACGAGCCGCAACGCGCCTGCGATCAGTCGCGCGATGCGTGGATCGGCGCGACGCGGCGTCGCGTGGCCGAGGCCGTGGACCGCGTGGTCGACGGCGCCCGCGATCATCGATGGACCCGCGCCGGCGCGAGGCGGCCGGCCGACAGCAGCACGACGACGCACACCAGCGACGTCACGACGACGAGGAAGTTCGCTTCGGAGTCCTGGCCGGCCTGCACCGCCTCGTAGACCGCCATCGACAGCGTCTGCGTGCGGCCCGG
>CALMOR010000110.1 GCA_937872165.1 uncultured Burkholderiales bacterium | reverse complement strand
GCTCGATCACCGGCGCGCTCGTGATGAAGACGCCGATCAGATGGCGCGAGCCGAGATGCCCGACGACGACCAGGCCGCCGGTCAGCACCAGCGTGAGCCGGAGGCCGGTGCGCGTGATGTCGCCCAGCCGGTCGACGCGGCCGGCGCCGATCGCCTGCGCACCGAGGATCGACGCGGTGATCGCGATCGAGATGGCCGGGAACTGCCCGTAGTTGATCACCTGGTTGACGGCCCCGTAGGTCGCCGTCGCGTCGGCCCCGAAGCGATTGACGAGCGACAGCAACGCGATCTCCGCGAGCGACATGACGACGACCTGCATCCCGGTCGGCAGGCCGATCCGCACGACCGGCTTCAGCAGCTGCGGATCGATGCGGAGCGCCCGCGGCAGTTCGCGATCGGGCGCGAGCGGGCTGCCCTTCAGGCGCATGAACAGCCCATCGACAGCAGCGCGACGACGAACGAGCCGATCGATGCGGCCGCCGCCGACTTGACGCCCAGCATCGGCAGGCCGAACAGCCGCGGATGAAGGCGGGCGTCAGCGTGCACGAGGTCGCCGTGGATGCGAGCAACGCGATCAGCGGCGTGACCATGTCGCCGACGCCGCGCATCAGCTGTGTCGCGAGGATGAAGACCAGCAGGCCCGGCATCGCGAACATCATCACGCGGGCATAGCCGATGGCGTCGGGCAGCACCGACGGCGGCGTCTTCAGCGCGCGCAGGACGCCTTCGGTGAAGAAGCCGCCCGCCAGCGCGATGACCGCACCGAGCGCGAGGGCGAGCGCGAGCGCGGTGCCGGCGATGGCCTTGACCTCGTGCGTCCCGCGCGCGCCCCACGCCTGGCCGATCAGCACCGAGGCGCCGGCACCGACTCCATCACGAGCGGGATCAGGAAGAAGACGATCGGGAAGACGGCCGCGACGGCGGCGAGCGCGTGCGTGCCGAGCATCTGCCCGATGAAGACGCTGTCGAACGTGCCGACAGCGCCTGCAGCACGTTGGCGAACAGCATCGGACCCAGGAACGCGAGGAAGACGCGCCACAACGGTCGCGGTCCGACCCGAACGGCAATCGTCCGCGCGGCTTCGGGGTCACGGAGGCCGCGGTGCCTGCAGTGGAGGCAGTGGCCGCATGGGACGCGCCGGCCGCGCTACCCGCGACATCGGTGGCGTCCTCGGCGTCGGTCGTGCTCAACGTCGTCGGCTCCGGGCCGCGCCGACGAGACAGCCGAGGGTCGCCCCGACGGTCAGGCCGAGACGCAGCGGCAGCCATCGATCGACGCCTTCGCGCGGGTGGACGATGCGGCGGCGCCGTAGCAGGCTGCCAGCATCGCCGCGGGCAGCGCGAGCCCGTGGCGCGGCGGGGCCGGCACCGCGATCCCGGCCACGAGCGCGGGGGCGACGCCCCACACGAAGAGGCCGGGCCTCGCTCGCTCGATGCGGAACGCGAGGCCCCGGTGGATCGCTCCGATGAACGAGACGACGGTGGCCGCGTAGGCGGACAGCGTCTCTGCGGCCAGCGGTCGACGGGCTTCGTCGACCGTCCACGCGGCCGGCGCGCCGGCTGCGAACGGCAGCAGCGCGAGACGGCCCAGGCCGACGGCGACGGGTGACGGAGAACGGGGCGCAAGTCGCATCGGGGCAGACCGGGAAGACGAGCGTCGAGCGAGCGGCGGGAAGCATGCGGCGCGCGACCGATCTATCCTCGCGAGCCGCGTGCGCCGTCGGGACGAAATGGTAACCGGCCGCGCCGGCTTCCCTCGGCCCTCGACGACACGCGTCGCGCCCCCGTCCGATGAATGCTCGTTCCCCGCACCCGCGTCGCGTGTTCGTGCTCGGCGCCACCGGCACCATCGGCCGGGCGGCGGTGGGCGCGCGGGGCGGCTCGTCCACCGGCGCGTCCGTCTCCACCCGGGT
>CALMOR010000109.1:9491-13327 GCA_937872165.1 uncultured Burkholderiales bacterium | reverse complement strand
ATCTGCACCAGCAGGATCTCGAGCGGCCCGTCGCCGGCGGCGACCTGTCGATCGACGCGCTGATGGCCTCGGCGTGCCTGCCGCTGCTGTACGAAGCCGTCACGATCGACGGCGTCGCGTACTGGGACGGCGGCTACTCGGCCAACCCGCCGCTCGGACCGCTCGCCGCCGGCGACGGGCCGCTCGAGATCCTGCTGGTGCAGATCAACCCCGATCGCCGGACCGTGGCGCCGACGTCGGCGGCCGACATCCTCGATCGCGTCGACGAGATCACGTTCAACGCGAGCCTGCTGGCCGAACTGCGGGCATTCGACGACGCGCGCGCCCGCGACCGGGCTGGCGGCCGACCCGCCGACCGACTGCCGCGTCTGACACGGATCGCGATGCACGACGCGGTGACGGACGCGACCGCCGCGAGCAAGGGCAGCCTCGACCGCGCCTTCCACCGTGCGCTGCGCGACCACGGTCGCCGCGCGGCGGACGATTGGCTGCGGGCGCGCTGATGCGGTCCTGCCGTCCGTTACCCGTATCCTCTTGATCCGCGCGGCGTCGCCCCGATGTTCCGCGCGGTGCGCGAGTCGCGCGGGACCCCGCGCGCGGCGCCGCAATCGCAAACCGATTTTCGACAAGAGACTCCGATGACCACCACGACAGAGCCCGTCAAGGAAACCCGCGCCTTCCAGGCCGAGGTGAAGCAACTGCTGCAGCTGATGATCCACTCGCTGTACAGCAACAAGGAAATCTTCCTGCGCGAACTGATCTCGAACGCGTCCGACGCGGCCGACAAGCTGCGCTTCGAGGCGATCGACCAGCCGTCCCTCTTCGAAGGCGACAGCGACCTCGCGATCGACGTCTCGTTCGACAAGGCCGCCCGTACCATCACGATCGCCGACAACGGCATCGGCATGAGCCGGGCCGAGGCGGTCGAGCATCTCGGCACGATCGCCAAGTCGGGCACGCGCGAATTCTTCTCGAAGCTGTCGAGCGACCAGCAGAAGGACACGGCCGCGGTCGGCCAGCTGATAGGACAGTTCGGCGTCGGCTTCTATTCGGCCTTCATCGTGGCAGACCGGGTCACGGTCGAGTCGCGGCGCGCAGGCCTGGCGGCGAACGAGGCCGTGCGCTGGGAGAGCGACGGCTCCGGCGAATTCAGCGTCGAGGACATCGAGCGCGCGAAGCGCGGCACGTCGATCACGCTGCACCTGCGCGCGGACGACGACGACTTCCTTTCGAGCTACCGGCTGAAGGCCGTGCTGAAGAAATACTCGGACCACATCTCGCTGCCGATCCGCATGCGGCAGGAGGAGTGGGACAAGGACAAGAACGAATACGTCGCGAAGGACGAGGTCGAGACCATCAACCAGGCGAGCGCGCTGTGGACGCGGCCGAAGGGCGAGATCACCGACGAGCAGTACCGCGAGTTCTACAAGCACGTCAGTCACGACTTCGCAGAGCCGCTCGCGTGGACCCACAGCCGCGTCGAGGGCCGCAGCGAATACACGCAGCTGCTGTTCATCCCGAAGGAGCCGCCGTTCGACCTGTGGGATCGCGAGCGGCGCGCCGGCATCAAGCTGTACGTCAAGCGTGTCTTCATCATGGACGACGCCGAGCAGCTGATGCCGGTGTATCTGCGCTTCGTCAAGGGCGTGATCGATTCGAACGACCTGCCGCTCAACGTGTCGCGCGAGATCCTGCAGGAGAGCCGCGACGTCAAGGCGATCCGTGAAGGCAGCACGAAGAAGGTCCTCGGCATGATCGAGGAGATGGCGGTCAACAAGCCCGACGACTTCGCGACGTTCTGGAAGTCCTTCGGTCAGGTGCTGAAGGAAGGGCTCGGCGAAGACCACGTCAACAAGGACCGCGTCGCGAAGCTGGTGCGCTTCGCGAGCACGCTCGCCGATACCGACGACGAGACGGTATCGCTCGCCGACTACGTTGCGCGCATGAAGGAAGGCCAGGACAAGATCTACTACGCGACCGGCGAGTCGTTCACCGCGGTGAAGAACAGCCCGCACCTCGAGGTGTTCCGCAAGAAGGGCGTCGAGGTGCTGATCCTTTCGGACCGCGTCGACGAATGGGCGCTCAACTTCCTGACCGAGTTCGAAGGCAAGGAACTGGTCTCGGTCGCGAAGGGCGGTCTCGACCTCGGCTCGCTCGAGGACGAGGCCGAGAAGAAGGAGCAGGAGAAGGAGTCGGGCGAATTCGCCGACGTGCTCAGTCGCATGAAGGCCTCCCTCGGCGATGCCGTCAAGGAAGTGCGGGTGACGATGCGGCTGACCGACTCACCGTCGTGTCTCGTCGCCGACGACGGCGAGATGAGCGCGAACCTCGCCCGCATGCTGAAGGCCGCGGGCCAGAAGGCGCCCGAGACCAAGCCGATCCTCGAGATCAACCCGCACCACGGACTGGTCCTGAAGCTGAAGGAGGAGAGCCAGGACAGCACGCGCTTCGACGACTGGTCGCACGTGCTGCTCGACCAGGCGACGCTGGCCGAAGGAGGTCAGCTCGCGAACCCGGCCGCGTTCGTCAAGCGCATCAACTCGCTGCTCGGCGCGGCGGCCTGAACGCCGGCGGCAGCCGCGCTTCGATCAGTCGGGTTGCTCGCGATAGTTGCGAGCCTCGAAGCGCGGCGAGCAGATCGCGAGGAAGACCAGGTCGCGCGAGCCGGTGTTGACGATGCGCTGGGCCACCATCGGAGGGATCACGACGACGTCGCCGGGCCGCACGTCCCGGCAGAGCGCGTCGCCCACTTCGACGCGAGCACTGCCTTCGATCATCACGTAGCGCTCGGTCGTGCCGACGAGATGGTGCCAGCGCGTGGCGACGCCCGGCTCCACGCGGGCACGTGCGATCGACACGTGCGGATCGTCGGCATCGTTCGACAGCTCGACGATATGGCAGCGCTCGCTCGTGGGGTACTCGGTTGCGCCGTCGTAGCGGAGGACCCGCTCCACGCGTGCCGCGCTCAGGCGACGCCGAGCTTGACGTCGATGTTGCCGCGCGTCGCGTTGGAGTACGGGCAGACCTGGTGGGCCTTCTCGACCAGCGCTTCGGCGGCCGCGTGGTCCATGCCGGGGATCGTGACCTTGAGCTCGACCTCGATCCCGAACGCGCCGCCCTTCGGTCCGATCCCGACGCTGCTCTCGATGCTCGTGTCGGCCGGCAGGGCGATCTTGTCGCGACCGGCCACGACCTTCATCGCGCCGATGAAGCAGGCCGCGTAGCCGACCGCGAAGAGCTGCTCGGGGTTGGTGCCGGTCGCGCCGTTGCCGCCCAGTTCCTTCGGGGTGGTCAGCCTGACGTCGAGGACGCCGTCGGACGAGTGGCCCGTGCCTTCGCGGCCCCCGGTGGCGGTCCCGTGCGCGGTGTAGAGAACCTTGTCGAGCGACATGTCTTTCCTTTCGTTGAGTTCAGGCGACCGGTGCCGCGGCGGCTTCGTCGCGAGCCTCGCGACTGCGGACGCCGATCGGGGCGCCCATGATATAGACCTCGCGGACGGCCCGGTCGTCGCCCATCGTCATCAGCATGAAGAGCACGTCGTCGATGTTCCGGCAGTGCTGCAGGCGCAGGCGCGCGAGCGGTGAGTGACCGAGGTCGAGCACCACGAGATCGGCTTCCCGGCCCGGCGCCAGCGAGCCGATGCGATCCTCGAGCCCGAGCGCCTTCGCGGCGCCGAGCGTGGCCAGATAGAGCGACTGCGCGGCGCTCAGCGCATGGCCGCCGAGCTGCGCGATCTGATGGGCGGCGCCCATCGTCGCCAGCATCGACAGCGTGGTGCCGCCGCCGACGTCGGACGCGAGCGCGACCGAGACCGGTCGACCGTCCTTCTTCGCCAT
>CALMOR010000109.1:1363-9481 GCA_937872165.1 uncultured Burkholderiales bacterium | reverse complement strand
CATCGACCAGTCGAAGAGGCCGCTGCCGAGGAACGCGTTCGAGGTCGGGCAGTGGACGATGCTGGTGCCGCTGTCGTGGCAACGCTGCCATTCCCGCTCGCCGAGGTGGATGCCGTGGCCGAGCAGCGTGCGCGGACCGAGCAGGCCGTAGTGGTCGTAGACGTCGAGGTAGTCGAGGCGTTGCGGGAACAGTTCCGCGATCCACGCGACCTCGTCGAGCTGCTCGGAGATGTGGCTCTGGCACCAGGCGTCGGGATTCTCGGCGAGAAGCGTCCCGGCCAGCTCGAGCTGCTCGGGCGTGCTGGTCACCGCGAAGCGCGGCGTGATCGCGTAGCCGAGGCGGCCGCGGCCGCGCCAGCGTTCGATCAGCGCGCGCGAATCGTCGTAGCCGCTCCGCGCCGTATCGAGCAGTGCTTCGGGCGCGTGACGATCCATCAGCGTCTTGCCGGCGTTCATCCGCAGCTTGCGTGCCTCGGCGGCCTCGAAGAACGCGTCGACCGACTGCGGGTGGACGGTGCAATAGACCGAGGCCGTCGTCGTCCCGTGCGACAGGCACGCGTCGAGGAACAGGTCGGCGACGCGGCGCGCGTGCGCGTGATCGGCGAACTGGCTCTCGGCGGCGAACGTGTAGTGGTTGAGCCAGTCGATCAGCCGCTTGCCGCCGGCGCCGATGATCTGGGTTTGCGGATAATGGACGTGCGCGTCGATGAAGCCGGGAACGATCAGCGCATCGCGATAGGTCGTGACCGGCAGTCCCGCGGGCACCTGCGAGGACAACGCGCGATGGTCGCCGAACGCGACGATGCGACCCTCGTCGATCACGATCAACGCGTCGGTCTCGTGATGCAGCGCCGCTTCGTCACCGACGACGAAGGGATCGTCGCGCAGCGTCAGGGCCGCCGCGCGGAGCGCGAAGGCCGAAGGCGACAGGGAAGGCAAGGGAGTCGGCGGCATCGGGTGTGAGGACGGCTGGGGATGACGACTATCGTAGCGATCTTCGCGCTCCGAAGTCGCGACGGACTTCGACAGGAACCGATTTGGAAGCGACGCTGGCAGGATCGACCGGACTCGCAGGACTCGCGCCGATCGCCGACGAACGGGCCCGCGTGCTCGTCCTCGGCAGCTTCCCGGGCCAGGCCTCGCTGATCGCCCAGCAGTATTACGGGCATCCGCGCAACCACTTCTGGCGCCTCGTCGGCGGCGTCGTCGGCGAGTCGCTCGAGGCGCTCGACTATCGACGGCGCGTCGAACGCCTCGCGAGCCACGGCATCGCGGTATGGGACGTCATCGCCCGCTGCGAGCGCAAAGGCAGCCTCGACAGCGCGATCCGCGCCGAGGTCGCCAACGACATCGGCGCGCTGCTGCGCCGTTGCCCTCGCATCGCGACGATCGCGTTCAACGGCGGCAAGTCCGCGTCGTACCTGAAGCGGGTCGCGGCGATCTCCGAGGCGTCGCGCTGCCGGCTGGTCCGCCTTCCGTCGTCGAGTCCGGCCAACGCGACCCACAGCCTCGCGGTCAAGCAGGCCGCCTGGGACGCGGCGCTGCGCGACGCGCTCAGATGAAGGGGGCGTCGCGACGTCGCGCGAGCGATGCCGCGCCCGCGCGACGTCGCATCGTCTATGCCCCCGTCACGTTCTCGGAAGAGGACGGCGTGCGTTACCTGCACTTCGGCACCGAGTGGATCCAGGGTGCGATGCGTCTCGCCAGGCCCGACGCGATCGAGCTCGAGTACGCGCAGCAGATGATGGCGTGGTCGCTCTTCGTCGAGCGTCCCGCAGCCATCGCCCAGCTCGGACTCGGCGCCGCGGCGCTGACGAAGTTCTGCCATCGCCGCTATCCGCAGGCCCGGGTCACGGCCGTCGAACTCAATCCCGCGGTGATCGTCGCGGCACGTTCGATGTTCGGCCTGCCCGACGACGACGCGCGACTCGCGGTCCTGAACGCCGACGCCGAGACCTATGTCGAGGACCCGTCGAACCACGGCTCGCTCGACGCGTTGCAGATCGATCTCTACGACGCGACCGCGCGCGGCCCGGTGCTCGAGTCCGAGGCCTTCTATGCCGCGTGCCGGGCCTGCCTGCGCTCGCCCGGCATGGTCACGGTCAACCTGTTCGGCGTGCACGCGAGCTTCGCACGGAACCTGCGCGCGCTGCGAGCGGCCTTCGACGGACGGGTCGTCGCGTTGCCGGAAGTCCACGACGGCAACCGGGTCGCGCTCGCGTTCAACGGACCGCCGCTGACGGTTCGCTGGACCGCGCTGAGCGAGCGTGCGATGGTCGTCGCGAAAGCGCTGCGCCTGCCGGCCTCGACCTGGGTCGACGGACTGCGTTCGGTGTCGACCGAAGAGAGCGGCGGAGGGTCGGTGGCGACGAACTCCTTCCGCATCTGAACCCCGCCGGGTCGGCGGTCGCGTCGCGCGACGGGCGGCACAGGCGGCGCGCGGGCTCCACCTATAATCGTCGACCGACCTTCGACGTCGTGCAGCCTCGATGAGCGCCTTGCCCACCCTCCATCAGAAGGACCAGCAGCTCACGCTCGACCGCGTGCTGAAGTGGCTCGTCGCCGACGGCATGGTCGACGAGGCTCTGGCCGACGCGATGCATCGCGACGCGGCGCGGCTGCGCAGCGACACGCATCCGCTCGCGATCGTCGCCGAAGCGAAGCTCAAGTCGGTCGCGTCGCCGCATCGTCTGCTGACGCTCGACGCGTTGTCGGAGTGGCTCGCCGGCAAGGTGGAGCTGGGCTATACGCGCATCGATCCTCTGAAGGTCGACTTCTCGAAGATCGCGGACCTGATGTCGGTCAGCTACGCGACGCGCTTTCGCATCCTGCCGATCGAGATCCGCGCGCACGAGGTCGTCATCGCGACTTCGGAACCGTACCTCGTGGAGTGGATCCCCGAGATGCAGCGCATCTGGCGGCGGGACGTGCGGCGGCTGTTCGCCAATCCCAGCGACGTCACGCGCTACATCGCGGAGTTCTTCAGCCTCGCGCGCTCGGTCAAGGGCGCGGTGGCCAAGGGCGGAGCGGCCGCGCAGAACAGCTTCGAGCAGCTGGTCGAACTGGGCAGCGCGAAGGCGGGCGGCCGGCAATACGATTCGAACGACGCGCACATCGTGCAGATCGTCGACTGGCTGTGGCAGTACGCGTTCGACCAGCGCGCCTCCGACATCCATCTCGAGCCGCGGCGCGAGCAGGGCGTCGTGCGCTTTCGCATCGACGGCGTGCTGCACCAGGTCTATCAGGTACCGACCGCGGTGATGTCCGCGATGACCAGTCGCGTCAAGCTGCTCGGCCGCATGGACGTCATCGAGAAGCGTCGCCCCCAGGACGGCCGCATCAAGACCCTGACCGCGACCGGTGCCGAAGTGGAGCTGCGGCTGTCGACGCTGCCCACGGCCTTCGGCGAGAAGCTCGTGATGCGCATCTTCGACCCGGAGGTGGTGGTCAAGGATTTCGCCGAGCTCGGCTTCTCGGACGACGATGCGCGCCGCTGGAACACGATGACCGGGAAGCCCTACGGCATCGTGCTCGTCACCGGCCCGACCGGCTCCGGCAAGACCACCACGCTGTACTCGACGTTGAAGACGCTCGCGACCGAGGAGGTCAACGTCTGCACGATCGAGGACCCGATCGAGATGGTCGAGGGTGCGTTCAACCAGATGCAGGTGCAGGCGTCGATCGACCTCGGCTTCGCCGACGGCGTCCGCGCGCTGATGCGTCAGGACCCCGACATCATCATGGTCGGCGAGATCCGCGACCTTGAGACGGCCGAGATGGCCGTGCAGGCCGCGTTGACCGGCCACCTCGTCTTCTCGACCGTCCACACCAACGACGCGCCTTCGGCGATCACGCGGCTGCTGGAACTGGGCGTGCCCCCCTATCTGCTCAACGCGACCGTCATCGGCATCATGGCGCAGCGACTGGTGCGGACACTGTGCCCGCATTGCAAGGCGCCGGGCACCGTCGAGACCGAGACCTGGAAGGCGCTGATCGCGCCGTTCAGGACCGAGCGGCCGATAGAGCTGCAGCGGCCGGTCGGGTGCATCGAGTGCCGCATGACCGGCTATCGCGGTCGTACCGGCATCTACGAGATCCTCGAGATCACGCCCGAGGTCAAGGCGCTGATATCGGCGACGCCGAGCATCGACGCCATCCGCCAGCGCGGCCTGCGCGACGGCATGCGACCGCTGCGCGTGTCCGGCGCGATGAAGATCGTCGCCGGAACGACGACGGTCGAGGAAGTGCTGAAGGCGACGCCCACGATCGAAGGTTGACCGCCGGACGTCGCTCGGTCAGTCGACCTCCCATCGCCCCGCGACGTATTGCCATCCGGGGCCGCGCTGCACCCAGTGCGCCGCGAGCCAGTGCTCGCCGCGATGATGGCGTTCCCAACGGCCCGACTCCCAGACGTACTGGCCGTGGTCGAACCGCCAGTGTCCGTTGATCCAGACGAAGTCGGCGCCCGGGGGCGGCGCGATCGCCTCGACGCGCGGAGCCGGAGGCGGTCCCGGCGCGTCGATGACCGTGATGCCCGGAGCACCGCGCACCGTCTGCCAGTGCGCGGGCGCATAGATCCACTCGTTGCCTCGTTGCGACCAGTGCGCCTGCACGTAGACCTGGTCGACCCGAGGTTCGACCCAGCGACCGCCCTCCCACACGTAGCCGCCGCCTTCCCACTTCCAGTGGCCCGCGACCCAATAGAAGTGCGAGGCCGGAGGGGGCGGGATGTTCTCGACGCGCGGGGTTGGTGGCGATTGCGTGATGCGGACGACGGCGACTTCGCGTCGGGGCGGCGGTTGCGTCGCGCACGCGCCGAGCGCGCAGGCGACGATCAGCAGTGCCGGAAGGCTGCGTTTCATGGAGACCTCGAGAGAAGGAGGCGCGACGGAATGTCGCGCCTCCGGTGTCGCGACGGACCGCGGGCCGCGGTCCGGCCGTGCGATGGTCAGCCGCGCTCGACGTGACCGTCGACGATGCGGACGCGTTCGCCGACGCTGTAGCCGAACGGAGCGGCCTGCGTGAAGGTGCGTGTGCCGCCTCCGTCCAGACGCACGATCATCTGGTGCTCGACGTTGGAACGGACGTTCTTCTCGATCGCATTACCGCCGAAGCCGCCGCCGACGGCACCGGCGACGGTCGCCAGCGCCTTGCCGCGGCCCGCCCCGACCGCGTTGCCGAGCAGGCCCCCGACCACCGCACCGCCGACCGCGCCGATACCGGTGCCCTGGCCCTTGACCTTGATCTCCTGGATCGAGTCGACGACGCCGCAGTTGTGGCAGACCTCGGCCCGGGCGACCGGAGGCGGCGGCGCGTACTCGGGCTCGGAACGCGCCGGAGGCGGCGGCCCGTAGTCGGGTGTGGCCGGCTCGTTGCGCGACGCCGGCGTGCTCGCCGCGATCAACGGGGCCGACGCCGTGGTCTTCTGGGCGGCCACCGCGGGCTGGCCGGACGGCGCCGACGCGCTGGCGACCGGTGCGTCGTAGGGCGAAGGCGTCGCGTCGGAGCGGTTCATCACCAGCGCGGTCACGCCGACCGCGGACAACACGATGACCGAGATCGCCGCGGTCGCCACGAGTGGATGGATGCGGGAGCGCCCGTTGGATGGTTCCATGATGATTCCTCCTGACTGGGTGGCCGGGCATCGGGCGATCGCCCGTTTCCTGCACGGCGCCGAAAACGAGCGTCGACGATGATCGCCCCTTCGACGCGAGGGTGTCGGATCGATACTGATTGGGCAGGGTTCGACGAACCAATCGCGCCGATGCTTCGTGGATAACGCCCGGTGGCCGCGATCGTCGACGCGCCGTTGTGGCGAACCCGTGTCGGCTGTAACGGGAAGTGTCGACAGCCGCGCTACTTCGACAGCATCCGCATTCCCCGTGCGAGTCCCTCGAGCGTGATCGGCACCATACGGTACGCCATGATCTGGTTGACGACGGAGATGGACTGCCGGTATTGCCACAAGGGCTCCGGCTCCGGGTTCAGCCACACGAACTTGGGGAACTGGTCCGTCAGCCGCTGCAGCCATACCGCTCCGGTCTCCTCGTTGTTGTACTCGACGCTGCCGCCCGGTTGCAGGATCTCGTATGGACTCATCGTCGCGTCTCCGACCAGGATCAGCTTGGTATCGGGCGAGTACTTGCGCAGCACGTCCCAGGTGGGCGTGCGCTCGGCGTGTCGACGCCGGTTGTTCTTCCACAGGAAGTCGTACACGCAGTTGTGGAAGTAGAAGAAGTCCATGTGCTTGAACTCGGCCTTCGCCGCCGAGAACAGTTCCTCGGTCCGTGCGATGTGATCGTCCATCGTGCCGCCGACGTCGAGCAGCATCAGCACCTTCACGTTGTTGCGCCGCTCGGGGACCATCTTGATGTCGAGCCAGCCGGCGTTGCGGGCCGTGGCGCCGATCGTGTCGGGCAGGTCCAGTTCGAGGTCGGCGCCCTCGCGGGCGAACTTGCGAAGGCGTCGCAACGCGACCTTGATGTTGCGCGTGCCGAGCTCGATCTGGTCGTCGTAGTCGCGATAGGCGCGCGACTCCCATACCTTGACGGCGGTGCGGTTGCCCGCCGACGACCCGCCGACGCGGATGCCTTCGGGGTTGTAGCCCCCGTTTCCGAAGGGCGACGTGCCGCCGGTGCCGATCCACTTGCTGCCGCCCTCGTGGCGTTCCTTCTGCTCGTCGAGGATCTCCTGGAGCCGCTTCATCAGCGCGTCCCATCCGCCGAGCGACTCGACCTGCGCCTTCTCTTCGGCAGTGAGCTCGCGGTCGAGCTTCTTCATCAGCCAGTCGAGCGGCAGGTCGCGCTGCAGGTCGACCTTCGCGGCACGGCCGTTGAAGTAGGCCCCGAAGGCCTTGTCGAACTTGTCGTAGTTCTGCTCGTCCTTGACGAGCGTGGTCCGCGCGAAATAGTAGAAGTCGTCGATCGACGGATCGATCACGTCCTTCTTCAGCCCCTCGACGAGGATCAGGTATTCCTTGATCGTCACCGGGATCTTGGCGGACTTGAGAGCGAAGAAGAAGTCGATCAGCATGCGGTTCTCCTCGAGGTCGCTTCGACGTCGGCGATCATGCGCCCGCCGATGCGAGCCGGTAGGACAGGTTGCTCTTCACCGCCGCCCACTCGCTGGCGATGATCGAGAAGACCACGGTATCGCGCAGCGAGCCGTCGGACGCGATCTGGTGATTGCGCAACACGCCGTCCTGCCGCGCGCCGAGACGCGCGATGGCCGCGCGGCTCTGCTGGTTCATCCAGTGCGTGCGGAACTCCACCGCGATGCAGTCGAGTCCGTCGAACGCATGCGTCAGCAACAGCAGCTTGGCTTCGGTGTTGAGACCGGTCCTCTGCGCGCGCTTCGCGTACCAGGTGGAGCCGATCTCGACACGACGATGGATCGCGTCGATGTTCATGTAGGTCGTCATGCCGACCACGGTACCGGTCGCGTCGACGACGGCGAACGGCAGCATCGACCCGGTCCGTTGCAGGCCGAGGCGACGCTCGATCTCGCCGGCCATGCATCCGGGAGCGGGGACCGACGTGTACCAGAGCTTCCACAATTCGCCGTCCGCGGCCGCGGCTTCCATCGCCTCCGCGTGCGTCGCGCGCAACGGTTCCAGGACGACTCGTCGGCCGGCGAGCGTGACCGGCTCGGCGAAGGTCATGTCGAAGGACCGAGCGTCGCGGCGCTGGTCAGCGGTTGTTCTTCGCCATGAACACGAGCCGCTCGAACAGATGGACGTCCTGCTCGTTCTTCAAGAGCGCGCCGTGGAGCGGCGGCACGATCGCCTTGGTGTCCTTGCCGTGCAGCGCCTCTGGCGGGATGTCCTCGGCCAGCAGCAGCTTCAGCCAGTCGAGCAGTTCCGACGTCGACGGCTTCTTCTTCAGGCCCGGCACGTCGCGCATCTGGAAGAACGCGGCCAGCGCGGCCGCCAGCAGCTCCTTCTTGATGTTCGGATAGTGGACGTCGACGATCGCCTGCATCGTCTCCTTGTCGGGGAAGCGGATGTAGTGGAAGAAGCAGCGGCGCAGGAACGCGTCCGGCAGCTCCTTCTCGTTGTTCGACGTGATGACGACGAGCGGCCTGTGCCTGGCCTTCACGAGCTCGCGCGTCTCGTAGACG
>CALMOR010000109.1:0-1353 GCA_937872165.1 uncultured Burkholderiales bacterium | reverse complement strand
TCGTAGACGTGGAACTCCATGCGGTCGAGCTCGCGCAGCAGGTCGTTCGGGAATTCGATGTCGGCCTTGTCGATCTCGTCGATCAGCAGCACCACCGGCACGTCGGACGCGAACGCCTGCCACAGCACGCCTCTCACGATGTAGTTGTGGATGTCCTTGACGCGTCCGCCGCCGTCGACGTCGGCGAGCTGCGAGTCGCGCAGCCGGCTGACCGCGTCGTATTCGTAGAGACCCTGCTGCGCCTTGGTGGTCGACTTGATGTGCCACTGCATCAGCGGCATGTCGAGCGCGGCCGCGACCTCTTCGGCCAGCATGGTCTTGCCGGTGCCGGGCTCGCCCTTGATGAGCAGCGGGCGTTGCAGCGTCAGCGCCGCGTTGACGGCGAGCTTGAGGTCCTGCGTGGCGACGTAAGTCTGGGTGCCTTCGAAGCGCATGGGCGTGGGCGGGAAGCCGGGAAGGAAGAGGGGTTGACCGCGGGCCGCTGCCATGTCGCGCAGGGACGCATCAGTATAGAGCTTCGCTCCCGCGGTCGAGTCGATCGTCGGGCGACCCGGACGCGACGGCTCGGCCGTTCTTTTGGAGGCGGCGGGCCGCTCCGCTACAATACGCGCCGCCCGACGACCTGCTGCGCACGCCCGACCGATCGGACGTCCGGAGACGTTGCAGCCGGTCCTCGCCTCGGGACCGATTCCACCCCCTTCGCTTCCGACCTCCTGCGCCCGTGACGAACAAACTCCTGCCGATGCTTCGAACGTCTGCCGCGCTGGTGGCCCTGGCCGGTTCCGGGGTCGGCATCGCATCGCTGCTGGTGCCGACCTTCGCCGCGGGCCAGTCCGCACCCCCCGCGGCCGGCGAGGTCGTCGGCAACGCGGAGCGGGGACTGACGAAGGCCGCGACCTGTCTCGGCTGCCACAGCATCCCGGGCTACAAGGCCGACTTCCCGATCGTCTACAGCGTGCCGATGATCGGCGGGCAGAACGCCAAATACATCGAGAGCGCGCTCAAGGCCTATCGGAAGGGCGAGCGCCGTTTCCCCAGCATGATCGCCACCGCACGCTCGCTGTCGGATCAGGACATCGCCGACGTCGCGGCCTATTTTTCATCGCAGCGTTGAGGACTCTTTCGATGCATCGCCTTCCCCGCAACCCGGCGCTGTCCCTCGGCATCGTCACGGCCCTCGTCGTCGGTCCGGTCATGGCCCTGTCCTGCGGCAGCGCATGGGGACGCGGCAACGTCGACGCCGGCAAGGAACTCGCGACGAAGAAGTACGCCTGCGCGTCCTGCCACGGCGCCAACTTCGCCACGCCGATCGACCCGAGCTATCCGAAGCTGGCGGGCCAGCACGAGGACTAT
>CALMOR010000108.1:51318-57410 GCA_937872165.1 uncultured Burkholderiales bacterium | reverse complement strand
GTCGAAGGCGGTGACGATGCGACCCGAGGCACCGATGCGGATCCGGTCGCGCAAGTCGAGCCCGACGAGCGTGTTGTGGACCAGCTGCAGTCCTTCGAGCAGCGGCGCGCCGACGTGATCGGTGAACTCGACCGGCGCCGCGCCGGTCCCGCCTTCGCCGCCGTCGACGACGATGAAGTCGGGCGTGATGCCGGTCTCGAGCATCGCCTTCGCGATCGCGAAGAACTCCCACGGATGTCCGATGCAGAGCTTGAAGCCGGTCGGCTTGCCGCCCGACAGCATGCGCAGGCGTTCTACGAAGCGCATCAGTTCGATCGGCGTCGAGAAGGCCGGATGACGCGCGGGCGAGACGCAATCGATGCCGGCCGGCACGCCGCGAGCGCTGGCGATCTCGATCGAGACCTTCGCGCCCGGCAACACGCCGCCGTGCCCGGGCTTCGCACCCTGCGACAGCTTGACCTCGATCATCTTGACCTGGTCCGCGGTGGCGTTCTCGACGAAGCGTTCCTCCGAAAACGAGCCATCGTCGTTGCGGCAGCCGAAGTAACCCGAGCCGATCTCCCAGATCAGGTCGCCGCCGAATTCGCGGTGATAGCGCGAGATCGAGCCTTCACCGGTGTCGTGCGCGAAGCCGCCGAGCTTCGCGCCATGGTTCAACGCGCGGATCGCGTTGGCCGACAGCGCGCCGAAGCTCATCGCCGAGATGTTGAACACCGATGCCGAATAGGGCTTCAGCACGCCCGGCTTGTCGACGAAGCCGTCGGCCGCATGATCGTCGGCGACGCGGCCGACCTGAACGCGGAAGTCGTGATGCTGGATCGGCGCCGGCGCGATCGAGTGGTTGATCCATTCGTAGCCGACCTGATAGACGTCGAGCTGCGTGCCGAACGGTCGCTTGTCGAGCTCGAGCTTCGCGCGCTGATAGACGATCGAGCGCTGGCTGCGCGAGAACGGCGTCGCCACCGTGTCGTCTTCGAACAGGTACTGCCGCAGCTCCGGGCGGATCGCCTCGATCAGGAAGCGGAAGTGCCCGATAACCGGATAGTTGCGACGGATCGAGTGCCGGGTCTGCGCGAGGTCGTGGAGGCCGACCAGCGTCAGCAGTCCGAGCACGACCGCGATCGGCCAGAACCACGACGAGAACATCGTCGCGAAGACCGCGACCGTGAACACCGCGGCGATCGCCGCGAAGGTGAAGAAGCGCGTCTGACTCATCGTCGTCCCTCTCGTTCGATGCTCGTCGTCCGACGTCAGTCGCGTCGGCGCGGACGGGCTTACGTCACGCGGCCCTGAGCGCGTCGACGATCTTCATCCGTGCCGCACGATACGCCGGCAGGAAGCCGCCCACGAAGCCCATCGAGAGCGCGAACAGCACGACCTCGACGACGATCGCGCCGTTGAGATGGAAGCGGAAGGTCAGTTCCGAGAAGGTCTGGAAGTTGGTCGTCGACAGGCTCACGAGCTGCATCGACGACGCGGCCGCGAGACCGACGACGCCGCCGACGAGGCCGAGCATCAGCGCCTCGACGAGGAAGGCGGCGAGGATCGACGAGCGCGGGAAGCCCAGCGCCCGCAGCGTACCGATCTCGCCGGTGCGCGCGGCCACGCTCGCGTACATCGTGATCATCGCGCCGACGACCGCGCCGATCGAGAAGATGATCGACAGCGTCGTGCCGAGATAGCCGATGAACTTCGCGAGCGACTCGGACTGCTCGGCGTAGAACTGCTTCTCCGGCTTCGCTTCGATGGTCAGGCGGGGATCGCCTTCGAGCCGCGCCTTGGTCGCATCGAACTGCGACGGGTCCGCGAGCCGGAAGATCACCGACGAGAACGACTGGCGCCGGAAGCCCTGCATCAGCTGCTCGGCGTCGCCCCCCACCTCGGCGTCGAACGCGCTGCCGCCGCCGTCGAAGATGCCGACGACGGTCCACTGGCGCTGCGCGAAGCGCAGGCTCTCGCCGAGCCCCGCGCCGGCGAAGCCGTTCGCGATCGCGCGACCCGCGATGATCTCGGACGTGCCCGGCCGGTACATCCGTCCCTCGACGATGTGGACCTGCGGGCGCATCTGCATGCCGGCGTCGGTCGTGCCGCGGACGACGATGTTGGACGGCTTGTCGGGATCGTTCGGGTTCGACTTCCGCTTCGGCATGTTGATGACCGCGACCGGCTCCTTCGAGATCAGCTTCTGTCCGGCGCCGTCGGTCGCGATCTCGGGGCTGCTGTCGATGACGGTGCCCTGATCGCGTCCCACGCTGCTCTGCACCTCGGACGCCGACGCCTTGCGGATCACCATCACGTTGTCGGGCTGTCCGGTCGCGATCAGCGTGGCGCGGATGCCTTCGGTCATCATCAGGACGCTCGCGAAGACGAACACCACCAGCGCCATGCCGCTCGCCGTCAGCAGCGTCGTCACGCGCCGCTTGTAGACGTTGCGCGCGATGTACGAGAAGGGGATCGTCTTCAAGCGGGCGCTTCAGGCCACGTGGCGCAGGCCGTCGACGATGCGGATGCGGCCCGCGCTCCACGCCGGCCAGGCCGACGCGACGAGACCGATGACGCCCGCGGCCGCGAACTGGAAGAGCACGGTCTCCTTCGAGACGAAGAAGACCGGGAACAGCGTGCCCATCGTGCGGGCGAACGCGTTCGCGATCGGGAAGGTGACGGCCACGGCCACCGCGCCGCCGACGAGCGCGATGAGCAGCGACTCGCCGACGATCAGCCAGCCGATGAAGGCCGGACCGAAGCCGAGCGCCTTCAGCGTCGCGTACTCGGACGTACGCTCGCGCGCCGTCATCGCGATGGTGTTGGCCATCACGGCCATGATGATCAGGATCACGACGAAGGACACGGCCTGGATCGCGACGAGGATCAGCTCGGTCATCGAGATGAAGCCGAGCTGGAACGCCTTCTCGGTCTCGGTCAGCGTCTCGGCCAGCGAGTTGCCGAAGAGGCCGTCGACCTGCTTCGAGACCGGTGCCGCGTCGTCGGGATTGCGCAGCCGCTCGATGTAGAAGCCGACCTGGTCGCCCCTGCGGCCGTAGCGCTTCTTGACGGTCTCGTTTAGGTATTCCCAATGGAAGAGGAACTGCGACTCGTCGGTCTTGAGGTCGGCGCCGTCGTAGATCGCGCGCACCGTGAAGGTCCACGTGCCCGGATAGATCGTCCCGCGCAACGGGACCTGGTCGCCGATCTTCCAGCCGTACTGCTCGGCGAGCTTGTGACCCACGACGGCGCCCTGCCGGTCGGCGAGGAAGGCCTTCAGTTGAGCCGGCTGCACGAGGTATTCGGGATACAGCTCGAGATAGCTCGCGGCGTCCACCGCGAACTGCGGGAAGAAGTTGCGCTCGGTGATGTAGACGCCGCCGAACCAGTTGCCCCACGAGACGCCGTCGACGCCGTCGACCTGGCGCATGCGTTGCGCGTAGTTGAGCGGCAACGGGAACACCAGAGAGATCGAGTTGCGCGTGACGAGGCGGATCGACGAAGTGCCGTCGACGCCGGCGTACCAGGCGTCGACGATGGTCCGCAGCAGGCCGAACGCGCAGATCGCCACGACCAGCCCGACCATCGTCAGCGCGATGCGCAGCTTCTGTCGCATCGCGTTGCGGGTGAGCAGCTTGACGATGAAGTACACGGCCGGTCAGCCCTTCGGCTCGATGAAGTCCCAGCGGTTGCCGTAGAGGTCCTCGAACACGACGACCTTGCCGTAGACCTCGTCGCGCGGCTCCTCGACGAAGCGCACGCCGGCCGCGCTCATCGCCGCGTGGTCGCGATCGAAGTCGTCGGTGTGCAGGAACAGGAAGACGCGCCCACCCGCCTGCCGGCCGACGACCGCCGCCTCTTCGTCGTCCTTCCCGACCGCGAGCAGCAGCGCGGTGCCGGTGGACCCGCGCGGCGCGATCCGCACCCAGCGCTTGTCGCCGCCCATCGCGGTGTCTTCGAGGAGATCGAAGCCGAGCGCCCGCGTGTACCAGTCGATGGCTTCGTCGTAGTCGCGCACGACGAGGGTCAGCGCGGCGAGGTTCTGCGTCACGGCCTGCCTCTCAATGAGCCGCGGCCGAGGCTGCGCGCAGCTCGGCCTCGAGCTCGGCCCGGTAGTCGGCGTCGCTGACGAGGACGCCCTTCTCGAGGTGGACCATGCGCCGCGCGCGACCCGCGGCGCGCGGGTCGTGCGTGACCATCACGATGGTCTTGCCGAGCTCCGCGTTGAGCTGGTCCATCAGGTTGAGGATCTCCTCGCCGGTATGGCGGTCGAGGTCGCCGGTCGGCTCGTCGGCGACGATCAGCGTCGGGTCCGCGATCAGCGCCCGCGCGATCGCGACGCGTTGCTGCTGGCCGCCCGACAACTCGTTCGGGTAGTGGTCCGCGCGGTCCGCGAGGCCGACCATCTCGAGCGCCGTCTCGACGTGTTCCTTCCGCTCGCGCCGCGACAGGCCGGTCAGCAGGAGCGGCAGCTCGATGTTCTCGAACGCGTTCAGCACCGGCATCAGGTTGTAGAACTGGAAGATGAAGCCGACGTGCGCGGCGCGCCAGGCCGCGAGGTCCGCATCGCCCAGATGCGCGATGTCGACGCCGTCGACGACGATGCTGCCGCCGGTCGGCTTGTCGATGCCCGCGACGAGGTTGAGCAGCGTGCTCTTGCCCGAGCCCGACGGTCCCATCAGCGACACGAAGTCGCCGCGCGGGATGTCGAGGTCGAGCCCGAGCAGAACCGGAACCGCCTGCTCGCCGCGGATGTAGACCTTCTGCAATTCGCGGATCGCGACGAGCGGGTGATCCGCGGCACCGTCGTCGGCAGTCGTCGTCACTTGGCTTGCAGCGCGACCGGCGTGCCGTCGCCGATCCTGCCGGAGGGCTTGACGACGACCTTGTCGCCCGACCTGAGGTTGCCCGACGCGATCTCGACGGCGTCGGGATAGGCCGCGCCGGTGGTGACGGTCACGGCCTCCACGGTGCTCTTGCCGTCGCCGGTCTTCAGCCGATACACGGTGGGCTTGCCGTCGCGCACGACCACCGCGTCGGTCGATACCGCGATCGTCGGCCGGTTGGCCGCCTGGTCCACCTTCGACGACAGGAAGCCGACCTTCGCGCTCATGTCGGGGAGGATGCGATCGTCGAGCCGGTCGAAGCGCACCTTGGTCGTGACGGTGGCCTTGGCCCGGTCCACGGTCGGCACCTGCCGGCTGACCGATCCCGAGAAGCGCACGTCGGGCAGCGCGTCGAGCAGGATCTCGCACGGCTGACCGACCCTGATCTTCGACAGGCTCGACTCGGAGACGTCGGCCTCGACCTCGAGCGTCGACAGGTCGGCCATGTTGACGACCGCGCCCTTGGAGTCCACCGCCGACGAGAACGGCGTGACGATGTCGCCGACGTTCGCGCTCTTCGTCACGACGACGCCGTCGAACGGCGCGCGGATCTCGGTGAAGTCCACCGCCACCTTCGCGTTGTCGGCGTTGGCGAGCGCGACCTGCAGCGCGGCCTTCGCGTTGTTGGTCGCCGCGAGCGAGCGGTCGTTGCGCGCCACCGCCGCGTCGAGCGCCGAGCCCGACACGAAGTTCTGCGTGACGAGGTCGCGGTTGCGCTTCAGCTCGATGACGGAGTTGCGCTCGTCGGCGTCGGCCGATGCGACCGCGGCCCGCGCCACGGCGACCTGCGCCACTGCGGCCGCGAGCTGCGCCCGCACGTCGCGATCGTCGATCCGCGCCAGCAGGTCGCCCTTGCGTACGCGACTGCCTTCCTGGACCCGGAGCTCCTCGAGCCGCCCCGTCGCCTTGGTCGCGACCGCCGCCTTGCGCTGGGCGACGACGTATCCGGAAGCGGTCAGCAGCGTGACCTGCTGCGCCGGATAGCGGGTCACGACCGAGGCCGTCTGCACGGTCACCGGGTGCGGCGCGAAGACGACGAAGAGGGCGCCGACGGCGATCAGCGCGACGACGATCATCCACCAGCGGATGCGACGACGTTTCTTCGGCGCGAGGCCGGCACGGTCGATCTTCAGCTTGCCGATGTCGGTTGCGGCCATGGCGCAGGCTTTGGGGTGGATCCGGAACCGCGCGGGGCGGTCGATGCGAGCGGCCCGGTCGAGGCGC
>CALMOR010000108.1:36570-51308 GCA_937872165.1 uncultured Burkholderiales bacterium | reverse complement strand
GCCGTAGACCTCGATCGCTTCGGCCCTCGTTCCGACGATCGTCGAGGCGCTCGCGATGATACCGCCCCCCAGACACGCGTCGCCGTCGTACAGCACCGCCGACTGGCCCGGCGTGACCGCGCGTTGCGGCTGGTCGAAGCGCAGCGTGAAACCGTCGTCGCCGACCACGAGACGACAGGCCTCGTCGGCCTGGCGGTAGCGCGTCTTGGCCGACAGCCGCGTCGTCGCGGGCGGGTGCCCGGCGATCCAGCTCGGTTGCGCCGCCTCGACGCGCTCCGCGAGCAGCCACGGATGATCGTGGCCGCGCACGACCCACAGCGTGTCGGTCGCCATGTCCTTCCGCGCGACGAACCACGCGCCCTCGTCGACCGTCGCGCTCTTCACGCCGCCGATGCCGATGCCCTTGCGTTGCCCGAGCGTGTAGAAGGCGAGGCCGACGTGGGTGCCGATCACGCGTCCGTCGACGCTGCCGTCGGGCGTGCGGATCGGGCCGGGCTTCGTGGGCAGGTAGCGGCTGAGGAAGCTGCGGAACGGCCGCTCGCCGATGAAGCAGATGCCGGTCGAGTCCTTCTTTCGCGCGTTGGGCAGCCCGATCCGATCGGCGAGCAGACGGACCTCGGTCTTGTGCATCTCGCCGAGCGGAAACAAGGCCTTCGCGAGCTGGGCCTGCGTCAGCCGATGCAGGAAGTAGCTCTGGTCCTTGCTCGCGTCCTTCGCCTTCAGCAACCGCACGAGGCCGTCCGCACCGTCGGCGAGTCGCGCGTAATGGCCGGTCGCGATGTGCCCGGCGCCCAGCCGCATCGCGTGATCGAGGAAGGCCTTGAACTTGATCTCGGCATTGCACAGCACGTCGGGGTTCGGCGTGCGGCCGGCCTCGTACTCGGCGAGGAAGGTCGCGAACACCCGGTCCTTGTACTCGGCCGCGAAGTTGACCGCCTCGAGGTCGATGCCGATCACGTCGGCGACCGCCGTCGCGTCGATCAGGTCCTCGCGCGTCGAGCAGTACTCGTCGTCGTCGTCGTCCTCCCAGTTCTTCATGAACAGGCCGACGACGTCGTGTCCCTGCTGCTTCAGCAGCCACGCGGCGACCGCCGAGTCGACGCCGCCCGACAGGCCGACGACGATGGGCGTCGGCTTCGTCATGCGACTGCGTGCGCGCCGAGCGCGGACGGATCGGTGTGCAGCGTCGACAGCGCGGCCAGCGGCTTGCCGGACGCGTGCTCCTCGGCGCACAGCAGCACCATCGGGCTGCGATGACGATCGCGACAGGCGCGCAACTCGTCGAGCGACAGCCACAGCGTCCGCACGATGCCGTCGTCGAGCGCGCGGCCCGCGACCGGGTCGCCCACGGTGCCGACGAACGTGAAGCGCAGGTAGGTGATCGGCTCCAGCGGCTCGCCGCGGCGCGTCTTCATCGAACGCGACAGATAGATCCCGAGCAACCCGGTCGGCGTGAACGGATGCGCGGTCTCCTCCATCGTCTCGCGGATCGCGGCGTCGACCAGGCTCTCGCCCGGATCGAGGTGACCGGCAGGCTGATTGATGCGCAGGCCGTCGCGCGTCTCTTCCTCGACGACGAGATAGCGGCCCGCGTGCGGACCCCGGCCTTCGACGACGGAGGCGACGGTGACGTTGGGTTTCCACGGCTCGGACATGACCGCATTTTACGGGGCGCGACCCCGGTCGTCGCGCGGGCCCGCCGTCTCCGTCGCGGCAGGGACTGCGTGCTACCATCGCGCGCCGTTCGAGAGCCGTCGTCCGGGAGCCCCTGGACTCTCGCAGCGCACCGGCCGCGGACGCCGCACCGGACACGCAGCAGCGAAGCCAGGAGAAACCCATGAAGATCGGCGTCCCGAAAGAGTCGCGTCCCGGAGAGACCCGCGTCGCGGCGACTCCCGAGACGGTCAAGAAGCTCGTCGCCGCCAAGCATCAGGTGCTGGTGGAGAGCGGGGCCGGCGTCGTCAGCAGCGCGATCGACGAGGCCTACGTCGCGGCGGGCGCGACCATCGTCTCGGGCGCCGAGGCGTTCGCCGCCGAGATGGTCGTCAAGGTCCGCACGCCCGACCCGGGCGAGCTCGCGCGGATGAAGCCCGGTACCGCGCTGGTCGGCATGCTCGATCGCTTCGACGTCGACGGCATCGCGCGCATGGCGGCCGCCGGCCTGACCGCGTTCGCGCTCGAGGCCGCGCCGCGCACGACGCGCGCGCAGAGCATGGACGTGCTGTCGTCGCAGGCCAACATCGCCGGCTACAAGGCCGTCATCCTCGCGGCCAACGTCTACCAGCGCTTCATGCCGATGCTGATGACGGCGGCCGGTACCGTGAAGGCGGCCCGCGTCGTGATCCTGGGCGCCGGCGTCGCCGGACTGCAGGCGATCGCCACCGCGAAGCGCCTCGGCGCGGTGATCGAGGCCTCCGACGTGAGGCCCGCGGTGAAGGAACAGATCGAGTCGCTGGGCGGCAAGTTCATCGACGTGCCGTTCGAGACCGACGAGGAACGCGAGGCCGCCGCCGGCGTCGGCGGCTATGCGAGACCGATGCCGCCGTCGTGGCTCGCGCGCCAGTCGGCCGCGGTGGCCGAGCGCATCAGGCAGGCCGACATCGTCATCACGACCGCGCTGATCCCCGGCCGCAAGGCGCCGGTGCTGGTCACCGAGGACATGGTCCGGTCGATGAAGCCGGGCTCCGTCATCGTCGATCTCGCAGTCGAGCAGGGCGGCAACTGCCCGTTGTCGGAGCTCGGCAAGACGGTCGTCAGGCACGGCGTGCACATCGTCGGCGAGGCCAACCTCGCAGCGGCGGTGGCCGCCGACGCGTCGGCCCTGTACGCGCGCAACGTCCTCGACTTCCTGAAGCTCGTCTCCGACAAGGAAGGCGCCTTCGTCGTCCCGATGGCCGACGACATCGTCGCGGCCTGCCTGTTGTGCCGCGACGGCGAGGTCCTGAGCGCCGACGACAAGAAGGCCGCGACACCGGCCTCTGTCGCGGCGGCTTGATCCAGGTCATTTTCCGAACGACGGTCCGCGGGGGACACTCGCGGTTTTCCGCGCGCCGCTCCGGCGTCGCGCGCGTCCCTTCGAACCCCCAACGAGAAAGCGCGGCGACATGATCGATCCGACCATCCAGAACCTCACGATCTTCGTGCTGGCCATCTTCGTCGGCTATCACGTGGTGTGGACCGTGACGCCCGCGCTGCACACGCCGCTGATGTCGGTGACCAACGCGATCAGCGGCATCATCATCGTCGGCGCGATGCTGCAGACGGTGGACCTCGACGGTCCGATCACCGTCACGAGCGTGCTCGGAGCGTTCGCCGTGATGCTCGCGTCGATCAACATCTTCGGCGGCTTCCTCGTCACGCAGCGGATGCTCGGGATGTTCAAGAAAAAAGAGAGGAAGGCGGTGCCCGCCGTTGTTGCCGGGGCCTCGACTCACTGACATCGCGCATCGCGGCCGGCGGCCCCCGATTCCCGCGTCCGCGGGAACGACGACCTGAACCCATGACTCCAATCCTCGCCAACATCACCAGCCTCGCCTATCTCGTCTCGGCGGTGCTCTTCATCCTCGCGTTGAAGGGCCTGTCGTCTCCGCTGACCTCGCGGCGCGGCAACACCTTCGGCATGATCGGCATGGCGATCGCGGTCGTGACGACGCTGTTCGTCGCCGACCGCCCGGTGCCGTGGTTGATCGGCGGCGCCATCGTCGTCGGCGGCGCCATCGGCGCCACGGCCGCCCGGCGCGTGCAGATGACCAAGATGCCCGAGCTGGTCGCGCTGATGCACTCGCTGGTCGGCGTCGCGGCCGTGCTGATCGCGGTGGCCGCGCTCTTCCATGCCGGCGAGGAGCACACCGGCGCGCAGAAGATCGAACTCTTCATCGGCGCGTTCATCGGCGCCATCACGTTCACCGCTTCGCTGATCGCCTTCGGCAAGCTGTCGGGCAAGGTCAGCGGCAAGCCGATCAGCTTCGGCGGCCAGCACCTGTTGAACCTGGGGCTCGCGGTCGCGATGGTCGGCTTCGGCCTCGCGTACTTCGTGACCGGCAGCGCCGCCGCCTTCCTGGTCATGGTCGCGATCGCGCTGGTGCTCGGCGTCACGCTGATCATCCCGATCGGCGGCGCCGACATGCCGGTCGTCGTGTCGATGCTCAACAGCTACTCGGGATGGGCCGCGGCCGGCATCGGCTTCACGCTCAACAACCCGGTGCTGATCATCGCGGGCTCGTGCGTCGGATCGTCGGGCGCCATCCTGTCGTACATCATGTGCAAGGCGATGAACCGATCGATCATCGCGGTGCTGCTCGGCGGCTTCGGTGCCGAGGCCGCCGCCGGCGGCGCGGACAGCGGCGAGCAGAAGGCCCATCGCTCGGGCAGCGCCGACGACGCGGCCTTCCTGATGTCGAACGCCGAGAGCGTCGTGATCGTCCCCGGCTACGGACTCGCGGTCGCTCGCGCCCAGCACGCGCTCAAGGAGCTGACGCAGAAGCTCACCGCCCAGGGCGTCGACGTGCAGTACGCGATCCATCCGGTCGCGGGCCGCATGCCGGGCCACATGAACGTGCTGCTCGCCGAGGCCGAAGTCCCGTACGAGCAGGTCCACGAGATGGAGGACATCAACGGCGAGCTCGGGCAGGTCGACGTGGTGCTCGTGCTCGGCGCCAACGACGTCGTCAACCCGGCCGCGCGCACGCCGGGGAGCGCCATCTTCGGCATGCCGATCATCGAGGCGTACAAGGCCAAGACCATCATCGTCAACAAGCGCTCGATGGCCGCCGGCTACGCGGGCCTCGACAACGAACTGTTCTACATGGACAAGACCATGATGGTCTTCGGCGACGCGAAGAAGGTCGTCGAGGACATGGTCAAGGCGGTCGGCTAGCGTGCTCCCGCCCGCGGCCGTCGCCGTTCGCGACGGCGTGAAGGCGACTGTCGGTCGCTGCGTCCGCGCCCGCGAGGAGGCCGAGGCCGCGACGCGCTGGCTGGTCGAACGGCATGCCGCCGGGACCCCGTGGCGCGACGTGTTGCTGATCGCGCCCGGCAAGCGCAAGTGGAGCGAGCGCCTGGCGAAGGCGCTCGATGCGGCCTCCGTCCCCTATCGCATGCTGCTCGGCGACCCCGGCGCGATGCCCGACCCCGATCTCGAGGTCGTCCACGTGACCTCGCTCCACGGTGCCGCGGGCCTCGCGCGACCGGCCGTCGCGATCGTCGGGCTGGGCGACCTGCCGTGGAAGCGACAGCCGCTCGACGAAGCGGTGCGCGTCGTCCATGCGTGCATGCGTGTCGCGACCGAGCGGCTGGCGGTATCGCACTCGCGTCCGTCGGCCCTCGTCGCTGCGATGTATCCGGGCGACTATAACGGGCCGATGGGGTCGGTCTGACGACATCGGGCGACCCTGGAAGCCCGACCTGACAAGGCCGACCACAAGGCCAACCCCACAGGGCCTATCCCACAGGGCCTGCCCCACAGGGCCTGCCCCACAGGGCCTATCCCACAGGGCCTGCCCCACAGGCCTACCCCAGGGGTGGCCCTATGGTGACGACTCCTTGGGACCGACCCCTTTGGAACGACTTCCTTGGGCCGACCCCATCGGAATGACTCCCTTGGCATGACCTCGGTGGGACGACTCCCTGGAGTCGACTCATGGGCCGACTCCGTCAGTCGACTTCCCTGGCCGATTCCTCTCGAGTCGACTTCATCGGCCGATTCCATCGGGCCGACTCGTCAGGAGGGGACTTCTTCGAGTCGAGTCATTGAGCGAGCCCGTCCAGCCGACTTCCTTGGGGTGACTCCATCGGGGTGACTCCATCGGGTCGACCCATCAGGCCGACATCATCAGGCCGACATCATCAGGTCGACACGATCAGGTCGACACCATCAGGCCGACACGATCGGGCCGGCACGATCAGGCCGACACCATCAGGCCGACACGATCAGGCCGACATCATCAGGCCGACACCATCAGGTCGACACGATCGGGTCGACACGATCAGGTCGACACCATCAGGCCGACACGATCAGGTCGACACCATCAGGCCGACATCATCAGGCCGACATCATCAGGCCTACTGCATCAGGAGGACTTACTTGGGTCGACGCTATCGGATGGACGCTACCGGGTCGACTTCCTCGGGGTGACTCCAGCGATTGACTCCCTCAGGTGGGCCCCTCGGGTCGACTCCATCAGGCCGACTCCATCGGGCCGACTCCATCAAGCCGACTCCATCAGGCCGACTCCATCAGGCCGACTCCACCGGGCGGACAGCGGTCGGTTCGCTACGTCGAGCTCGCCCCATCGGCCCGACCTCGCCGGCTCACGACATCGGCTCGCTACCTCGACGTCGTCGGCTCACGACATCGGCTCGCGACTCGCCTCACCGGCTCGAGACGTCCGCTCGCTACCTCGACCTCGCTTCATCGAGGCGACGCGACGTCTGCCGATCTGGCCCGCTACATCGCCCTGAAGTGATGGACGAACGCGCGGCTGACGCCGAGCACCCGGGGCGTGTCGCGCAGCTTCAGCGACAGCCGTCCCGACTCGTCGCGCGTCGCCATCGCGATCTGCGAACGGCGCACCACGGTGCCGCGATGGACCTGCAGGAAGACGGCGGGGTCCAGCCGCGCGAGCAGGTCGCGCATGCTCATGCGAATCAGCCCTTCGTCGATGCGGGTGTGGACGCCGACATACTTGTCGGTGGCTTCGAAGAAGAGCACGTCGTCGATCGGCACGATGCGAACGCTGCTGCCGACGCCGACGTGGATGGCATCGAGCCGCTCGCCGCGGGGCGCACCCGGAGCGAGGCTCTGGAGCCTGCGCAGCAGCAGCGCGAGATCGCCGTCGGCCGGTCGCGATGCCCGCTCGTCGAGCCGCGCCTGCAGGCGCTGCACGGTACGCGCGATGCGCTCCGGGGTGACGGGCTTGAGCAGGTAGTCGACGGCCTGGCGTTCGAACGCGGCCACCGCGTATTCGTCGTAGGCCGTGACGAAGACGATCAGCGGCGTCGGCCGCGTCTCGGGCCACTCGTCGATCACGGCCTCGGCGACCGCGAGGCCGGTCTGGCCCGGCATCTTGATGTCGAGGAACAGGACATCGGGAGTCGCGTCGAGCGCGAGCGCCGCGGCCGAGACTCCGTCGCTGGCCTCGACGACGATGCGCAACTCGGGCCACGCCTCCTTCAGCAGCTTCTTCAGCTCCGCTGCGAGCAGCGGCTCGTCCTCCGCGATCAGCGCGCTCGCCGCCGCCGGCGCGCTCATCGCGGCACCACGACACGTGCGCGGACCCCGCCGCCCGGCAGCGGCTCGATCGTGAAGCGACCCGCGTCGCCGTGCAGCGTCTGCAGGCGCTCGCGCACGTGCAGCAGCCCGTAGCCCGCTTCGCTCCCGTCGTCCGCCAGCCCGATACCGCTGTCCTCCACGTCGATCGTCAGCGCGCCGTCGGCCGACGACGCGACGACGCGCACGGAGCCGCCTCCGATCTTCGGCTCGAGGCCGTGCCCGATCGCGTTCTCGACCAGCGGCTGCAGCAGCATCGGCGGGACGCGGCAGTCGCGGAGCGCATCCGGCAGTTCGAGCGCGAAGTCGAGCCGCGTCGCCATCCGCACCTTCATCAGTTCCAGATAGGCGCGCAGCTGAGCGAACTCGTGGTCGAGCGTGGCGGACGTGCCGCGCGAAGCGGCGAGCGTGCCGCGCAGATAGACGATGAGCTGGTCGATCATCGTCCGCGCACCGTGCGGGTCGACGTCGATCAGCGAGCGCAGGTTGGCCAGCGTGTTGAACAGCATGTGCGGCTCGATCTGCGCCTGCAGCATCCTGAGGCGCGCCTCGGCCATCTGACGCTGCGCTTCGGCGTTGGCGGCGGCCACGTCGGCGATGCGCTTCCTCGACCAGAGGAAGTACATGACCGCGGCCGACGTGACGACGGTGACCGGCAGCGCGAAGACGGCCGCGTGGTTGAGCACCGCGAAGCCGACCGGGTTGCCGCAGAGGAAGGCGCCGAGATTGAGGCCGGCGAAGAGGCCGATCGGGATCGCGACGATGCCGCGGACGAGATAGCGCCAGAACGCGTTGTCGCCGTGACCGGCCCATCGCGTCATGCCGGTGACCACGCTGTAGATGCACAGCCCGATGCACTCCGAGTAGACGAGGTTCTCGACGAGACCGGACAGCGTCGGATCGAAGACGCCCAGCAGCGCAGCGACGATCGCGCTGAAGACGGCGACCCTGAGCGCGTTGCGCAGCCAGTAGCTGGTCGCCCGGCCGGGCACCGGCGCCGCGCATTCGGCGACGGGTTGCAGCGGGACCTCGTTCATGCGATCGACGTGGTCGTGGTCGTGTTCGGCCGCCGGCCGAACGCGGCGCGCCACGTCCCCAGCGCGCGGGCCGCGAAGCAGCCGCTCGACAGGCCGTAGGCCGCCGCGATAGCGACGACGAAGGTCGGCTCGGCGCGCAGCGCCGGATGCAGCGCGAGGCCGACGGCGGCCACGTAACGCAGGAAGAAGATGGTCATCATCAGGGCCAGCGGCCATCCGCTGCCGGGGATGCGTATGCGTCGCGACGCGGCCGAGTATTGCACGCCCGCCTGCGGCGGCAGCGACCGCGCGACGGCGAGCGAGGCCGCGACGACGACGAGCCAGGTCGCGATCGCGACGGGCTGCGGGCCGAACGACTGGTACAGCCCGAAGAGCGAGAAGAGGCCCATCACGATCGGCAGCACGAGCAGCTGCCGGGTCGTCACTTCGCGCACCTTCAGGCGCCGGACGCCGAGCGCGATCAGCAGGGCGAGGACGGCGAACACCCAGACGGGCGTGTGGGCGAGGATGGCGAGGATCATGGCGGTTCCGTTTCGTCGAGGGGAGGACGGGCTCGACGATCGCGGCGCGCTGCTCGCGGTGAAAGATGTTTGCGACGGGTGGTCGTCACGTGTCGCGAACGGACGCCACGGTCGACCGGCTGCGCCTCGGCAGCGCGCACGTGTTCGTCGTCATCGACAGCCACGTCACCGTCGGAGGCGTTCGATTTCGTGTCGCAACGTCGGCCGGTCCACCCTGTCTCCCGTCGGGCGCCGACGCGTCGGTCACCCGTCAGCGCATCGGAGACCTGCAGAGCCGGCCGGGGCGAACCGTTCGTCGTCACATCGTCGAACGAGGCCGCGACGGAGGCGGACCGCTTCCGTCACACGAGAGGCCCGGGGCCGACGAACGCCGGGCCGGGTTCCGCCGTTGAAGGCCGGTCACCGGGCGCGATTAAGGTTATCGACATTCCAGAAATCCTTCAAAAATCATCCTTTCAAGGTTAACCAGCACAGATGCGCGCTAATGGCTTGTAGCAAGCACGCAAGAACCGGGGGGAATGTCATGAGACGTATTTTCAACCTTGCTATGCGAACACTTCTTGTTTTCTACATGACAGCCGCCGGCGCCGTTTGCGGGGTGCGTTATCCAGGATGCAATGTCTGCGTGGACTTCAGTGAATCCGGACAACAATCCGGACCATACTGTTACGCATGTAGCGGGGTCTCTTTTTCTACCCGGGCTGGTGAGATCGACGTGTCGACGACCGAAAAGAAGAAAGACGGCAATATCCAGATCTATCCGGACGGCGTTATTTCGATGAATCCAAGCCGCTCCCGGACAAGGCCGATGGCAGTCTTGCGATCAGCAAGAACGATAATGACTATCGCTCAAGTACACCCCATCGCGGCCGGTACGCTCCTCGGATTCCTGAAAGACTATCGAGTGTCGTCCGTCAATATGTTGCAGGAAAGGCAGCCGCTTCGATGAAAGCCACGGCATCGACAGTCGACCTTCAACTGAACAGGGTCGACGACGAAGCGGCGTACAGGAAAACGATGATTGATCTCGCGAGCGCGGATCGGTTCGCCCGGATGCGTTGGTTGTCGCGAAGATCGGCAGAGGGACTCGATGTCACGTTTTACGCCGAAGAAGTCGATGAGTATGGAACGGTGTTCGAAACGCTTTACCCCGCGCTAACGATCTCACTGCGCGATACGGTTCCCGCTTCGTTGATCGGTTGGCGCATCTTGGACCGATTTGCTGGACATGACGACATACAGGTTCTGGGTGACGTCCATCCATTTATCAGTCGCGCTATGCGTACCGGGAACAGGTCACACACAGACCGCTTCCGACTGGCGACGGGCAGCCGGAGAATATTCGGAAGCGGTGCTCAAGCGCGACGTGAGCGTGGTGGTCGGCCTTACGGACCCTCTGATCATCGAAAGCATCGAAAGATTCGGAGGACGGGAACAGGCGCTAGGACGACTGGCCGAGATATTCCAGCGCGACATGGCTCGGTGACTCTATCCAAAAGAAGAGGTCATCGAGCGCTTCGTACCGATCGAGGGTGAAGACCGCACGGTGATGCTTGTCAAGACGAGCCGTTTGATCGAGTCTTTCCCGGTCGATAGGGTCGATCCTCATCTATAACGTTTTGTCGTCCGAAAAGAATCGGAACAATATCGAGATAATCGATCTGTCTTGCATTTCGGGTGACTGGATCCGGCATTTGTTGCCGGAGTTCGGGGACGACTCACTCATCGACGGCCTGTTGGAGCGGTGAAGGATCCGGCTCGAAAATAGAGCTATTTCCTCCATGTCGGCGTCTGACTTCGCGATGGCAGCGGCGCACGGGGGGCGTCACCGAAGTCCTCGCGATGACGACGTCGCGACCGCTGCCGGTCGCGCCGATGGCCGAGCGGATCGATGCCCTGCACGGTCCCTGTGTTTCTACTCGACGAAGTGCGTATCGCCCGCCGCCTGCGGCGGGATCTTGATCGCGATGGCCTTGAAGGTGCCCGAGGTCGCAATCGTGCCCGCGTGATTCGTGCCCTTCGGGATGACGATCAGGTCGCCGGCCTTGATCGTCCGTCGCGTGTCGCCGAGCCACATGGTCCCCGTGCCCGAGAGGACATACTGGATCTCCTCGTTGCCCGCGTGGTAGTGCTTCGGCACGTTGCCCTGCTGGACCGCGACGGTCGCCATGTCGGTCACGACCAGCGTCTTCGAGCGCAGCTCGGTGTTCGGCACGATCGGACCGATCGCCTCGCCTTCTAGCGTGTCGACGTCGATGATCTGGGCCGCGAGCGGCGTCGCGGCCGTGGTCTGCGCGACAGCGAACGGCAGCACGCGCGACGCGAAGCCGCCGGCGATGAAGGCCATGGACGCGACGGCCAGTGTTCTCGAGAAACGCATGACATCTCCTTCGATCTCGTTGATGGGAGGGCGGCGCACGTCCGTCACCGGGCAAGCAACGGCAGGACGCGCAACGCATCGTACGACGGCACGCCGCTGGGTCTCTTCATGGCGATCGTTGACACGGGATGCATGCGATGTCTAACCTGCGCGCTCTCGTTCACGCGAGAACACCCTGACACGCGTCGTCGTTCGCAAGACAAGACGCGGCACCGAGGAGACGACATGGAAGCAGTCAAGGGCGCCCGCGCCGCGCGGGTCGCGTTCGCGGCCGCGTCAATGCTGTCGCTATTCGCGATGCAGGCCGTCGAGGCACGCGTCACGCGCATCGTGATCGACTCTCGCACGACGCTCACCGGCCAGTCGATTCCTTACGAACAGTTGCGCGGTCGCGCCTTCGGCGAGCTCGATGCCGACGATCCGCACAACGCGATCATCACCGACATCCAGCTCGGCAAGGACCCGGACGGCAAGGTCCGCTACGAGACCAGCTTCACGCTGACCAAGCCGGTCGAAATGGCGCAGGCCAGCGGCTTCCTGTGGCACGACGTGCCGAACCGCGGCGGCGGGATCACGATCGTCGCGGCCGAGCGCAACCTCGGCGATGTCGGCCTCACGAGCGGCTGGCAGGCCGACAACGCCGGCGCCACCGCGGTGCCGGTCGACCATGCGAGCGGGACCAACCACTGGGTCTCGGTGCCCTATGCCCGCAATGCCGACGGCACGATCCTGACCGGCACGATCCTCGGGCGCATCGTCAATCGCTCCGGCGTCGCGTCGGCCCCGCTCAACGTGATGGGCAACCCGATCCCCTACCTGCCGGCTTCGCTCGACACGACGCGGGCCGTGCTGACGACGCATACGCACGAGACCATCGACGGCAACGTCAGCGTCGGTTCGGTCGTCCCGAGCGGCGACTGGGCCTTCGCGCGCTGCGACGCGGGCAATCCCTTCCCCGGCACGGCGCAGGACCTCGACCCGAGCCATCTGCCGGGGACGCTGCCGGTGCACGTCTGCCTGCGCAACGGCTACGACCCGGCGCTGCTCTACCAGCTGGTGTATCCGGCGCAGAACGCGTGGCTGCTCGGCGTCGGCATCGCCGCCTTCCGCGACGTCGATTCGTTCTTCCGCTACTCGACGGTCGACGACACCGGCGCGGCCAACCCGGTCGCGGGCAGCATACGCTGGGCCGTCATCCGCGGCGTCTCGCAGTCGGGCAACTTCACGCGCCAGTTCATCCATCAGGGCTTCAACCAGGACGAATCGAATCGCATCGTCCACGACGGCGCATGGCCGATCATCGCGGGTCGGCGCGTGGCGGCCAACGTGCGCTGGGGCCAACCCGACGGCGTGCTCGAGCTCTATCAGCTCGGCAGCGAGGGACCGCAGTGGTGGACGCCGTGGCCCGACACGGTCCGCGGCCTGCCCACGCGCAGCATCCTCGACCGCTGCGACGCGACCGGCACCTGCCCGAAGATCATCGAGCACTTCGGCAGCTCCGAGGTCTTCGCGCTGAAGATGACGATGGAATGGGTCGGCACGTCGGCCAACGCGGACATCCCTCTGCCCCGAAACGTGCGGCGCTACTACATCCCGAGCACCACGCACGGCGGCGGCGGCGGTGGCTTCAACGTCAACATACCGGACGTGCCGGTCAACTGTCCCGGCAACAACTGGGGGCAGGGCATGTTCCGCGCGAACCCGGTGTCGGAGACCGAGATCACCAACGTGCTGCGCGTCGCGATGCGCAACTGGCTGATGTTCGGCACACCGCCGCCGCCGAGCCGCTACCCGACGCTGACCGGCGGCAACCTGGTAGAGCCGACGCAGGCCGCGATGGGCTTTCCGTCGGGAGTCCCCGGCGTGCCGGCGTCGATCTTCGCGCCGGCCAACTTCGTCAACCCGGTGTTCGACTACGACTGGGGTCCGCAGTTCGACCGCAGCGATGCGACCGGCGCACCGACCAACTTCCCGCCCGCGATCCTGCACACGATCGCGATGCGCGTGCCGCGCGTCGACGCGGACGGCAACGAGGTGGGCGGCGTGCCGACGGTGCTGCGCGATGCGCCGCTGGGCACCTATCTCGGATGGAACATCACGACCGCGGGCTTCCATGCGGGACAGGTGTGCAACTACATCGGCGGCATGATCCCGTTCGCGACGACGCAGGCCGAGCGCCTCGCCACCGGCGATCCGCGGCTCTCGCTCGTCGAACGCTACGGCACCCACGACGGTTACGTGGCCGCGGTCCGTCGCGCGGCCGACAACGCGGTGTCGCAGGGCTACCTGTTGCCGGCCGATCACGATGCGCTGATCCAGGCGGCCCAGGCGAGCAACGTCCTCCAGTGATCCGCTTCGAGAGCCGAGGGAGACACGAGATGAAGAAGGCATGCACGACAGCGGCCCTGATCGCCGCCTGCATCGCGCCGCAGGCCCGGGCGGCGGTGATCGGCTTCACCGGACCGCTCGCGCCGAGCCAGTTCACGACGACCGTCGTCGGCAACCTCACGGGTCGAGCCGGCGGCAGCGTCGACGCGAACGCGGCCCGCGTCGTCCTGAGCGGCGGCAACGACGTCGGCCCGAACCCGGTCGGCTTCGCTCCGGCCTGCACGGGCGCGACGGCGGGCATCGTCGGACCCTGCGAGATCCGCTTCGTGACGACCAACGTCATCGACCCGTTCACGTTCGACTGGAACTACACGAGCACGGACAGCGCCGGCGCGGGCGACGATCTGTTCGGAGTGCTGCTCGACGGCGTGCGGACCCAGCTCTCCGATCCCGGAGGGGCGCTCACGCAGTCGGGCCACGTGTCGGTGTCGGCGACGACGTCGTTCGGCTGGTACGTCAACTGCACCGACTGCATCGAAGGCGCCGCGGTCGCGACCGTCGGCAACCTGCAGGCTGGCCTCGTTCCGGAGCCGCCCGCGATGGCGTTGCTCGGACTCGGCCTCGTCGCGGCGGGCGTCGTCCGCTCGCGGCGATTTCGTCCCGCCGGCTGACTTCGGGGAGCGGTCCGATCGCGCCGGCGGAACGCGAACAGCGTGCCGAGCAGCGCGAGATCGAGGAGCCCATCGCGATGTCGGCGATGCGCTCCTCGACGGCCTCGCGCGTGAACCCCACGTCGCTCGGGAGCTTCATGCCGAGGAAGACGACCAGCGCCATCAGCGCGCAGTGCAGCCAGTAGCTGCGGCGCACGCCGTGCGGCACGAAGAGAACAGGCCGACGATCAGCGCGAGCAGCAGACGCGGGTCGTTCAGTCGGGCGCGATCAGCAGCGCGAGTCCCGCACCGACGACGCTGCCGAAGACCCGCTGCAACACGCGTTGCCGGCTCTTCCGCCAGTCGGGCCACATCACGACCAGCACCGACACCGCGACCCGGGTCGGATGCACCCCGTCGATCGTGCGTCCCGCGCTCCAGCCGACCGCGGTCGCGACGACGTGGCAGAGCGCGACGCGCAGCACCGTTGGCGGTCGGCATCGATCAGCTTCCAGGCGACGCCGAGCGTCGCGTACGGCGTTCGCGTGCGGTCCG
>CALMOR010000108.1:34031-36560 GCA_937872165.1 uncultured Burkholderiales bacterium | reverse complement strand
GTCCGGATCGAGGCGATGTTCGATCGCCACCAGCGCCATCGCGGTCGCGGTGGTGCCGAACAGAAGGATCGTCAGGACTTCGATCGACGGCAGGTCCGACGCGAGCGCGACGCAGAACACCACGACGCCGAAGCGCGGCCCACGCAGGAAGGGCAACCCCGCCCACGACAGCGTCCCCGCGACGAAGGTACCTAAGCAGAAGAGTCCGACGATCGCGAGCGGTCGACCTTCGAACAACGACGCCGCGATCGACCCGCAGTCCATGAAGAGCGGCGACCACGCGATCGCATGGAATCGCATCGGCAGCGTGCCCCCTCGGCATCGGACAGCGTGTAGAGCAGCGCGAAGCTGCAGGCCGGGCAGGCGGCCGACGGCCGGTGCAGCAGCCATGCGAGCGCGAGTGCCATCACGATGTTGCCGACCGCGACGAAGCCGCGATGCCATGGCGGTGGATTGTCGTTGTCGATCGCGAGCGACGTGCTCAGATAGCGACGCGTGTCGCAGGCGGCGCGGCGGGTGCGGACCTGCAGACGTGCCGGCCGGAACGGAACGTAGCGCATCGATCGTCGGCCGGTCCGCGAGCGGTCAGGCGGGCGCCGATGCGTCCGCGATCATCGCGGGCGGGTCAGGGACTGCCGGTCCTGAAGGTGTCGCACTGGCGGAAGTCGCCGGAGTCCATGCCGCGTTTGAACCACGTGACGCGCTGCGCCGACGTGCCGTGGGTGAAGCTGTCGGGCACGACCGAGCCGCGCGACTCCTTCTGCAGCGTGTCGTCGCCGATCGCGGTCGCGGCTCGCAGGGCCTCGTCGACGTCGCCGGGATCGAGCTTGATCGGGCTCTGCCCGGCCGCGAGTCGATGACCCCACACGCCGGCGAAGCAGTCGGCCTGCAGCTCGACGCGCACCGAGACGCGGTTGTAGTCGGTCTCCGACATGCGCCTTCGCATCGCGTCGGTCTTGTCGGTGATGCCGAGCAGCTTCTGCACGTGGTGGCCGACCTCGTGCGCCACGACGTAGGCCTGCGCGAAATCGCCCGGGGACTGGAAGCGTCTCGCGAGCAGGTCGAAGAAGCCGAGGTCGATGTAGACCTTCTCGTCGCCCGGACAGTAGAACGGCCCGGCCGCGGACACGCCCTGGCCGCAGGCCGTGGGGTAGGAGCCGCTGTAGAGGTCGAGTCGGGGCTTCCGGTAGGTCGCGTTGTTCTGCGCGAAGATCTCGGTCCAGGTCTGCTCGGTGTCGAGCAGCACGCGCGACACGAAGCGCGCTTCGCGATCGTTGGCGGGGATCTCGCGCGGCGGCCCTTGCGGCGCCTGCTGGACCTGCCGCTGATCGCCGCCACCGCCCGCGAGCCCGAGGATGACGCGCGGGTCGATGCCGAAGAAGTAGCCGCCGATCAGCGCGATCACGATCGTGCCGACGCCGATGGTGCGGCCGCCGAACGGCAGGCCGCCCCCGCCGCTCGAGCCGCGGACGTCCTCGACGTTCTCGCTCTGCTGTCCGTCGTCCCATTGCATGGCGTGTCGCTCCTTCGCGTTTACGAGGACGGTCCTCTCGCTCAGCCGGCCTTGAGCTGCGCGCGGATCTCGCCGCCCGGATGCGCCGCGCTGTGCACGTTGACATAGAGATTGCCCGCGCGGAACGCGGCCAGCTGCGTCTCGGTCAGCTTGGCGCCGGGCTTCGGCGTGAAGACGTTGCCGTTCTGGTCGAACGGAACGATCACGGGGCCGGCCACGCCGACCGCGCCCTGATGGATGTGGCCCGCGGTCGGCGTCATGCCGGTCACGGTGACCGAGCCGGTCACGCCGCCGTCCGGCGCGATCGCGATGGTGCTCACGCCGCTGGCCGCGGTCGAGACGGCGGGGACTTCGTTGGCGCCGCTCAGCGTGACCTTCGCGGGTCCGCCGCCGAAGAACGGGACGGACGAGCAAGCCGCCAGCGCGAGAGTGGCGGCCGCGAACGCGATGCCGGCGAAGGTGATGCGGAAGGAACGGGTCATGGAAGTCTCCAGGAATGAATGCAGTGAGATGAATGCGTGATTCGGTCGAAGCTGCAGAGCACTGCGACAGGGAGCCTCGCATCGCTCGGCGTCCATTGTGCCGTGAACGGCACTTGCGTCGGACGCCCGTGCCGCACATCGGCACCGCGCGTCTCCCCGGCCCGGCATCGTGACGCGGGCCGGTGGTACCTTGCAAGCGCCGCGGGCGACCTCGTCCCCGGCGTCCATCGACGACAACGTGCGACTCCGGAGGTCCCTTGGCGACAACCCGTTCGACGAAGAAGGCCATCCGCGTCGGCATCGGCGGCTGGAGCTACGAGCCGTGGCGCGAGACCTTCTACCCGCCCGACGTGCCGAAGAAGCGCGAACTCGCGTACGCGAGTTCGCAGGTCACCGCGATCGAGGTCAACGCGACCTACTACCGCACGCAGACGCCGCAGAGCTTCGCCCGCTGGCGCGACGAGACGCCCGACGACTTCGTCTTCGCAGTCAAGGCCTCGCGCTTCCCGACCAATCGCAAGGTGCTCGCCGACG
>CALMOR010000108.1:27542-34021 GCA_937872165.1 uncultured Burkholderiales bacterium | reverse complement strand
ACCCGGCCAACATGGGGCTCGTCCCGCCGCGGGCCGGCTTCCTCGAGCTGCTGCCGAAGAAGCTCGGGTCGCTGACGCTGCGCCATGCGATCGACGTGCGCAACGACAGCTTCCGTTGCGAGGCCTTCGTCGCGCTCGCGCGAGAGCACGGCGTCGCGATCGTCTGCAGCGACTCGGACGACTATCCGATGATCGGCGACGTCACGGCCGACTTCGTCTACGCGCGGTTGATGCGCGCCCGAGCGGACGTGACGACCGGCTATCCGCCCGGCGAGATCGCGTCGTGGACCGAGGTCGCGAAGGCATGGGCCGCCGGCGAGACGCCCGCGAGCGCGTCGCCTGTCGCGAAGGAAGCGACGAAGAAGGCACGCGATGCGTTCGTGTTCTTCATCAACGGCGCGAAGGAGCGGGCACCGGCCGGCGCGAAGGCGATGCTGGAACGGCTAGGCTAGGGACCGGTGCGTGCGGCCGCGAGCGGCTTGCGGCGATAGACCTCGTGGAGCTGCGAGACGGCCCCGAGCATCTCGGTGACGATGAACAGCAGCAGCACCCGCGGCGCACCCTCGACCAGCACGAACCAGACGATCAGCAGCGACACCCACACGCGACCCCAACCGTCGATCAACGCGAAGAGCCCGATCGGCTTCAGGTAACGCGCGACGCACCACAGGGCGATCAACGAGCCGCTCAGGCATACGAAGAACATCTGCAGCGGCGTGACGACGGGCGCGACCGAAGCGCCGCCGAGCTCGCCGTCGACGTAGTAGAGCAACGAGATGAAATGCTCGGCCAGCGGCGGCAGCGCGAGCGTGTACGACACCGAGGAATCCACGAGCGCCCAGAAGCGGACCTCGCGACGCCGGACGCGCTCGAGGTTCATCCGCATCGACGGCGTCGTACGGGCTGCGATCGGTCCTCGTCCGTCGAGCCGCGCGAGCGACTCATTCGACGACGTCGCCCAGCACCTTGCCCGAGCGGCCCACCACCTTCACCTTCGCGTCGGCGCGCTCGAACCGGACGCAGCCGTCGGTGAGGTTGAGGTACTTGTCGGGATTCCAGCGGAAGCACACGGCGCCGTCGTCCTCGATCGTGTAGGTCCCCGAGAAGGCGGTGTTGCGACGCGTGTTCGGCGTCGCGTAGTAGACGACGCCATCGCCCCTGAAGTCGTAGCTCACCTTCGCACCGTCGCTGGTCCGCACGTAAGCGATCTTCCTGCCGGTGACGTAGGCCGTGGCCTCGACCTTGCCGAGCGACGATGCGTCCTCGGCCGAGGCGACGACCGTCGCGGCAGCGAGCACGAGGCCGACGAGCGTCCCCGTTGCTCGCGCGGCCTTCTCGCATCCGTTCGTTCCGGTGATCGTTCGCATGATGTCCTCCGTCGAAAGCAGGCGTCCCGCATTATCCATGGCGTCGACGCGCGTCCTTCCAGATCTCGCGCGCAGCGTTGCGCCCGGGCAGGCCGGTGACGCCGCCGCCCGGATGCGCGCCGGCGCCGCACAGATAGAGGCCTTCGACGGGCGTGCGGTAGTCCGCATGACCGAGCACCGGTCGTGCGCTGAAGAGCTGGTCGAGCGACAGCGCGCCGTGGAAGATGTCGCCGCCGACGAGCCCGAACTTCCGTTCGAGGTCGAGCGGCGTGTGGACCTGGCGCGCGATCACGGTCCTCTCGAAGCCCGGCGCGAAGCGCGCGACGGTCGCGATCACGCGATCGGCCGCGTCCTCGCGCGCGCGATCGTCGGCCCAGCCGCCGACGTAGCGGGTCTTGGCGCCGCTGGCTTCGAGCTTCGGCGCGAAGTGCTGGCAGAAGAGGCTCGCGACGTGCAGGCCGTCGGGCGCGAGCGTGGGATCGACCGTCGACGGGATCAGCATCTCGACGATCGGCTCGCGACCCCAGCCGTCGCGTCGCGCCTCCATCCACGCGGTCTCCATGTAGTCGAGCGACGGCGCCATCACGATGCCGCTCGCGTGATGCGGCTGCGCGTGCGAGCCGGGCAGCGCGGCGAAGTCGGGCAGCGACGACAGCGCGACGTTGATGCGCAGCGTGCCGGAGCCGCTGCGGTAGGCCTTGATGCGGGTCACGAAGTCCGCGGGCAGTTCGGTCTCCTCGAGCATCGACAGGAACAGCAGGCGAGGATGGACGTTGGCGACGACTCGCCGCGCGGCGATGCGCGTGCCGTCCTCGAGCACGACGCCGGTCGCGCGCCCGTCCTCGACGACGACGCGGGCCACCGGCGCGTCCACCGTCAGCTCGACGCCGCGCGCGACGGCTTCCTTGGCCATCGCCTGCGTGATGGCGCCCATGCCGCCGATGGCGTGGCCCCACGCGCCGGCCCGGCCGTCGACCTCGCCGAAGACGTGATGCAGCAGCACGTAGGCAGACCCCGCCGCATACGGGCTCGCGTAGTGGCCGACCATCGAGTCGAAGCCGAACGCGGCCTTGATCGGCGCCGACTCGAACCATGCGTCGAGCACGTCGCCGGCGCTCTTCGTGAAGAGGTCCATCAGGTCGCGCTTGCCGGGCAGGTCGATCTTCCGCATGCGACGGCCGAGGTCCCACGCGGACCACCAGTCGGCGATCGACGCGAAGTCGCGCGGTCCGAGGTTGGGGGGCGTGCGGACCAGCATCTCGCGGACCAGCGCGACGACGCCGTCGAGCATCGCGTAGTAGGCGGGCAGACGTTCGGCGTCGCGGCTCGAGAACTTCGCGACCTCGCGTCGGGTGGCCTCGAGACCGCCGCCGATCTTCAGATAGCGATGCGGCCCGTCGACGAGCGGAAGGAAATTGGAGAACGGCCGCTGCACGATCGAGAGGCCGTGCTCGTGCAGCCGCAGGTCGCGCACGATCTGCGGATGCAGGAGGCCGACGGTATAGCTCGCGGTCGAGTTGCGGAAGCCCGGATGGAAAGCCTCGGTGACGGCGGCGCCGCCGACGATGGAACGTCGTTCGAGCACCCGCACCGACAGGCCGCGAGCCGCGAGGTCGCACGCGCAGACGAGCCCGTTGTGGCCGCCGCCGATCAGCACCACGTCGGGATCGCGAACCGTCATGCGGCTTCGATCCCGCCGCGATGCCGGCATCGCGTCAGAGCGGCCTCGGGGGTCGCCGACACGCCGGGACGGCTCGCCCTACAGCGGCCGTCGCGGATCGGGGATCGGCTTCGGCCCCGGCCCCTTCCGCACGCGGCCGGCCTGACGGGTCTCGCCGGGGAAGAGGCCGGTACGCGGGCCGCCGGTCGTCAACGCGTCGGCGACGAGCTCGATCCAGTGCAGGACCGGCGTCGCGGTGCCGCTCTGCAGATGCGTGATGCAGCCGATGTTGGCCGACACGATCGCCTGCGGCTCGGTGGCGGCGATGTGGGCGAGCTTGCGATCGCGAAGCGCCGTCGCGAGTTCGGGCTGAAGGACCGAATAGGTGCCCGCCGACCCGCAGCACAGGTGGCTCTCGGCGCAGAGTCTGACGTCGACGCCGGCCGCGCCGAGCAGCGCTTCCACCGGTCCGCGGATCTGTTGCGCATGCTGCAGCGTGCACGGCGGATGCCACGTCACCCGGCGCGGCGACGGCGACTTCATCTTCGCGACGAGGGCTTCGGTGAACGGCACGAGGATCTCGGACAGGTCGCGGGTCAGCTCGCCGACCCGCGCGGCCTTGTCGGCATAGGCCGGATCGTTGCGCAGCAGATGGCCGTACTCCTTGACCATCGCGCCGCAGCCCGACGCGTTCATCACGATGCTCTCGACGCCGCCTTCGACGAACGGCCACCACGCGTCGATGTTGCGACGCGCGTTGCCGAGCGCGCCGTCGTGATCGACGAGGTGTTCGCGCAACGCGCCGCAGCAGCCGGCCCGCGCCGCGACCTCGACCTCGATGCCGAGCGCGTCGAGCACCCGCACCGTGGCCTCGTTGATCTGCGGCGCCATCGCGGGCTGCACGCAGCCTTCGAGCATCAGCATCCGTCGCGCGTGCCTGCCGGGACGGATCGACTCGCGCGAGGCCCTCGTCTTCGGCGGCACCTTCGTCGCCAGGGCCTCCGGCAGGATCGGCCTGACGACCTTGCCGATCTTCATCGCAGGATCGAACAGCCAGCGGCGCGTCAGTCCTTCGCGCAGCGCCGTGCGTCGCAGACGGTCCGCGAGCGGGCGCGGTTCGGTGGCGCGTTCCTCGACGACCCGTCGTCCGATGTCGACGAGACGTCCGTACTGCACGCCGGACGGACAGGTGGTCTCGCAGTTGCGACACGTCAGGCAGCGATCGAGATGGAGGCGCGTCGACGCCGTGGCCGGCCGGCCTTCGAGCACTTCCTTGATCAGGTAGATGCGGCCGCGCGGACCGTCGAGCTCGTCGCCGAGCAGTTGATAGGTCGGACAGGTCGCGGTGCAGAAGCCGCAATGCACGCAGCGGCGGAGGATGGCCTCGGCCTCGTCGCCGTCGACGGTGCCGCGGATGAAGTCGGCGAGATGGGTTTCCATGGATTCTTCCGATGATGCCGCGGAGTCCTAGAACTCCGGATAGAGGCGGCCGCGATTGAACAGTCGATCGGGATCGAACTCGTCCTTCAGGCGGCGATGGATGGCCATCAGCGGCGCCGACAGCGGCGCGAACACGCCGTGGCGGCTCTTCAGTTCGTTCGACGCGCGCCACAGCGTCGCGTGGCCGCCGAGCACGGACGCCGTGTCGCGCACCGCCTGCGGATCGGCGCGTGTCGCGATCCAGCGCAATGCGCCGCCCCATTCGACGAGCTGGTCCGAGAAGCCGAGACGGACCGCATCCAGCGACGGCGCGGTCGACGGCAGCGCGAGCCGCCACAACGGCGCATCGGACGGCCGCGACGCGAAGAAGGAATCGGCCTGCTCGCGCAGTCCGCGCCAGTACGCTTCGGCTTCGGGCGGATCGACGTGGAGCCCGCCGATGCGGCGGATACCCGACTGCACCGCGGCCTCGCTGCCCTCGAGCCGCACGCGCAGACGTCCGCCGCGTGGCGTGTAGCCGCCGCCCTGCGAGGGCCGCGACGACCATGCGCTCGCGGTGATCGCGATCGGCTGGCCGGCCCAGCGGTTGAGTCGGTCGAGGGCCGCGTCCTCGTCGAGCGCGAAGGTCAGCGTGACGCTCTGGACCGGCATCGGCAGGACCTTCAGCGAGACCTCGGTGACGATGCCGAGCGTGCCGAGCGAGCCGACCATCGCGCGCGCGACGTCGTAGCCCGCGACGTTCTTCATGACCTTGCCGCCGAACGCGAGATGCTGGCCGCGGCCGTCGACGATGCGCGCGCCGAGCACGAAGTCGCGCACCGCGCCGGCCGCCATGCGCCGTGGACCCGAGAGGCCGGTCGCGACGCAGCCACCGAGCGTCGCGCCGCGCAGCGCCGCGGCCATCGCCTGCGAGATCGCATCGTCGCCCGACGGCGGCGGGGCCGAGGCCGGCGCGAAGTGCGGCGGCTCGAACGGCAGCATCTGCCGATCACGCGCGAGCAGCGTCTCGATCTCGCGCAGCGGCGTGCCGGCGCGTGCGACGAGGACGAGTTCGCTCGGCTCGTAGTCGACGACGCCCGCATGCGGACGCATGTCGATCGTCGTGCCTTCGGCCCGATGCCCGTACCACGACTTCGTGTGACCGCCGCGGATCACGAGCGGCGTCCGCGTGGCGACGGCCGCCTTCACCGCGTCGATCAGCGCGGCCGCGCCATCGCGGCCAGCGACCGTGCTCGCGCCCTCGTCGCGATCGGACACGCCGACGTCGCCGGTCATCAGAAGCGCGGGAGGTCGGGATGCGGCACGGCTCCTCCGTGCACGTGCAGGCGGCCGAATTCGGCGCAACGATGCAGCGACGGGATGCCCTTGTCCGGATTGAGCAGGCCGTCCGGATCGAAGGCCCGCTTGACGCCGCGGAAACGTTCGAGCTCGGGTGCCTCGAACTGGATGCACATCTGGTTGATCTTCTCGATGCCGACGCCGTGCTCGCCGGTGATGGTGCCGCCGAGCGCCACGCAGAGTTCGAGGATCTCGGCGCCGAAGTCCTCGGCGCGCCTCAGCTCGTCGGCGTCGTTGGCATCGAAGAGGATCAACGGATGCAGGTTGCCGTCGCCGGCATGGAACACGTTGGGGCAGCGCAGCCGGTACTTGATCTCCATCGCCTGGATCGCCTTCAGCATCTCGCCGAGGCGCTTCTTCGGGATGGTCCCGTCCATGCAGTAGTAGTCGGGCGACACCCGCCCCGCCGCGGGGAAGGCGTTCTTGCGTCCGGCCCAGTACTTCATCCGTTCGGTCTCGTCGCGCGCGACCACGAGGCGCCTCGCGCCGGACGCGCCGAGCACCGCTTCCATGTGCGCGATCTCGTCGGCCACCTCGTCGAGCGTGCCGTCCGATTCGCACAGCAGGATGGCCGCGGCGTCGAGGTCGTAGCCCGCCTTCGCGAACGGCTCGACCATGCGCGTGGCCTGGCGGTCCATCATCTCGAGACCGGCGGGGATGATGCCGGCCGAGAT
>CALMOR010000108.1:22558-27532 GCA_937872165.1 uncultured Burkholderiales bacterium | reverse complement strand
GCCGAGATGATCGCGGCGACCGCGTCGCCGGCGGTCTCGACGTCGTCGAACGAGGCCATGATCAGGCGCGCGGCCTGCGGCTTCGGGATCAGCTTGACGGTGACCTCGGTGACGACCGCGAGCATGCCTTCGGAGCCGATCACGAGCGACAGCAGGTCGAGGCCCGGCACGTCGGGGGCGAGCGAGCCGAACTCGACGAGCTCGCCCTTCATCGTGAGGCCGCGGACCTTGAGGACGTTGTGGACGGTCAGCCCGTACTTGAGGCAGTGCACGCCGCCCGAATTCTCGGCGACGTTGCCGCCGATGCTGCACGCGATCTGCGACGACGGGTCGGGCGCGTAATAGAGACCGTGCACGACGGCGGCCTCCGAGACGGCGAGGTTGCGGACGCCGGGCTGCACGACCGCCGTGCGGGCGACGGGATCGAGCGCGACGATGCGGTTGAGCTTTCCCAACGCGAGCAGCACGCCTTCACCGTGCGGCATCGCGCCTCCCGACAGGCTGGTGCCCGCGCCGCGCGCTACCACCGGCACGCCGAGCCGCGCGCAGACGCGCAGGATCGACGCGATCTGCTCCTCGGTCTCGGGCAGCGCGACCACCATCGGCTGCTGGCGGAACATCGACAGGCCATCGCATTCGTAGGGCCGCGTGTCGCTCTCGGTCCACAGCACGCCGGACGGCGGAAGGATCTCGAGCAGCGCGGTCGCGACCTCCGCCTGGCGGCCGGCGGGCGCCTGCGATGCCGACGCGCGCGGATCGGCGCTTTCGATGAATTCGTCTGCGAGTGCGTTCATCGATGGACGTTAACACGTCGTTCGAGGCCGTTGAACCGGTCGTTTGCGATGTTCTCCGAACGAGCGGGCCGGCGGCCGGTCGCAGGATCGCGGTCCCCGTCACGAAGGAGCTCCCATGAAGACACGCGTCCTCGGCGCCGACGGTCCCGTCGTCTCGGCCATCGGCCTCGGCTGCATGGGCATGTCCGAGTTCTACGGCGTCGCCGACGAGCGCGAAGCCGTCGCGACGATCCATCGCGCGCTCGAGCTCGGCGTCACGCTGCGCGACACCGCCTGCATGTACGGCCCGTTCACGAACGAGAAACCGGTCGGCAACGCCATCAGGGGCCGGCGCGACGATGTCGTGCTGGCGACCAAGTTCGGCAACGTGCGCGGTCCGGACGGCGAGCGCCTCGGCGTCGACGGCCATCCCGACTACGTCCGCAAGGCCTGCGACGCGTCGCTGACGCGGCTCGGCGTCGACCACATCGACCTCTACTACCAGCACCGCGTCGATCCGACGGTACCGATCGAGGACACCGTCGGCGCGATGGGCGAACTGGTCGCGGCCGGCAAGGTGCGTTTCCTCGGGATGTCGGAAGCGGCACCCGAGACGCTCGAGCGCGCGGTCGAGGTCCACGCCATCCATGCGCTGCAGACCGAGTACTCGCTCTGCTCGCGCGAGCCGGAGGACGAGCTGCTGCCGATGTGCGAGAAGTTCGGCATCGGCTTCGTGCCGTATAGCCCGCTCGGCCGCGGCTTCCTCACCGGACGTTATCGCTCGCCGGACGACTTCGAGGCCGCCGACTTCCGGCGCAACAACCCGCGCTTCCGGGGTGACAACTTCCGGAAGAACCTCGACGTCGTCACGCGCGTCGGCGCGATCGCGAAGGAGAAGGGCTGCACCGCTGCGCAGCTCGCCCTCGCATGGCTGCTCGCGCAGGGCGACCACATCGTGCCGATCCCCGGCACCACGCGGATCGGGCGACTCGAGGAGAACGCGGGCGCGGTCGACGTGACGCTCGACGCCGACGACCTCGCCCGCATCGAGGCCGTGGCACCGGCCGGCTTCGCGGCGGGCATGCGCTACGACGAAGCGGGCATGCGGTCGGTGCATCGCTGAAGCGATGCCGCGGCGGCGCGTCCGTCGTCGTGGCTGAGCGACAATCGAGCCGGACTCCGTCGAGGAGCCGTCGCCAGGAGCCCGTCGTGTCGCATCCCATCACCTGCATCGAAGACCTGCGTCTGCTCGCGAAGCGGCGCGTGCCGAGGATGTTCTACGACTACGCCGATTCGGGCTCGTGGAGCGAGTCGACCTATCGGGCCAACGAGACGGACTTCGCGAGGATCCGGCTGCGTCAGCGTGTCGCGGTCGACATGACCGACCGCTCGCTGGCGTCGACGATGGTGGATCAGCCGGTCGCGATGCCGGTCGCGCTCGCGCCGACCGGTCTGACCGGGATGCAGCACGCGGACGGCGAGATCCTCGCGGCCAAGGCGGCCGAGCGGGCCGGCGTTCCGTTCACGCTGTCGACGATGAGCATCTGCTCGATCGAGGACGTCGCGGCGAACACCACGGCGCCGTTCTGGTTCCAGCTCTACGTGATGAAGGACCGCGAGTTCATCGGCCGACTGATCGATCGCGCGAAGGCCGCCCGTTGCGGCGCGCTGGTGCTGACGTTCGACCTGCAGATCCTCGGGCAGCGTCACAAGGACGTGAAGAACGGGCTGACCGCGCCGCCGAAGCCGACGCTCGCCAATCTCGTCAACCTCGCGACCAAACCGGGCTGGTGCCTCGGCATGCTCGGCACGAAGCGGCGGACCTTCGGCAACATCGTCGGGCACGCGAAGGACGTGAAGGACGTCAGTTCGCTGTCGTCGTGGACCGCCGAGCAGTTCGATCCGAAGCTGTCGTGGGACGACGTGCAATGGATCAAGGATCGCTGGGGCGGCAAGTTGATCCTGAAGGGCATCCTCGATCCCGAGGACGCCGAGAAGGCCGCGGTGCTCGCGGACTCCGGCATCGTCGACGCGCTGATCGTGTCGAACCACGGCGGCCGGCAGCTCGACGGCGCGCTGTCGTCGATCGCCGCGGTGCCCGCCATCGCGAAGGCCGTCGGCGATCGCATCGAGGTCCTGATGGACGGCGGCGTGCGTTCGGGCCAGGACGTGATCAAGGCCGTCGCGCTCGGCGCGAAGGGCGTCTTCATCGGCCGCGCGTTCCTCTACGGCCTCGGGGCGATGGGGGAGGCGGGCGTGACGACCTGCCTCGACATCATCCGCAGGGAGCTCGACACGACGATGGCGTTGTGCGGCCTGCGCGACATCGCCGACGTCGACGCGCGCATCCTCGTGCCGTCGACGATGCCCGACGCCGCCGCCTTCGCCTCGATGCGCTGACCGCGGCACCGCTCGTGATCCCGGGTCGATGGACGCATGCGGATCGACGACACGACCCGCGACTCGTCGATGCCCTTCAGCGCGACGACCCGAACTTCGCGAGGAACGCGAACACGGCGGTCCAGTTCTCGTCGGCACCGCGCGCGTTGCGATCGGCACGTAGCGTCGACGAGCCGTGGACGCCGCCTCGCGTCGGGACGAACTGCGTCCTGTCGGGGGTCGCCACGGCCTCGAGGATGGCGCGGGACCGACGGACTTCCTCGCCGTCGACGGCCTGGTCGATGAAGACCGGCACGCGGACCATGCGCGCGGCGCGGCGCACGGCTTTCGGATCCTTCAGGTACTCGCCGGGCGAGAACGCCAGCACGCCCTGCACGTCCCGCGGATGCGCCGCCGCCAGCTCGAAGACCAGTGCCGCCGAATAGCTCGACCCCCAGACCAGGACCGGCGCGCCCGCGGCCTTGTCGCGACTCCACGCGAGCGCGGCCTCGAGGTCGGGCAGCGCCTCCTCGAAGCCGGTCGAGCGCCCCAGCTTCGCGACGGTCCGGTTGCCGCCGCCGAACGCAGGACCGCCCGAACGCTGGTCGATGGCCACGACGCCGTAGCCCGCTTCGTTGAGGCGAGCCGCGAGCGGCGCGTATTCGGCATGGTTCGAACCGGCCTGATGGAACGCGACGACGATGGGAGCGGGCGCGTCCTTCGACGGCCAGTACTCGCCGTAGACCTCGACACCGTCGGCCGCGGTCAGCGTGAGCGGCTCGGCCGCTGCGTCGAGGCCGATGAACAGCGCCACGGTCAGGCACAGCGCGGATCGATTCATGGAGCGTCCCGGGAAGATGAACGTCTCGGTCGCGCGACGCGGCGCGCGCTTACAGGCTCGACGTCGCGGTCGCGAGGACGCGGCGCGCCCGCGTCGTCCCGGGCGAAGAACGCGGACGGCGACTTGCCGAAGCGGCTTGAACATCGCGGAGAACGCGCCCTGGCTGTGCTGTAGCCGAGCTTGGCCGCGACGCGCGACAGCGGCCGGCCGCGCGCGACCGGCGGCCCCGCGTGCGCGAGGCGCATCTGCCGGCGCCAGGTGGCGAAAGTGGTCTCGAGCTCGTCGACGAGGAGGCGCGCGAGCGTCCTCGCGCTCGCTCCGACCTGCGGGGCCCGCTCGTCGAGGGTCCGCGTGGAAGAAGGGTCTGCGGCCAGCGCGCCGCACGGCGCCGCGAGCCGCTTGTCCCGCGGCAGCGTCATGCCGACGCTCAAGGTCTCGGCGATGCGCGACTCGTCGAGGATCAGTGCGCTGACCAGCCGCTCGCGTTGCGGGTCGGCCCCGGTCGCGGGCATGCCGAGAGCCGCGACCAGCTCGCGCAGCGGGCGCGACACCTCGATGACCCGACACGCGGCGTCCGTCGCCGACCTCGTCGCTGCTTCCATCGATTCGCTCCCGGACGGCAGCACGAACAGCGAACGCATGTGCGCCTCTTCGAGGATGTCGACCGCGTGGGTGATCCCGGTCGGGATCCGGATGGCGCGCGACGGCGGCACCACCCAGGTCGTGTCGGCCGTCGGGACGCGGAGCGCGCCGGTCGACGTGTAGAGGAAACTGGTGCCAGCGATGCGAATGCGGCGGCAGCTTCGCGTCGTGGCCGAGGTCGCGTGCGATCAGCCGGACCGGCCGTGACGGCGTCGGGTCGTAGCCGGCCACGTCGAGCCGGCGGTGCTTGATGACGCGGGGGCATGGAAACGCTCGAGCGACGAGGGAGGGACGACGGGCTGGCCGTAACGCGACAAAGATTGTCGTCCTATCGTATGC
>CALMOR010000108.1:18748-22548 GCA_937872165.1 uncultured Burkholderiales bacterium | reverse complement strand
ATCGTATGCCGGCCGGCGCGCGAACGCCTACGATGCTCCTCGTCCCCCGAACCGCCGCTCGACATGCCCGTCACGACACCCATCGCTCCCCGTCTTTCCACCGTCGACGCTACCGGCCCGTCCGTGGTCCGGCCGCGCGACGTCGCCGACGAAGGCCCCGCGTATCGCGTGCTCGGCGCGCTGTCCTTCTCGCACTTCCTCAACGACATGATCCAGTCGTTGATCCTCGCGATCTATCCGCTGCTGAAGGGAACGTTCTCGCTCAGCTTCGTCGAGATCGGACTGATCACGCTGACCTATCAGATCACCGCGTCGCTGTTGCAGCCGGTGATCGGCTTCCACACCGACCGGCATCCGATGCCGCGCTCGCTGTCGTTCGGCATGGCGTCATCGTTGTGCGGCCTGCTGCTGCTCGCGTTCGCGCCGAGCTACGCCGTGCTGCTCGTCGCCGCGGCGCTGGTCGGCACCGGCTCGTCGGTGTTCCATCCCGAGTCGTCACGGATCGCGCGGATGGCGTCGGGCGGCCGGCACGGACTCGCGCAGTCGATCTTCCAGGTCGGCGGCAACGCGGGCAGCGCGGCCGGGCCGCTCTTGGCCGCGCTGATCGTGATCCCGAACGGCCAGCACGCGGTGGCGTGGTTCGCGCTCGCGGCCCTGCTCGCGAGCGCGGTGCTGTGGCAGGTGGGCACCTGGTACGCGACGCGTCATCTCGCGTTTCGCGCGAGAGCGAAGGCCGCGCTCGCCGCGTCGTCGCCGCTGCCGCGCGCGGAGGTCGTCGGCGCGGTGGCGATCCTGCTGCTGCTGATCTTCTCGAAGTTCTTCTACATGGCCAGCATCACCAGCTACTTCACGTTCTACCTGATCGAGCGCTTCTCGCTGTCGGTGCGGAGCGCTCAGTTGCATCTGTTCGTGTTCCTGATCGCGGTCGCCGCGGGCACCCTGCTCGGGGGGCCGATCGGCGATCGCATCGGCCGCAAGCGCGTGATCTGGGCATCGATCCTCGGCGTCGCACCGTTCTCGCTGGCGCTTCCTCATGTGGGACTCGAAGCGACGACGGTGCTGAGCTTCTTCATCGGCTTCATCCTCGCGTCGGCGTTCTCGGCGATCGTCGTCTTCGCGCAGGAGCTGATGCCGGGCAAGGTGGGCACGGTCTCGGGCCTCTTCTTCGGCTTCGCGTTCGGCATGGGCGGCATCGGTGCCGCGGTGCTGGGCCGTCTCGCCGACACGCACGGTGTCGCGTTCGTCTATCAGCTCTGCGCGTACCTGCCGCTCTTGGGACTCGCGACGGTCTGGTTGCCCGACGTGCGTCGCGAGCGCACGTAGTGACCCGTCGGCTCGCCGCGACGGTGCTCGTCGCTTCGATGACGGGCGCGGCCCCGCGCTTCTCGTCGCCGCGCCACTGGACGCGTGCGACGTGTCGACTTCGCTCGGCGACATCCGCGACATCGCCTGCACCGTCGACGGCCTCGGCCCGTCGCGCGCCCTTCGCTTCGACGCGCTCCTCGCAGGCGGCCACGACGACACGTCCGCTTCGATGCGGGCCACGATCGACGGACAGGCGATCGCGCAGGGCCGACTGGATGAAGCGCTCGGCCTTGCCATTGGTCTGTGGCCGATAGGGTCGAGTGAATTGGTGCCCGATGCCGATGCCGCGAGCTGCTCGGATCGTGCGTCGTAACCTAAGGAAAACGCCAGACCACGCGGAATGATCATCCTGGTAGAACCGGGGACTCGACGTACGTCGCGATAGCACGAGCGACAGCGAGGTGGACCTGACAGGACGATGAACGACGAGAGACATCGGATTGCCTCGGGATCGTCGAACCCGTACATGTGGACAGAGACCGTCGTATCCGTGGAATCGGCCGCTTCGCCCCGGTCTCCGGATCGTCGTCCAAGAGATACGACCGCTCGACGCTTCGCGGCTAGCGGTCCTCCGCCAGCGCGACGATCTTCCCCGGGTTCATGATGTTCTTCGGATCGAACGCGCGCTTCAGTGCCCGCATGAGATCCAGCGCGCAGTCGGCGACGGTCTCGCCGATCGAGTCGGCGAGGCGCGAGATCGGCACGCAGACATCGGTCGTGATGGCACGCGTGCCCGGCTTGACCTGCAGTCCCGCGAAGTAGGCGGCGTGACGCGCGCTCCAGAGCCGCGAGCGGTCCTCGGGGTTGGTGGCCCACGTGAACTCGCGACCGTTGTGCTCGCTCGCGATCTCCTGGACGAGCTCGGCCTGTTCCCTGACGCCGGCCTCCGAGCCGTGGAACTCGAACAGCAGCAGCGGCGACTCGGTCAGCGTCAGCTTGCTGTGCGCGTTGACGGCCTTGACGAACGCCGCGTCGAGCAGCTCGACCCGCGCGACCGGCACGCCCATCTGGATCGTCGTGATCGTGCAGCGGACCGCGTCCTCGACGGTGGGGAAGTTGCAGACCGCCGCGGAGATCGCCTCGGGCTGCGGATAGAGCTTGACCGTGACCTCGGTGATGATGCCGAGCGTGCCCTCGCTGCCGACGAAGATGCGGGTGAGGTCGTAACCGGCCGACGACTTGCGCGCGCGGCGCGCGGTCTTGACGATCTTGCCTTCTGCGGTGACGACGGTGAGGGAGACCACGTTCTCGCGCATCGTGCCGTAGCGGACCGCGTTGGTCCCCGACGCACGCGTCGCGGCCATGCCGCCGAGCGACGCGTCGGCGCCCGGATCGATCGGGAAGAAGAGGCCGGTGTCCTTGATCTCGACGTTGAGCTGCTTCCTCGTCACGCCGGCCTGCACGGTCGCCGTGAGGTCCTCGGGGTTGACCGCGAGCACCGCGTTCATCCCTGACACGTCGAGCGAGATGCCGCCGCGGATCGCGAGCAGGTGTCCTTCGAGCGACGAGCCGGTGCCGAACGGGATCACCGGCACCTCGTGCTCCGAACACAGCGCGACGATGGCCGCGACCTCTTCGGTGCTGAGCGCGAACACCACCGCGTCGGGCAGCATCGGGTCGAACGCGGACTCGTCGCGCCCGTGATGCATGCGCACGGCCTCGGTCATCGAGAAACGGTCGCCGAAGCGCGTCCGCAGCGCGTCGACGAACGTGTCGGGCATGGCCTTCCTGAGCAGCGACGGATGGGGCATCGGATGGTTCATGGCGGTCTCGTCTCGTGAGGTCCGATCGATCGTGCGCCGATCGCTGTCGGCGAGCGCGGTAAGGTCGGGCGGATGCGGGCGACTAGTGTAGACCCGCGGCGAACACGCAAGGAACGCGCGCACGGCGGCCCTTACAATCGCAAGCCCCCACCCAGCGGCTCGACCGCCTTCGACATGGTCTCCACGACGTCCTCGCGCAAGTCCTCGCCCGCGTCCGCGCCCCGCATCGTCGCCGACATCGGCGGCACCAACGGCCGCTTCGCGATCGTCGACGCCGGCAAGGTCACGGCGCGCCGCGAATATCACAATGCCGACTTCCCCGATCTCGCGACCCTGATGAAGCGCTACCTGGCCGATGCCGGCACTTCCGACGACGCGGTCCGGGTGGCCTGCCTCGCGGTGGCCGCACCGATCTCCGCCGACGGCGTGGCCCACTTCACCAACGCGCCGTGGAAGGTCAGCACGCGCGGCCTCGAGAAGGCGATGAAGCTCGAGCGCGTCGCGCTCGTCAACGACTTCGCGGCGGTGGCCTACGGGCTCGAGACCCTCGGCAGCCGCGGCGTCGCGAAGATCGGTACCGGCAAGCTCGACGCGAAGGCCGCGCGCGTGGTGCTCGGCCCCGGTACCGGCCTCGGGTGCGCGGCGCTGGTGCCGTCGCTCGCCCCGGACGGC
>CALMOR010000108.1:16656-18738 GCA_937872165.1 uncultured Burkholderiales bacterium | reverse complement strand
GGTCGAGCGACGGCACCAGCGAGGGCGGCCACATGGGCATCGCGGCCTCGACCGCGAACGACCGCAGGATCCTCGAAGTCGCGCACCGCAAGTACGGTCGCACCTCGTGGGAGCGCGTGTGCTGCGGCTCGGGCCTCGCGTTGATCCACCGCGCGCTGTGGCCGAAGGACAAGCTGCGCGGCGTCGCCGACGGCGACCCGAGCGAGGTCGTCGAACGCGCGAAGGCCGATCCCCGCAGCCACGCGGGCCGATCGGTGCGTCAGTTCTGCGGGATGCTCGGCTCGTTCGCGGGCGACCTCGCGCTGGTGTTCCGCGCATCGGGCGGCGTCTACCTGACCGGCGGTGTGCTCGGCCATCTCGGGGAGGCCTTCGACGAGGAAGCCTTCCTCGCGCGCTTCACCGACAAGGGACGCTATCGCGATTGGCTCGAGGGTCTCGCGGTGCTGCGCATCGTCGCCGACGACTGCGCTCTGCGCGGTTGCGCGAACTATCTCGATCGGACCGTATCGGAAGGCACGCCCTCCTGACGAGCCGCGCCCGCGGGTCCAGCGGGTCGTTCAGGAACCGGTCGCTCGCCATGCAGGAAGATCCACCTCCCGTCGTCATCGTCGGTGCGGGACTCGCCGGCCTGACCGCCGCCCTCTGTCTCGCGCCGAGCCGGCGCGTCGTGGTGCTCGCCAAGCGCGGCCTCGCCGAAGGCGCGACCGCATGGGCGCAGGGCGGCATCGTCGGCGTCGTCGCGACGGACGACAGCGTCGATGCCCATGTCCACGATACCGAGGAGGCCGGCGCCGGTCTCGTCGACGAGCACGCGGCGCGCTTCGTCTCCGAACGCAGCGGCGCGGCGATCGAATGGCTGGTCGACATGGGCGTGCCGTTCACCGCCGAGGTCGGCGGCCCGCTCGGCCTGCACCTGACGCGCGAGGGCGGGCATGGCGTGCGCCGCATCGCGCATGCGGCCGATGCGACCGGGCGAGCCATCCACGAGACGCTGCTCGCGCTCGCGGTCGCTCATCCGAACGTGACGTTGCGCGAGCGCGTCGTGGCCATCGACCTCGTGGTGTCCGCGTCGTCGGGCCGATGCGAAGGGCTGTATGCGCTCGACATGCGCACCGGTCATGTCGAGACTTTCGTCGCGTCGGCGGTCGTCCTCGCGACCGGCGGCGTCGGCAAGGTCTATCGCTATACGACCAATCCCGACACCGCCACCGGCGACGGCATCGCGATGGCCTGGCGCGCCGGCTGTCGCGTGGCCAACATGGAGTTCATCCAGTTCCACCCGACCTGTCTCTATCACCCCGACGAGCGCAGCTTCCTGATCACGGAGGCGCTGCGCGGCGAAGGGGCGGTGCTTCGTCTGCCCGACGCCGCCGACGGCGATGCGACCCATGGCACGCGCTTCATGCCGGCCCACGACGAACGGGCCGAGCTCGCACCGCGCGACGTCGTGGCGCGCGCCATCGATTTCGAGATGAAGAAGCACGGGCTGGACTTCGTGCTGCTCGATGCGACCGCGCTCGGCGAGGCGTTCCTCAGGGAACACTTCCCGACGATCCATGCGCGTTGCCTCGCGCTCGGGATCGACATCGCGCGCCAGCCGATCCCGGTCGTGCCGGCCGCCCACTACACGTGCGGCGGCATCGTCACCGACCTCGAAGGCCGCTGCGACGTGGCGTCGCTGCACGCGGTCGGCGAGACGGCGTACACGGGTCTGCACGGCGCCAACCGGCTGGCGAGCAATTCGCTGCTCGAATGCGTGGTGCTCGGACGCGCCTGCGCCGAGAGCATCGTCGCACGGCCGGCGGAGCCCGCGGCCGCGCTGCCGGACTGGGACGAGAGCCAGGTCGAGGATGCCGACGAACGCGTCGTGATCTCGCACAACTGGGACGAGTTGCGCCTGCTGATGTGGAACTACGTGGGCATCGTGCGGACCACGCGGCGACTCGAGCGGGCATTGAACCGCATCACGCTGCTGCGCGAGGAGATCGACGACTACTACGCCAACTTCCGCGTCACGCGCGATCTGCTCGAGCTGCGCAACCTCGTCGAGTGCGCGGAGCTGGTCGTCCGCTCCAGCCTCCT
>CALMOR010000108.1:12681-16646 GCA_937872165.1 uncultured Burkholderiales bacterium | reverse complement strand
CCTGCGACGAGAGAGTCGCGGGCTGCATTTCAGCCGCGACTTCCCGGCGGCGCTGCCGGTGACGTTCCCGACGGTGTTGTCGCGCCCGGTCGGCCGCCCCCGTCAGGCAACGAGCCGCATCGAGTAGTCGATCGCCCGCACGTCCTTGGTCAGCTTGCCGACCGAGATGCGGTCGACGCCGGTCGCCGCGATCGCCCGCAGCCGCGATCCTTCGACGCCGCCCGACGCCTCGAGCAGCGCGCGGCCCGCGTTGATCGCGACGGCCTCGCGCATGCCCGCCTCGTCGAAGTTGTCGAGCAGGACGCTGACCGCGCCGGCCGCGAGGGCTTCGCGCAGCTGCTCGAGCGTCTCGACCTCGATCTGGATCGGCACCTCGTCGGCGACGGCGCGCGCGCGCGCGAGCACGGCGGCCACGCCGCCCGCGGCCGCGATGTGGTTCTCCTTGATCAGCACGCCGTCCCACAGCGCGAGCCGCTGGTTGCGGCCGCCGCCGACCCGCACCGCGTACTTCTGCGCCTGTCGCAGGCCGGGCACGGTCTTGCGCGTATCGAGGACGACGCAACCCCCGGGATTCGGCGAGACGCCTTCGATGGCGCGCACGTGCGCGCGCGTCGCGGTCGCGGTGGCCGACAGCAACTGCAGGAAGTTGAGGGCGGTCCGCTCGGCCGAGAGCAGCGCACGCGCATCGGCTTCGATCTCGCAGACCGTCGAGCCGGCCGCCATGTCGTCGCCATCGGCGTGGCGCCAGTCGACGCGGGCCTGCGCGTCGAGCGCCACGACGCACGCCTCGAACCACTCGCGACCCGCGAGCACCGCGGCTTCGCGGACGACGACGCGGGCGCGCACGCGTCGGCCCTCGGGCACCAGGCGGCCGGTGCGGTCGCCGGTGCCGAGGTCCTCGGCGAGCGCGTCGCGGACGTTGCGCGCGCGAGCCGTCGCGAGGTCTTCGTCAGCAGCGAACATGGAGACCCTTCAGGCCGCGCCGATATGCGGGACGAAGCCCGAAGGCCCCGGGCCCGACGCGACGAAGTCGAGCATGCGTTCGATGCATCCGAGCGCCTTCACGCGCGTGTCCTCGGGCACGACGATCTCGCCGACGTCGTGCTCGAGGCAGGCGAGGACGCCGCTCAGCGCGTTCATCGCCATCCACGGGCAGTGCGCGCAGCTCTTGCAGGTCGCGCTGCGTCCGGCGGTCGGCGCCTCGAACAGGGTCTTGCCGGGCGCGAGCTGGCGCATCCGATGGAGGATGCCGTTGTCGGTCGCGACGATGTATTCGCGCGCGGCGCCCTCGACGACTGCATCGAGCAGACGCGTCGTGGAGCCGACGATGTCGGCCTGCGCGATCACCGCCTCGGGCGACTCGGGATGGACCAGCACCATCGCGTCGGGATGCTGTTCGCGCATCAGTTCGAGTTCGAGACCCTTGAACTCGTCGTGCACGATGCACGCGCCGTTCCACGACAGCAGGTCGGCGCCGGTGTGCTGCCGGATGTAGTGGCCGAGATGACGGTCGGGCGCCCACAGCACCTTCTCGCCTCGGCGCGTCAGGTGTTCGACGATCGGCAGCGCGCAGGCGCTGGTGACCATCCAGTCGGCCCGCGCCTTCACGGCCGCGCTGGTGTTCGCGTAGACGACGACGGTGCGGTCGGGATGCGCGTCGCAGAACGCGGCGAAGGCGTCGGGCGGGCATCCGAGGTCGAGCGAGCAGGTCGCATCGAGGTCGGGCATCAGCACGCGCTTGTGCGGCGAGAGGATCTTCGCGGTCTCGCCCATGAAGCGGACACCGGCGACGATCAGCGTGCGCGCCCGCGCGTCGCGGCCGAAGCGCGCCATCTCGAGCGAATCGGCGACGCAGCCGCCGGTCGCGAGCGCCAGGTCCTGCAGGTCCGCGTCGACGTAGTAGTGCGCGACGAGGACCGCGTCGCGCGCCTTCAACAAGGCTTCGATTCTTCTTGTCGTTCGATCGCGTTCGGTGGGAGTCAGGGTCCGCGGCACGCGAGCGCGTGCGTCCGCGAGACCGATCGTGCCGTCGGCCCGGGGCAGTTCGAATGCGATCGTCGAGTCGTCCATCACGGAAGGACCGCCGCTCGGTGAAAACGTTCGGACCCGATGGCGGCCGTCAAGCCGTCACGGACAACGTGCGCGGCCCGGCCTCGATGCCGCGCGAACGAATCCTTCGCGGTCGCGCGAACGGCGGCGGGCGACGCGAGGAGATGGCCGCGTCTATGCATCCGTCGCCGGACTCGGACTTCGCCGCCGCTGCGTGGAAGGTCATCGACCTCGACTGCGTGACCAGCGACGGCTGAAGACGGTGCCGCACGACCTTCAACGATCCAGGTCGAGCTGGTCCTGCTTGATCGACCGCAGGTCAGGCATCGCATCGCGCAACGCCGCCTCGAAGCGACTGGCGTCGCCCGCCACCGCGATGCGTCGGGCGGCCGCGCCGAAGTGCTCGTGCGCGTAGCGCAGGACCTGGTCGTCGGTCACGTCCGACAGCCGTGCGATGCGTTGCGGCAGTTCCGCCGGCGAGCGGCCCTTCGCGACCAGCGTCGCGATCTGCTTCGCGAGACCGTCGGTGGTCTCGACGTTGCGGCTGAAGACGCCGATCAGCGTGGCCTTGCGTGCCGCGAGTTCGTCGGCGCCGACCGGCGTCTCGGCCAGCCGATCGAACTCGGCCTGCAACAGGGCCACGACCTCCGCGGCCGACTCGTTCTTGGTCTGCACGGACGCGCGCAGCAGGCCGCCCTGGCGCCGCTCGTCGAGGCGGCTGCGCGCGCCGTAGCTGAGGCCGCGCTTGATGCGGATCTCCTGGTTCAGTCGCGACGAGAAGCCGTCGCCGAGAACCGTGTTGATGACGTCGCCGACCGCCTGTTCGTCGACGTCGCCGGCCTGCAGCGGCAAGGCCAGCACGACGCCGGCCTGGCCCGTCTTGCCCATGTCGACCACGGTCATCGCCTGCGCGCTCGTCGTGCCGCGTGCAGGCGCGACGGCGGGCAGCGGCGTGCGCGGAGCCTTCCATCGAGCGAAGTGCTTCGTCGCCATCGCGACGGCCGCCTCGAGGTCGACGTCGCCCGCGACGATCAGCACCGCGTTGTCGGGACGGTAACGGTCGCGATAGAGCTGGACGACGTCGGACCGCACGATGCGCTTCAGCGACGTGGGCGTGCCGCCCGCCGGGTTGCCGTAGGTGCCGCTGCCGAACAGCATGCGCGTCGCGGTCAGCGCCGCGAGCATGCCGGGTCGCGCATAGGCCACCTGCAGCTCGTCGATGGTCTGCGCACGCAACTGGTCGAGTTCCTGCTGCTTGAAGACCGGCTCGATCACGACCTCGCCGATGAGGTCGAGCGCCGCGTCGAGCTTCGGCGTCGTGACCGTCATCGACACGCTCGAGCGATCCCAGTCGGCCGCGCTCTCCAGCGTGCCGCCGAGCGCTTCGGCCGCGCTCGCGATCTCGCTCGCGCCGCGACGGCGGCTGCCTTTCGTCAGCAGCCCCGCGGTCATCGACGCGAGCCCGCCGTGCCCGACCGTGTCGGTCTCGTTGCCCGACAGGAACAGCAGTTGCGCGGTCGCGAGCGGCAGCCCACGGCGCTCGGCGACGATCACGCGCAGGCCGTTCGGCAGGCGCTCTTCGCGCGGCGTCGCGATCTGCAGAGGCCTCGGGGTCGACGGGGTCGGCGGGGTCGGCGGCCGATCGTAGACCTGGGCGTGGACCGTCGCGCCGTACAGCATCACGGCCGCGACGAATGCGAGCCGGCCGCGCATCGGCGATGTCGAGGCGATCATTTCGCGCTCCCTTCCTGCGTGTACTCGACGGTGACCTCGTGGGTCGACGCGACGTACTTGCGCAGCACGCGCTGCACGTCGGTCGACGTGACGGCCTGCAGGTCCGCGAGACTGCGATCGACCCGCCCGACATCGCCGCCGAGCACCGCCCTCCTCGCCGAGGTCGATCGACTCGTGCGCAC
>CALMOR010000108.1:11691-12671 GCA_937872165.1 uncultured Burkholderiales bacterium | reverse complement strand
GCCCAGTCCGAGCGGCGTCTCGCGCGCGACCACGGCCTGTGTCAACAGCTGCGTCTTGACCTTGTCGAGTTCGGCCTCCTTCACCGGGGTGCGCACGAGTCGATCGACCTCGGCGAGGAGGGCGGTGCGGAGCGCGGGCAGCGCCTTGCCGCCAGCCGCGATCGCGGTGGCGGTCAACAGGCCGGGGCCGACGCGCAGGTCGGCGTCGAAGCCCACGTCGCTCGCGAGGCGTTGTCGATAGACGAGGGACTGTCGCAGACGCGACGAGTCGCCGAGCCCGAGCAACGCGGCGGCGACCTGCAGTGCGGCCGCGTCGTCGCTGTCGAAGCGCGGCGCGAGCCAGCTCACGGCCACCGCCGGCAGCGGCACCTTGGGACCCTCGACGGCGACGGTGCGGTCGGACGGCCACGCGGGCTCGTCGACGGTCACGCGCGGCAGCGGTGCCGCGGGGCGGGCCACCGGTCCGAAGTAGCGGTCGATCCAGGCCTGCAGCTGCGGGCCGTCGAAGTCGCCGGTGACCACCAGCGTCGCGTCGTCGGGCCGATAGTAGGTCGAGTGGAAGGCGACGACGTCGGCGATCGTCGCCGCCTCGAGGTCGTCGATGCTGCCGATCGGCGAGCGACGATACGGATGCACGAGATAGGCCGACGTCGAGATCGCGTTGCGGAAGCGGCCGTACGGCGAGGCCAGGATGCGCTGCCGGTATTCCTCCTCGACCACCGCACGCTCGGACTTGAAGGCCGCGTCGTCGACGTTGAGGTTCGACATGCGCTCGGCCTCGGCCCACAGCAGCGTCTCGAGATGGTTCGAAGGGACGACCTCGTGATAGGCGGTCACGTCGTCGCTCGTGAACGCGTTGTTCGCGCCGCCGACGTCCTCGGTCAGGCGGTCGAACTGTTCGCTCTTCAGGTGGCGCGTGCTCTTGAACATCAGATGCTCGAAGAGATGCGCGAAGCCCGAACGCTGCTGCGGGTCGTCTT
>CALMOR010000108.1:10895-11658 GCA_937872165.1 uncultured Burkholderiales bacterium | reverse complement strand
GCGCACCGACGTGATACCAGACCTGGACGGCCACCGTCGGGCTCGCGTGGTTCTCGGCGGTGACGACCTCGAAGCCGTTGGCCAGGTGCCGCGGCGTGTAGACCACCGGGGCGATCTGCAGCGCGGCGCCGCCCGATGTCGCGGCGTGGCCCGTGCACGCCGACAGGACGAGGGCGAGTCCGGCGAGGACCCGCGAGGAGGTTCGACGATCGAGCATGATCCACCTTGCACCGTGAAGCGATGCGCACCGCACGGGTCGCGCATGCGCGGAAGGGGACGAAGCTTACCCGCAGGTAAGCGCGCATGCGCGGCGCGTCGGCATCGCCTCGTCCCTATAATCGCCGGCCTCAAGACACCGCGGCCTCGAGCGACGACATCATGGGCAAACGACTGACGCAGATCGCCACCCGCACCGGCGACGACGGTACCACCGGCCTCGGCGACGGCACGCGCACCGGCAAGGACGCGTTGCGCGTGCACGCGCTCGGCGACGTCGACGAGCTGAACAGCGTGATCGGCGTGCTGGTGTGCGAGGACCTGCCCGCCGACGTGCGTGCCGCGCTGTCCGACATCCAGCACGACCTCTTCGACCTCGGCGGCGAACTGTCGATCCCCGGCTACACGATGGTCACCGAGGCCCAGGTCGCGGCGCTCGACGAATGGCTCGCGGTCTACAACGCGAAGCTGCCGCGGCTCGAGGAGTTCATCCTGCCCGGCGGCTCGCGCGCCGCGAGCCTCTCGCACGTGGCGCGCCGGGCGACCG
>CALMOR010000108.1:0-10885 GCA_937872165.1 uncultured Burkholderiales bacterium | reverse complement strand
GACACGGCGTGGTCGAACTACGTGCCGAGCGGGGCGGGCGTGATCGCGTTCGACCTGCTGTTCGTGTTCGCCCGCGTGCTCAACCGTCATGCGGGCGGCAGCGACGTGCAATGGCAGAAGAACAAGAACTCCGCATGACGACTCCGACCCTCGTTCCTTCGCCTTCCGCCATGACGCTCGCATCGATCCCCGCCCGCTTCCGTCGCTTCCGTCGCATCGACCTTCCCTTCGTGGTCGCTTCGCTCTGTTTCGGCAGCGGGTCCGTCGACGCCGCGGAGACCCGTCCCGGGGTCCCGGCGTGGGACGCGCCCGCCATCGAAGCGCTGTGCGAGCCGAGCATCGCCGGCCTGCGGGCGACGCTGCGCACGATGGAAGGCCGGCACGGGTCCGCGGGCATCTTCGACGAGTGGAACCGGCTCTCGGTCGCGGTCAACGATCTCGATGGTCCGCTGTCGATCCTCTCGAACGTGTCGCCCGACAAGGCGACGCGGGACGCGGCCGACGCGTGCGCGTTGAAGCTCGCGCCGTTCCAGACCGAACTGTTCCAGAGCGAGACCCTGTACCGCCGCGTCGACCTCGCGAAGCCCGCCGATGCGTCGCAGAAGCAGTACCGGCAGGACCTGATCGAGAACTTCGAGGACAGCGGCGTCACGCTGCCGGTCGACAAGCGCGAACGCGTGAAGGACCTGCGCCAGAAGATCACCGAGCTGTCGCAGCAGTTCGACAAGAACGTCCGCGACGACGATGCGAAGGTCGTGTTCACGCCGGCCGAGATGGCCGGCCTGCCGGACGGCTATCTCGCCGCGCAGAAGAAGGACGACCACGGCGACTACGTGTTGCCGCTGGCCAATCCGTCGTACCTCCCGTTCGTGCAGCTCGCGTCCGACGGCGAGGCACGCAAGCGCTACTACATCGCGCGGTTCAACCTCGGGCGGCAGGCCAACATCGACCTGCTCAACCAGGTCGATACGCGGCGGCTCGAGCTCGCCAAGCTCTACGGCTATCCGGACTACGCGCACTTCGTGATCAAGCGCCGCATGGCGGGCACTCCCGAAAACGTCTATCGCTTCCTCGGCGACGTCAAGGCCGCGGTCGCCGGTCTCGAGAAGTCCGAGATCGCCGAGTTGCGGCAGATGAAGGCCGACGACCTGCATCTCCCTCTCGACGGAGTGAAGCTCGAGCGCTGGGACGTCGCCTACTACCAGGAGCGGCTGAAGAAGGCGCGCTTCGACGTCGATCAGGAGGCGTTGCGGAAGTACTTCCCGACGGATGCCAGCGTCGCCTACACGTTGCGTGTCGCCGAAACGCTCTACGGCATCCGCTTCGTCGCGTCGAACGCGCCGGTGTGGCATGCGGACGTGCGCGTCCTCGACGTGTTCGAACAGCCGGCAGCCGGCAGGGGCGGTGCCTACGTCGGCACCGTCTACCTCGACCTGTTCCCGCGCGAGGGGAAGTTCAACCACGCGGCCGCGTGGCCGGTACGCACGGTCTCGACGCTCGCGAGACAGCCCGGGTCGCCCGGCCATCGCACGCCCGTCACCGTGCTGGTCACCAACTTCAACCGCCAGGGCTTCGACCAGAACGAGCTCGAGACCCTGCTGCACGAGTTCGGCCACGTGATGCACAACACGTTGTCGAAGACCCGCTATCTCGACGAAGGCGGCACCAACGTCAAGCTCGATTTCGTCGAGGCGCCGTCGCAGATGTTCGAGGAGTGGGCTCGTCGCGAGGAGGCGCTCAGGCTCTTCGCGGATGTCTGCAAGGACTGCCCGCAGCTGACGACGGCGCAGATCGCGCAGCTCGACGGTGCCCGCAGGTACGGCCGCGGCCTGCGCTACTCGCGCCAGTGGACGCTCGCGTCGTACGACATGTCGCTGACGACGCCGCAGCCCGACGACGCGCTCGCCGCGTGGACGACGATCGAGGCCTCGACGCCGCTCGGCACGTATCCCGGCACCTCGTTCCCGTCGAGCTTCGGGCACCTCGTCGGTGGTTATGCGGCGGGCTACTACGGCTACATGTGGAGCGAGGTCCTCGCGCTCGACATGCTGTCGGGCTTCCACGGCAAGCTGATGAACCCGGTCGACGGTCGCCGCTATCGCACCGACATCCTGTCGCGGGGAGCAGAGCGGCCGCCCGAGCAACTGGTCGAGCACTTCCTGGGCCGGAAGCCCAGCAGCGACGCCTTCTTCAAGGAGATCGTCGGGCAGCGCTGATCAGGCGGCCTGCATTCGCCAGTGATCGTCGAGGCAGGTGAGGCCCCAGGTCTCGGGGAGCTCGCGCGAACGGATGCGTTCGTCGCAGCCGGGGGCGCTGAGATCGATCGCATCCGAGTGCGCCGCGCTGCGGGTGCCGACGTCGAACACGACCTTGACGATCGGCGACAGCAGGTTGCCTGCCGACTGGTCGACGACGACCGCGAGCCGCTCGGATCCGAGCCGTACCAGCGAACCCACCGGGTAGATACCGATGCCCTTGACGAAGGCCTGCAGCACCGCGTCGTCGAAGTGGCCCTCGCGCGCCCACCCCGCCATCTTCCGGATCGACGTCGCCGGATCCCAGCCGACCTTGTAGGGCCGGTTGGACGTGATCGCGTCGTACACGTCGCAGACGGCGCCCATCCGCGCATGGAGCGAGATCTGCTCGTTCGACAGGCCCGACGGATAGCCGGTGCCGTTGATCTTCTCGTGGTGATGCAGGCACACGTCGAGCGCGCCGGGGCCGACGCCGCGCGCCTCGGTCAACAGGTCGTAGCCGGCCCGCGGATGCGTGCGCATGATCGCGAACTCCTCGACCGTCAGCGCGCCGGGCTTGTTGAGCACGTCGAGCGGCATGACCGCCTTGCCGACGTCGTGCACGAGTCCGGCGAGGCCGGCCTCGCGCGTGTCGGCCTCGGACAGACCGAGCTGGCGCGCGAGCGCGACCATCAGCGCGCAGACCGCCACGCTGTGCATGTAGGTGTAGTCGTCGCTGGTCTTCAGCCGCGCCAGGCTGACGATGGCTCCGGGATTGCGGACGATCGACCGCGTGATGTCGTCGACCAGGGGCAGGCAATGCTCGGCGTCGATCGCGTTGCCGAGCCGCACGTCCAGGAACATCGCATGCATCTGGCGGCGTGCCTGCGAGACGATGCGTCCGGCACGATCGAGTTCCTCGGCGAGCGAGCACGAGACCGGCAGCTCGAGCGAGGCCGGGGTCGCGGTGGCGTCGAACCGGTCCGGCACCGCATCGTCGACGGCTGCGGAGTCGGGCGGCAGCGGCAGATCGAGGCCCTTCCGCGTGTCGATCCACACCTCGCGCACCGCGCTCTGCCGGATCAGGTCGAGCTGCCTTCGTTCGACGAGCAGGAAGGCCTTCTTCCAGAACGGATGGTCGAGCCATGAGCCGCACAGCCGATGGACGTACATGCCCATCGTCAGTTGCCCGGTCGAGATCTTCTTCAGCATCGGCGGGCCGCAGTAACCATCGGTCGATCGAGCGACGCACGCATCGCCCGGAGGGTGGAAGCGAACTATAGGGAGACCACCCGGCGTCTCGTCAAGTCTTGCGCAGGCGAGTGTCGCTCGGACGCTCATTTCCCCGCGTACGAGCGCTCGCTCTCCTTGATGCGCCGCTCGCGCACCGAGGCCGCCAGCTGATCGAGCACGTCGACCGACGACTCCCATCCGATGCAGCCGGCGGTGACGCTCTGCCCGTACGTCAGGTCGGCGAGCCGGGCCCGTTCGCCGAGATCCTGGCGACCTGCGCCCAGATGGCTCTCGATCATCACGCCGATGATGCGCGAGTCGCCCGAGCCGATCTGCCGGCCGATCTCCGCGCAGACGCCGACCTGGTTCTCGGGATTCTTCTCGCTGTTGGCGTGGCTCGCGTCGATCATCAGCTTCTGCGCGAGCCCGGCCCTGCCCATCTCGGCGCAGGCAGCGGCGACGCTCGCCTCGTCGTAGTTCGGCGAGCGGCCGCCGCGCAGGATGATGTGGCAGTCCTCGTTGCCGTTGGTCGACACGATGGCCGAGTGGCCGCCCTTGGTGACCGACAGGAAGTGATGCGGCTGCGACGCGGCCTTGATCGCGTCGATCGCGATCTTCACGTTGCCGTCGGTACCGTTCTTGAAGCCGACCGGACACGACAGGCCCGAGGCGAGTTCGCGATGGACCTGCGACTCGGTCGTGCGGGCCCCGATCGCCCCCCAGGCGACGAGGTCCGCGATGTACTGCGGCGTCATCACGTCGAGATACTCGCAGCCCGCCGGCAGGCCCATCTCGTTGATGGTCGCGAGCAGTTCGCGCGCGGAGCGCAGGCCCTTGTTGATCTGGAAACTGCCGTCGAGGTCGGGATCGTTGATGAGTCCTTTCCAGCCGACCGTGGTCCGCGGCTTCTCGAAGTAGACGCGCATCACGACGACGAGGTCCTTCGCATGCTTGTCGCGTTCGACGACGAGTCGGCGTGCGTATTCCTTGGCCGCGTCGGTGTCGTGGATCGAGCACGGCCCGATCACGACGAGCAGCCTCTGGTCGGCACCGTGCAGGATGCGATGGATCGCCGAGCGTCCGGAGAACGCGGTGCGCGACGCGCGTTCGGTGCACGGGAACTCCCGCACGAGATGGGACGGCGGCGTGAGCTCCTTGATTTCGCGGATGCGAAGGTCGTCGGTGCTGATCGGCATGGTGGACTCCGTCGGTGCTGATCGACGTCCGCACGAAAGGCTTGAGCCGCTTCGGACGAATGGTCGATGCAAAAAAAAACCGCCAGCGGTCTGGCGGTTTCGGATTCGGTGCAGCTGGCGCGCGCTACCGTCTCGTCCCCGCCGTGCGGCGCGGAAAGTAGAACGCGAAAAAATGGATCGGTGCGTGCATGAGAAGTCGGGGTCGGCGCCCGTGCGGCTGACAGGCGGCGGAGTGTAGCCGCGCTGCCGTCGCTTTGGCAAGGCAGCCCCGGATCCCCGGTCGGGGCCGGGGCCCGCGATCTTTCTTCGATTCGTGCGGGTCGAGCCCGAAGAGGTCGCCGCGATCGCCCTCCAGCCGTGTTGCCCCCGGGCGAACGCGGGAGCCGGCGCGACGAGGTCGGGAGCGTCACGGGGACCGCCTTCTTCTCTCACCGGTCTTCTTCACGGGAGCGACCGCCGTCGCGGCTCGCTTCGTGGCTCGCGAGCGGGTCGGGGCGGTGTCCCGCTTCTGCGAACCTTCGACGACGCCGAGCCTCCGGTTCCACCACGCTTCGTAGAAACGCATCCATTCGAGACCCGCGTGCATCGGTCGCACGTCGAGCTCGCAACGGTGCACCCGTCCCTGCACCGTCCGTTTCACGAGTCCCGCGCGCTCCAGCACCTTGACATGCTTCGACGCGGCAGCGAGCGAGATGGTGTACGGCGAGGCGAGTTCGCCGACGGTGGACGGGCCGTCGGCCAGCGCGCGCAGCATCGCGCGCCGCGTCGGATCGGCGAGGGCGCCGAAGACGGTGTCGAGGCGCCGGGATAGATGCTCAACCATTCGGTTTAACGATAATCGCGGCCGGGAATAATGTCAACCAGCCGGTTGAATGTCGTGCGCTTGCGGAACCGGCATCGGGTAAGCTCGCGCCTCCCCGTCACACCGGTATCGCGTCCCGCTCATGGCCCAGTACGTCTACACGATGAATCGCGTCGGCAAGATGGTTCCGCCGAAGCGCCAGATCCTCAAGAACATCTCGCTGTCCTTCTTCCCCGGCGCGAAGATCGGCGTCCTCGGCACCAACGGCTCGGGCAAGTCGAGCCTGCTGAAGATCATGGCCGGCATCGACACCGACATCGAAGGCGAGGCCACGCCGATGCCGAACCTGAAGATCGGTTACCTGCCGCAGGAGCCGCAGCTCGATCCCGCGAAGACGGTCCGCGAAGAGGTCGAGTCCGGCCTCGGCGAAGTCTTCGAGGCCAAGGCGAAGCTCGAGGCCGTGTATGCGGCCTATGCCGAACCCGACGCGGACTTCGACCAGCTCGCGGAGGATCAGGCGCGCTACGAGGCGATCATCTCGACCGCCGGTACCGACGCCGAACACCAGCTCGAGATCGCCGCGGACGCGCTGCGGCTGCCGCCCTGGGACGCGAAGATCGGTCCGCTGTCGGGAGGCGAGAAGAGGCGTGTCGCCCTCTGCAAGCTTCTCCTGTCGAAACCCGACATGCTGCTGCTCGACGAGCCGACCAACCATCTGGACGCGGAATCGGTCGAATGGCTCGAGCAGTTCCTGCTGCGCTATCCGGGCACCGTCGTCGGTGTCACTCACGACCGCTACTTCCTCGACAACGCGGCCGAGTGGATCCTGGAACTCGATCGCGGTCACGGCATCCCGTGGAAGGGCAACTACAGTTCGTGGCTCGACCAGAAGCAGGAGCGCCTGAAGGTCGAGGAGTCGAGCGAATCCGCGCGGCAGAAGGCCTTGAAGACGGAGCTCGAATGGGTGCGTCAGAGCCCGAAGGCGCGACAGGCCAAGTCGAAGGCGCGCATCGCGCGCTTCGAGGAACTGAACTCACAGGAATACCAGAAGCGGAACGAGACCAACGAGATCTTCATTCCGGTCGCCGAGCGTCTCGGCAACGAGGTCATCGAGTTCAGCGACGTGAGGAAGTCGTACGGCGATCGCATGCTGATGGACGGTCTGACGTTCAAGGTCCCGGCCGGCGCGATCGTCGGCATCATCGGGCCGAACGGCGCCGGCAAGTCGACCTTGTTCCGCATGATCTCCGGCCACGAGAAGCCCGACGGCGGCGAGGTCGCGATCGGTGCGACCGCGAAGGTGTCGCTGGTCGGGCAGACCCGCGAGGACCTGGACGACCGGAAGACCGTGTTCGAGGACGTCACCGGCGGGGCCGACCTGCTCACCGTCGGGCGCTTCGAGATGCCGTCGCGCGCCTACCTCGGCCGCTTCAACTTCAAGGGCGGCGACCAGCAGAAGATCGTCGGCAACCTCTCGGGCGGCGAGCGTGGGCGACTGCACCTCGCCAAGACGCTGCTCGCGGGCGGCAACGTGCTGCTGCTCGACGAGCCTTCCAACGACCTCGATGTCGAGACGCTTCGGGCGCTCGAGGACGCGCTGCTCGAGTTCGCGGGCTCGGTGATGGTGATCAGCCACGACCGCTGGTTCCTGGACCGCATCGCGACCCACATCCTCGCGGCCGAGGGCGACTCGAAGTGGACGTTCTTCGACGGCAACTACCAGGAGTACGAGGCCGACAAGAGGAAGCGGCTCGGCGAAGAGGGCGCGAAGCCGAAGCGCATCCGCTACAAGGCCCTGTCCGCGTAGTCGCGCCGCACGAACGAAAGGAGCGGCCGCGGCCGCTCCTTCGTTTTACGTCGACCCCTCGCGGGGTCTCGCGATCGACTACTTCGTCGTGTCGGTCGACGTCGGCGTGCCGTCGGCCTTCGGCGCCGAGGAGCCTGCTGCGGCGCCGTCGGTCTTGCCCGCCTTCTTGTCCTTCTTCGACGTCGTGCCGGCGGGCGTCGCCTTCGGGTCGCCGGCCGGTCCGGTCGCATCGCTCGCCGGCGCGCCGTACTTCGTGGCCTGACCGTTCTGCGTGGTCTGCTGCTTCTCGAGGTCGCTGCGCGGCTGGTCCGGGCCCTTGACGGCCTGCGCGAAGACGGACAGCGGAAGGGCCAGGGCGACGGCTGAGACGATCTGCTGGAATCTGTTCACGGGTTTCTCTCCTGAGTGATGAACGCGACGGCGGTCCGAGTCCGGACCCGCTCGCACGTGTCGATCGAGTCGAAGCGGGCCGCTTGGTTCCTGCTTTCGGCCCCGATCGACGCGGGTCGAAAAATTTACGGGGGCGTCCTAGGCGGCCCGCCGCAGGAAACGCCGGGCGATTCGGTGCGGCGCCGACATTGGTCCGATCACAGTCGCCGGGTGCGCGTCTCCAGCCATGCCTTGGCTGCACCTTCGACCAGCGGTGACAGCCGTCGCAGCACTTCGGCGTGATAGTCGTCGAGCCACCGCCTCTCGTCGTCGCGCAGCAGCGAGACGTCGATGCAGCGCGTGTCGATCGGGCAGAGGGTCAGCGTCTCGAACTCGAGGAATTCTCCGAACGGCCCGTTGCCGTCCACCGCGCCCTCGAAACGAGCCGGGACGGCGAGCACCAGGTTCTCGATCCGCACGCCCCATTGCCCCGGCCGATAGATGCCCGGCTCGTCCGACGTGATCATCCCCGGCTCCATCGCGGTGTGCGGGTCGGGTGGGGCATGCGGCGAGATCGATTGCGGTCCTTCGTGGACGTTGAGGAAATAGCCGACCCCGTGGCCCGTGCCGTGTCCGTAGTCGACGCCGGCGGCCCAGATCGGCGCGCGTGCGATCGCGTCGAGGCTCGGCGAGCGCGTGCCGCGCGGGAAGCGCACGGTGGCGAGCGCGATCATCCCCTTCAGGACCAGCGTGAAGTCGCGCTTCTGCGCGGGCGACACGGTGCCCACCGGGACCACGCGCGTGATGTCGGTCGTGCCCGACGTGTACTGGCCGCCCGAGTCGATCAGCAGCAGGCCGTCGCCGGTGACGGTGGCGTGCGAGTCCTCGGTCGCGTGGTAGTGAGGCATCGCGCCGTTGGCGTTGAAGCCCGCGATGGTCGGGAAGCTGCACGACACGAAGCCCTCGCGTCTCGCGCGGGCCGCGGTGATCCGCTCGTCGATCGTCAATTCGGTGACCGGGTCGGCCCCGTCGCGCGCCGCGGCGAGCGCGCCCTCGAACCATGCGAAGAATTCGGCCAGCGCCGCGCCGTCCTGTTCCATCGCGCGGCGCACGTGGGCGATCTCGTCCGCGCTCTTGCGCGACTTCGCGAAGGTCGACGGATTGATCGCCTCGACGACCTTCACGGCGGCGGGCACCGCTTCGCGGAACGCCAGCGTGATGCGGCGGGGATCGAGCAGCAGCACGCGATCGTCGGCCAGTTCCGAAAGCCTGGATCGCGCCGCGTCGTAGGACGCGATCGACACGCCGTCGCCTGCCAGCGCGTCGCGGATTTCGGGCGGCACCTTGCCGTCGCCGACGAAGAGGGGCGCCGCGTCCGATTCGATCAGCGCGTGCGCCACGAAGACCGGGTTGAAGTCGACGTCGCTGCCGCGCAGGTTGAAGAGCCACGCGATGTCGTCGAGCGTCGAGACGAAGTGCGCGTCGGCGCCCGCGTCCTTCATCGCGGTACGCACGTCGGACAGCTTGTCGGCACGCGAGCGCGGAGCGAACGGATGCGCATGTTCGTAGATCGGCGGCGTCGGCAGCGACGGCCGGTCCGGCCAGACGTCGTCGAACAGGTCGACGCCGGTCTCGAGCCGGATGCCGCGCTCGGCGAGAGCCGAGCGCAGGTGCCGTGCGGCCGCGAGGCCGACGATGCTGCCGTCGACCGCGACGACATCGCCGCTCGACAGATGCCCGGCCAGCCAGTCGACGTGCGCGAGACTGGTCGCGCCGCCGATGCGCATCGATTCGATGCCGGTGCCCGCCAGTTCCGCGTCGGCCTGGACCCAGTAGCGGCTGTCGGCCCAGACGCCGGCGAAGTCGCGCGTGACGACGAGCGTGCCGGCCGATCCCGAGAAGCCCGACGCCCATACGCGACTCGCCCAGCGCTCGGGAAGGTACTCGGACAGGTGCGGATCGGACGACGGCACGAGCACGGCCGCGAGGCCGCGGCGCGCGAGCGCGGCTCGCAGGCGTTCGATGCGCTGGCGCACGACGGCGCGTGAATGTTCGATGACGTCCATGACGAGTTCTCCGGCTTCCGCGTTCGACCGCGACGAACGGCGATTATGAACGCGGGCGGGGACGCAAATGCCGACGCATCAGCGCGCGGCCCGGTCGAGCTTGTCGAGTTCGATGCCCGATGCGACATGTTCGGTGTAGATGATGACGTGGCGATCGCGTGCCGCCGCGAATGCCGCCCGCGCCTTCGCCGCATCGCCATGCAGCAGGAAGTACTGACCCGCGAAGAAGTCCGCTTCGACGCCGTTCAGTTCCGCGCCGTCGCCGGCGGTCCGGGCCGCCAGCGCCTCGACCTCGTCGACCGTGAGCGCGTCGGCGATCAGCGCGAGCGCCGGTCGGGGCCACGCGCCGCGCGGGTCCGCGGTCGCGCGCTTCTGCAGGTCGTCGGGCAGGGGCCTGCCCAGACGTCGCAGGGCGAGCGCCCGCCACAGTTCGTGATGGAGCACGAGGCCTTCGTCCCGGTCGATGTCGCTGGCCTTCGCGAAGTCGTCGACCGCTTCGGCGTAGCGACCGAGATGGAAGCGGGCCTGGCCGCGCCGGTAATACACGTTGCCGCTCTCGGCGCCGAGAACGATGGCTTCCGAGTAGTCGTCGATCGCGTGCACGAAGTCGCCGGAGGCGAGCCGCACGTTGCCGCGACAGGCGAGCATCGTCGGTGCGTTGGGGTCGACCTCGACCGCCTTGTCGACATCGCGCTTCGCGGCGTCGCCGCGCTCGAGGCTCTGCAGCGCACCGCCGCGTGCACAGTAGGCGCGCGCGAGATCGGCGCCCGCGAGACGCCCCGAGTCGATCGCGCCGGTGGTCCGCGTCACCACGTCCTGCTGCCGGTTCCTGAGCGTGGCGGCGAAGTCCTGACGCCCGATGCCGAGGATGCCGCTCTTCTTCAGGTTCGCGTCGCGGATCACGACCACGCTCGGGAAGGTGCGCGCGAAGCGGTCGATGTCGCCGCGCAGCTTCGGCAGGTCTTCGGCGGCGATGCGATCGACGGTCGTCCTCAGCTCCGCCGTCGCGACGGAGCGATTGCCGACGAAGGACAGGCGGGACGTCGACACGAACGCGGGATCGGTGATGGTCGTGGTCGCGGGATCGACCGCGACGCTGACGTCGTCGGGGAAGGTCGCGTCGAAGGTGTAGCGCGCATCGACCGGGAAGCGGATCGCGACCGGCGCGCGTCGCTTCG
>CALMOR010000107.1:10439-36042 GCA_937872165.1 uncultured Burkholderiales bacterium | reverse complement strand
CTCGCGTCGACCGGCGCTGTAAGGACCGGCCGGGCCTGCTGCGAGGGCCGGCCGCGGCCCTCGACGAGAGACGACGAAAGACGACTATAGCGGCGAAGGCGGAGGGCGGACCGTCCTGCGTTCGGTGACGGGCTCTGATGCGCGCTTCCCACCGACGAATCGTCGACGATCCATCGACGAATCGTCGACGATTCGATGCGGACAGCCATGATCGTTCGTGACGGTCCGCGACGCCGTCCGGGTCGATCTCGTGGACGGTGTCGTGCATCGAAGCATCGAAACATCGAGGCGCGAGGCGCGCGAGGTACCGAGGCACCGAGCCACCGAACGTCCGCGTCAGCCGCGCGCCGCGTCCCTCAGGACCGCGACCGGCAGGTCGCTCAGCAGCTCGGCGACGCGCAGGCGTCGCGCGGACGTCTTCCGCCGGCGCCCGGTCATGACGTCGAGCCACGCGTTCGACGCGGTGCCGGGGGGCATCAGCACTTCGGTGTCGGCCCAGCGCGCGGGTTCGATCATCGGCCGGTCCGCGCCTTCGAGCAGGTCCGCCACGTGGACCGGGACGACGACCAGCATGCGGTCCGGGCCCTGGCGACGCAGGAACGCGACGATCTTGCCGGCCTGCGCACCTTCGACCGGCAACGCCTGGTAGTCGCCGAGCGAGAAGAGATCGGCTCGCGCGGCGCGCAACGCGAGAAGCCTGGCGATCACCGCCTGCTTGATGCGGCCGTCCCGCCATGCCGCGAGCAATGCGGGCGCGTCGATCGTGTCGCCGAGTTCCTCGAGCGCGGCGCGGCGGGCCGTGAAGTCGACGGGCCTCCGGTTGTCGGGGTCGACCATGCTGAAGTCCCAGAACTCGGTGCCCTGATAGAGGTCCGGCACGCCCGGCACCGTCAGATGCAACGTGGCCTGCGCGAGTCCGTTCAGCGCGCCGGCCGGTGCGATCGACGCGACGAAGGCCGCGGCCTCGCGCAGGAAAGGCGAGTCGTCGGTCGCCATGATGCGATCGAGGAATGCACGGCAGGTCCCTTCGTAGGCCTCGTTCGGCATCGACCAGTCGGACGGTCGCTTGGTCTCGCGCAGCGCCTTCGTCTGCCAGGCAGCGACGCGTCCGACGAAGGCGTCGACGCGCTCGCGTACCGTCGGGTCGTTGCCGTCGACGGGACCCGACAGGTCGAGAGGCCAGGCACCGACGAGCGTCTGCATCAGCATGATCTGGTCTTCGGGCAGCGGCTGCGGCGCGGACTCCGCGAACGCATGCGCCTGCGCGGCGAGCCCCGCGGGCGGCGTCATCGGCGCGTTCTCGGTGACGCCCTCCGCGGCTTGCGGGCTGTGCCCGGCGATCGGTGCGTTGAGCGTCAGCCAGCGTCGCATCGTCGCGATCCATCGCTGCGGGTCCTCGGAGAGCACCGCGAGCCGGGCGCGCGTGTCGGCGCCGCGCTTGTGGTCGTGCGTCGCGGTGGCCAGCATCGCATGCGGAAAGTTCGTCAGCCGTCGCAGGCACTTCGCATGGAAGTCCTCGATGCTCGAATGGAAGTGGCCCGCGTCGGCACCGACCTCGTTGCGCGAGATGAGGCGACCGTAGCGATAGAACGCGGTGTCCTCGACCGACTTCGCGGCCAGCGGCGGCGTCAGCTGCTGGAAGCGGGCGATCGCGCGTCGGCGTTCGTCGCGTTGCCTGCGGGTCACCGGCTGCGGCACGACGTCCGGCATCGCGGTGCCGGAGGCCTCGTCGATCAGGTCGCCGCCGAGCCAGTGGTCGAGCCACGCGAGCACCGTGCGATCCGACGGCCTCACGGTCTCGTGCGCCGCGCGCAGCGCCTTGACGATGACGCGGGTGTCTGCGGCGTTGCGGCCGCGCGCGTCGACATAGGTGCGATAGACGTCGAACTGCACGAGCATCTCGGTGAACGCGCGCTGGATCGCGATCAGCGCGATGTCGCGCGTGTCGATGTCCGAACGCGCGACGCGATGCAGCGCGCGGGCGCACGCGTTGAACTCGGCCGCGAGGTTCTCCGCGATGATCTGCCGGCGCGCGGCGACCTGTTCGAAGCGGAAGTCGGCGGGCCGCGTCGTGGCTTCGGCCCAGAACGCGCCGAGCGGCTCGGCGCCGCGCGGGTCGTGCAGCAACGCGCCGACCTCGTCCATGAAGTCGTAGCCGCTGGTGCCGTCGACCTTCCAGTCGCGCGGCAGGTCTTCCGGAGACGCAAGGATCTTCTCGACGACGATCCACGGTCGTGTCCATCGCGACGGGCCGCGCTCCTTCTGCAACGTCTCGAGACGGCGTTGCAGCTCGCGGCAATATGCGCGCGGCTCCGACAGGCCGTCGACGTGGTCGACCCGCACCGCGTCGATGATGCCTTCGCGATAGAGGCGGAAGGTGGTCGCGTGCATCGCGTCGAACACGTCCTCGCGTTCGACGCGCACGCCGGCGAGGTCGGTCACCTCGAAGAAGCGTCGCCAGTTGATCTCGTCGGCCGCCGCGCGCCACGAAGCCAGCCGGTACGACTGCTGTTCGAGCACCGCGTGGAAGCGCGCACGGCCTTCGGCGGTGGCGGTCGCGAAACGACCCAGTGCGCGATCGAGCGCGTCGCGCGCGTCGGCGTCCCTGAGCGCCTCGACCAGACGAAGGCGCGCATCGGCGAGCTTCGTGTCGCGCGTCGCGAGCAGGGCGTCGCGTTCGCGGACGTCGTTGCGCGGCAGGTCGCGCAGTTCGGCCGCCGCCTCGAAGCGACGGGCGGCTTCGGCGAGCGTTCCGTGTCCGGTGCCGTCGAGGATCGCCGAGTAGCTCGCGATCGCGATCGGGAAACGGTTCGTGAAGTAGCGCGCCTCGAACGAGGGCGGGGCCTCGTCGAACGCCAGCACGAGGTCGCCCGACGCGAGCGTCTCGCCGTAGCCCGCGCCGAGGAAGGGCGCGAGGACCTTGCCGCGCAGCGCCGGGTCCGCCGAGAGGAAGTCGATGTCGAAGTAGTGGGCATGGCGGCTGTCCGGCCCCCACAGCAGCACGTCCTGCCACCACGCGTTGTCGGCGCCGATGCCCATGTGGTTCGGGACGATGTCGACCACCAGCCCCATGCCGGCCGCGTGGATGGCATCGGCCATGCGTCGCAGCGCGTCCTCGCCACCGAGCTCCGGATTGACGCGGCCCACGTCGACGCAGTCGTAGCCGTGGGTCGAACCGGGACGGGCCTTCAGGATCGGCGACGCGTAGAGATGGCTGACGCCGAGTCGTGCGTAGTACGGCACGAGGGCGGTGGCCTGGTCGAACGTGAAGTCCTTGTGGAACTGCAGCCGCGCGGTCGCGCGCGGCACGTTGACGCTGCCGCGTCGCCGCGTGCGGGGTGCGACCGCTTCGTCTTCGTCGGTATTCATGTCCGGCCTGTTCATGGCCTCGCCCGCGTCGGCGCCGAACCGTCGACCGTCTTCATCCACGGTAGCCCCTTCCTTCTCCGAATGCCCGCAGTCGTTCGGCGACGGCGTCGCCCTCGAGCAGGCGCCCGACCGGTGCCGGCAGACGCGAGCGCCAGTTGGGATGCGTGGCGACCGTGCCCGGCACGTTGGGCTGCTCGACGACGCCGAGCGCGTCTTCGAGCGGCGCCAGCGCCAGCGGCGCCGGCGTGCGGCCGACGAAGTGCAACGCGGCGACGACCGGGGGATGGTCGATAGCGGGACGCTCGCCGGCGGCGACTCCGGCCGCGCACAACGAATGCCACAGCATCGAGCGCTCGGTCTCGCGCGCGGCGCGTTCGATCTCCTCGCTCGAATGCTCGCCGAAGAGGCCGAGCTTCGCGCGCCAGTCGATGTCGCGTCCCTGCCACCATCCGGCGATGGTCGGCACGTCGTGCGTGGCGGTGACAGCGAGCGCGCCGTTCGACCATTCGTGCGGCGGACGATAGGGCTGCCCCGGCACGTGCCACATGCGTTCGAACCACAGGACGCGGATGCCGAGCAGGCCCGCCGCCGCGAGCCGCTCCGGCAGTCCCTCGGGCACGGTGCCTAGATCTTCGCCGATGACGATGGCGCGATGACGCCACGATTCGAGCGCGACGAGACGCAGCAGGTCGTCGAACGGATAGCGCAGATAGGCGCCTTCGACCGCGGCGGCGCCGTCGGGCACGAGCCACAGGCGGTTCAGCCCGAGCACGTGGTCGATGCGGATGCCGCCCGCGTTGCCGAAGGCCGCACGCAGCATGTCGATCCACGGCTTGAAGCCGCTGGCCCGCAGACCGCGCGGCGAGAATGCCGACAACCCCCACGACTGGCCGACCGCGTTGATCAGGTCGGGCGGCGCGCCGATCGAGAGGCCCATCAGCATGTCGCGCGGCCGGCTCCACACCTGGCTGCCGCCGCCGTCCGCACCGACCGCGAGGTCCGACACGATGCCGATCGCCATGCCGGCTTCGCGCGCGGCGCGTTGCGCGGCCGCGAGCTGACGATGGGCCTGCCATTGCAGGAACGCATGGAACGCGACGTCCGCGGCGTGTTCTTCGGCGAACGCGAGCACGCCCGGCGCGTGCGGATCGCGAAACTCGAGCGGCCAGTCGCGCCAGCCGCCGAGCATGCTCGCGTCGTCGGCCGAGAGATGCGCATGCAGTGCCTCGAAGCGGGCATGCGACTCGAGCACGTCGCCGCCGCGACGGCGGAACGTGGCGAACTCCGCCTGCGCGTCCGGTTCGCCGTCCGCGACGAAGCGGTCGAAGAGCCGGCGCAGCAGCGCGAGCCGCAGCTGCGACGCGGCGGGCCAGTCGACCAGCGGCAGCGCCTCGAGCCGCTCGCGTTCACCGTCCGGATCGACCGCCTTCGAGGCCTCGTCGAACGCGTCGTCGCCGAGTACGCCGCGAGGATCGACGTGAAGGACGTTCGTCAGCAGCCGGCTCGAAGGGCCGTAGGGACTGAAGCGATTGAGGTCCGCCGAGAACATCGCATGGACGGGACTGATCGCGAGCGCGGAGGCTCCGTGCCGCGCCGCATGCCGGACCAGCGTGACGAGCGCGCCGTAGTGCCCGAGCCCGCCGTCGTGCTCGTCCACCAGGCTGTAGATCTGCGCGGCGAGTCCCCAGGGACGCTCGCCCCGCTCGCGTCCGACGTCGGACAGCGCGTCGTCGACGCCGAAGCAGCGGCCGGGCGCGACCGCCAGCGTGAGCGACACGCCGTCGCACTCGAGCACGTGATAGCCGAGGCGATCGATGGCATCGACGATCGACGCCCCGTCGTCCGCGAAGCGTCCGTCGCGCGTGTCGCCGTCCTCGAACGTGATGCGATAGCTCTCGCCCGCGAAGCGCGTGCCCGACGTGAGCGCGATCGGCGCGTTGACGACGGTGGTGATCAACGGCGGCAGCGGATCGTTGCCGAGGCCCTGGCTCTCGGCGGCCAGGCGCGTGCGGCTCGCGACGATGTCGTCGAGCGTCTTCGCCGGCAGATCGAGCGCGCCCATCATCACGCGCAGCGTCGCGCTGCTCACGGTGTGCGTCAGACCGCGATAGTCCTGCCATACGGTCGTGACGCCGGCTTCCTCTGCCAGGCCGCGCAAGGCCGTCGCGGTCGCCTCGTCCTCGGCCATGCGGGCCTCGTCGGTCGCCCGACGCAACTCTTCCGTGCTCGCGTCCCCGCTGTGGTGGTCGTCCATGCTCGATCGGTTCAGGCGTCTCGCGACGCGATTGGGAGGCAGGGGCCTCGGCCGTCGGATGCGTTCATGCCGCGGGTTCCAGCAGCACCCAGGTCGTGTGACCCGGAAGGCAGTCCTCGGAGTCGCCCGGCTGAACGCTGCTCGTGCCGTGGATCGACAGGCCACCGAGCCGGAAGCGATAGGTCGCGAAGGCCACGTCGGCCTTGTCGAGATTGACCGCGATCGTCAGCACCGCGCCGTCGCCCATGTGCCAGCGCGCAATCACGGCACCCGGACCGACGGCTTCGGCGCCCAGCGATCGTGTGCCGGCCAGCCGCGGGACGATGTGCTCGCGACGCAGCGCGATCAGCCGCTGCAGGCGACCGAGCGTGCCCCCGTCGGACTCGTCGACCACCTGCGCATCGAGGAAGCGCGGTCGCGAACGATGGTAGGTGTCGGGATGGTTCGGATCGGGGATCCGTTCGCGTGCCGCGTCGTCGTCGAAACCGGGCGCGCCGGCGAACTCGCCGCGGCGGCCTTCGCGCACCGCTTCGGCGAGTGCGTCGTCCGGATAGCTCGTGAAGAACTGGAAGGGTTCGGTGCTGCCCACCTCCTCGCCCATGAACAGCAGCGGAATCTGCGGCGAGAGGAACAGCAACGCCTGCGCCGCCTGCAGCGCGGCGGGCTCCGTCAGCGCGACGAGGCGCTCGCCGAATGCGCGATTGCCGATCTGGTCGTGGTTCTGCAGGAACATCACGAACGCGGTCGGAGGCAGCCCGTCGCTCGATTCGCCGCGCGGCTTCCCCTGTCGGAAGACCGATGGCTGTCCCTGGAACACGAAGCCTTCGGACAGGCAACGCGCGAGCTTGTCGGCCGGCGCGTCGGCATAGTCGATGTAGTAGCCGTGGGTCTCGCCGGTCAGCATCACGTGCAGCACGTGATGCGCATCGTCGTTCCATTGCGCGTCGTAGCCGTGATAAGGCCCGAGCAGATGCGCGGCGTTGCCTTCGTGCTCGACGACGAGGTGGATGTGCCGCGCGCTGTCGATGGCATCGGTGACGAAGTCCGACAGTTCCTTCAGCCAGTCCTGCGGGACGATCGCGTGCGTCGCGTCGAGCCTGAGCCCGTCGAAGCGATACTCCTGCAGCCAGTAGAGGGCGTTGTTGGAGAAGTACTCGCGGACCTCGCGCTTGCGGAAATCGATGGCCCGGCCCCACGGCGTCTTGATGTCGTCGCGGAAGAACGCGTCGGCGTAGACCCCGATGTAGTTGCCGTCCGGGCCGAAGTGGTTGTAGACCACGTCGAGGAAGACCATCAGTCCATGGCCGTGCGCCGCGTCGATCAAGGCCTTGAGCTCGTCGGGCGTCCCGTAGGTGGCGTCCGGCGCGAACGGCAGCACGCCGTCGTAGCCCCAGTTGCGCGGCCCGGCGAAGTCGGCGACCGGCATCAGTTCGATGGCCGTGATGCCGAGCGCGGCGAGGCGCGGCAACAGCTTCCGCACGCCGGTGAAGCCGCCTGCGAGGCCGACGTGGACCTCGTAGATCACGGTCTCGCACCTGGGCGGGCCGAGCCTGTCGTCGGGCGGCCACAGCAAGGACTCGGGGTCCACCACGACGCTCGCGTGGTGGACGTCGCCGGACTGCATCCGCGACGCCGGGTCGGGCACGAGCACCGGCTCGCCTTCTAGCGGTTCGACGCGGTAGCGATACGACGACCCGGCCACGCAGTCGATCTCGAGCTCGAACCAGCCTTCTCCCTGCTTCGGCATCGGGTGTTCTCCACCCCCTTCGACGACGACGGCCACGGAGCTGCAGGTCGGCGCCCACAGGCGGAATCGTGTGCGTGCCAGCCCGATGACCTCGGCTCCGAACGGCAGCCGGCGGCGATGACGCAGCGTCATGCGGCCACCTCGTGGCGCGCCACCAGCAACATGCCGCTGTGGGCATCGACGTCGATGGCGGACTGCGTCACGGCTTCGTCGCGGCGGGCCGGATCGGCGCTGTCGATCGCGAGCGTCCATGCGATCGCAGGGGAGGGCAGCGTGAACGCATGACTCTCCGACGCGGCGTTCAGCAGCAACAGCGTCGCCTCGAGCCTGCCGTCCGGCAGACGACAGATGCGACGGCAGCCGAGCAGCCGGCCCTCGGTGAACTTCCACGCTTCGTCGGACATCGCGACGCCCTTCTCGTCGAACCATGCGATGTCGTTGAAGCCGCCGCCCAGGTCGGTGTGGCCGTCCATGAAGTAGTTCGCGCGCAGCGCCGAATACTCGGCGCGCAACGCGATCAGCCGCGCGGTGAACGCGGTCAGCGCCTTGCCCGCATCGCTTTCCGCGGCGTGCCAGTCGAGCCACGAGATGTCGCTGTCCTGGCAGTAGGCGTTGTTGTTGCCCTGCTGCGTGCGCCCGAACTCGTCGCCGCCGAGCATCATCGGCGTGCCGTGCGAGCACAGCAGCGTCATCAGCATCGAGCGATGGACCTTGAGCCGCGTCCGGACGATGCCGGGGTCGGTGGTCGAACCTTCCGCGCCCCAGTTGAAGCTGTTGTTGTCGTCGGCTCCATCGCGATTGTCCTCGTGGTTGGCCTGGTTGTGCTTCGCGTTGTACGAGACGAGGTCGGCCATCGTGAAGCCGTCGTGCGCGGTGATGAAGTTGACCGACGCCCAGGGCTTGCGATGATGGCGGTCGAACAGGTCGGCCGAGCCGTGCAGGCGCGCGGCGATGGCGCCGCGCAGGCCGGCATCGCCCTTCCAGAAGCGTCGCGTGTCGTCGCGATAACGGCCGTTCCACTCGGCGAGTCCGGGTGGATGGTTGCCGAGCTGGTAGCCGCCCGGCCCGATGTCCCAGGGTTCGGAGATCAGCTTGACGTGCGCGAGCATCGGGTCCTGCCGCAGCGAGTCGAAGAAGCCGCCGTTCGGATCGAACCCGGTCAGCTCGCGACCGAGCGTCACACCGAGATCGAAGCGGAAGCCGTCGACGTGGAACTCCTCGGTCCAGTAGCGCAGCGAATCCATGATGAGCTGGATCACCCGCGGATGCGACGTGTTGACGGTGTTGCCGCAGCCGGTGTCGTTGATGCAGTAGCGCGGGTTGTCCGACATGAGCCGGTAGTAGCTCAGGTTGTCGATGCCGCGGAACGCCAGCGTCGGTCCGCGTTCGCTCTCCTCGCACGTATGGTTGTAGACCACGTCGAGGATCACCTGGATGCCGGCCGCGTGCAGGCGCTTGATCGCGGTCCGCATCTCGTTGAGCTCGCCGCTGGCGAGGTACTGCGCCTCGGGCGCGAAGAACGCGAGCGTGTTGTAGCCCCAGTAGTTGCGAAGCTGATGCTCGACGAGGCGCCGGTCCTGCAGGAAGGCGTGGACCGGCAGCAGTTCGATGGCGGTGACGCCGAGCTTCACGAGGTGCTCGATCATCGCCGGATCGGCGAGGGCGGCGAACGTGCCGCGCTCGTCGGCGCGGATGCGTTCGTTCTTGATCGTCAGCCCGCGCACGTGGGCTTCGTAGATGACGCTGCGCTGCATCGGCGTCGACGGCGAACGGTCGGCGCCCCAGCGGAACACGTCGTCTACGACGACGCACTTGGGCATCGCGGCCGCCGAGTCGCGCCGGTCGAACGAGAGGTCGGCGCGTGGAGAGTGGAGTCGATAGCCGAAGAGGGCGTCGGTCCACTTCACCTGGCCCGACAGCTTCTTCGCGTACGGGTCCAGCAGCAGCTTGTGCGGATTGAAGCGATGGCCCTGCTCGGGTCGATACGGCCCGTGCACCCGGTAGCCGTAGAGCTGGCCGGCCTGCACGGTCGGCAGGTAGCCGTGCCAGATCTCGTCGGTGCATTCGGGCAACTCGTAGCGCGCGATCTCGCGACGGCCGCCCGGGTCGAAGAGACAGAGCTCGATGCGTTCCGCATGGGCCGAATAGATCGCGAAGTTGACGCCGTCGTCGTCGACCGTTGAGCCGAGCGGGTACGGCAGGCCCGGCTGGATGCCGTCCGGCGGGTGCCACATCGATCATTCCCCTTTTGAATCGTGATGAATCGTCGCGTCCGCGGGCTCGAGGACCAGCACCGCCAGCGGCGGCAAGGTCAGCGCCATGGACGCCGGCATGCCGTGCAGTCCGTCGCCGCCGGCCCGGACCGTGCCCTGATTGCCGATGCCCGAGCCGCCGTAGTCGGTCGCATCGCTGTTCAGTCGCTCGGTCCATGCGCCCGCGAAGGGAACGCCGATCCGGTAGTCGCTGCGCACGACCGGCGTCATGTTGACGACGACCACGGTCGCCTCGCGGTCGTCGCGCCCCGAACGCCGGAACGCGAAGACGCTGTTGGTACGGTCGTCGCCGACGATCCATGCGAAGCCGGTCGGGTCGCTGTCCTTCTCGTGCAGCGCGGGCGAACCCGTGTACAGATGGTTGAGGTCGCGCAACAGGCGTTGCAGACCCTTGTGCCGCGGCTGGTCGAGCAGGTTCCAGTCCGGCGAACCGTCGTGGTTCCACTCCTTGTAGTCGCCGAGCTCGCAGCCCATGAACAGCAGTTTCTTGCCGGGGTGCGTCCACATGAACGAAAGGTAGGCCCGCAGGTTCGCGTGCTTCTGCCAGTCGTCGCCCGGCATCTTGTTGATCAGCGACCCTTTGCCGTGGACCACCTCGTCGTGCGAGATCGGCAGCACGAAGCGCTCGGAGTACGCGTAGACCATCCCGAAGGTCATGTCGTCGTGATGCCATTGACGATTGATCGGATCCTCCTCGACGTAACGCAGCGTGTCGTGCATCCAGCCCATGTTCCACTTGTAGGAGAAGCCGAGCCCGCCGGCCGACACCGGCGCCGTCACGCCCGGCCATGCGGTGGACTCTTCGGCGATCATCATCGCGCCGGGGCAACGTTCGCCGACGACGGTGTTGAGCTCCTTGATGAACGCGACCGCTTCGAGGTTCTCGCGGCCGCCGTGGATGTTGGGAACCCACTCGCCGTGCTTGCGGCTGTAGTCGCGATAGAGCATCGACGCGACCGCGTCGACGCGCAGTCCGTCGACGTGGTAGCGCTCGAGCCATTCGAGCGCGGACGCGATCAGGAAGCCGCGCACCTCGTTGCGACCGAAGTTGTAGATCAGCGTGTTCCAGTCCTGGTGGAAGCCTTCGCGCGGGTCGGCGTGCTCGTAGAGCGCACTGCCGTCGAACTGGGCGAGCCCGTGCGCGTCGCTCGGGAAGTGCGCGGGCACCCAGTCGAGGATGACGCCGAGGTCGGCCTGATGGCAGCGATCGACGAAACGCGCGAACTCGGCAGGCCTGCCGAAGCGCGCGGTCGGCGCGAAGAGCCCGAGCGGCTGATAACCCCACGAGCCGCCGAACGGATGCTCCATCACCGGCATGAACTCGAGATGCGTGAAGCCCATCGACTTCGCGTAGGGGATCAGTCGTCCACCCAGTTCGTCCCAGTCGAAGCTGCGTCCGTCGCGCTCCATGTCGCGGACCCACGAGCCGGCATGCACTTCGTAGATCGCGATCGGTGCGTCGGGGCGGTGCTTCGCGACGCGGGCCCGCATCCAGTCGCCGTCGGTCCACGTGAACGGTACGCCGTCGGCCACCCGCGACGCGGTACCGGGCGGCAGCTCCGTCTCGAGTGCGACCGGATCGGCCTTGAGCGGCAGCAACGCGCCGTGAGCACCGACGATCTCGTACTGATAGCGCGATCCGGCCGCGAGCCCGGGCACGAACAATTCCCAGACGCCGGCCTCGATGCGTCGACGCATCGCATGGCGACGCCCGTCCCATCCGTTGAAGTCGCCCACCACCGATACGCGCTGCGCGTTGGGAGACCACACCGCGAAGCGCGCGCCGTCGACACCCTGGATCGTCGCCACTCTTCCACCGAGGCTGTCGCCGAGCTCGTGATGGCGTCCTTCGCCGATCAGGTGCAGGTCGAGTTCGCCCAGCAGCGGACCGAAGGCGTACGGATCGTAGGTCTCCTGCACCGTCGTGCCGCCGTCGGCGGCGGGCCAGGTGAGGCGCAGCCGATAGGCGGGGCCGCCCGACGACGGCGCGCTCGCATCGACGACGCTGCCTTCGAAGAGTCCGTCGGGATGGATGCGGGTCAGCGTGCCGAGGGAGTTCGTCGCATCCCGGGGATCGACGACTTCGACCGCGACGGCCGAAGGCAGCAGCACGCGGACCACGGCGACGTCGCCGACCCTGTGCGGTCCGAGGACACCGAAGGGATCACCGTGCCGCGCGATGATCAGCGCCTCGATCGCGGCGCTGCCGATCGTGGGCCCCGCGAGCGGCTCGACGACGTCCGCCGCGCGCGGCGCGTTCAGTGCATGCGGGTCGGCACCCGGCGCATCGGATACCGCGAGCGGCTGCGGGTCGGGCTCGACCTTCGGTCGGCCTCGACGGAGGCGGGCGGGAGCCGCTTGCGGTTCCGACGGGGCTGCCTTGACTTCGAGGTCCGCGTCGCTAGTCGCGCGCTTGTCGGTGGCCGACGATCGCGTGCGTCCGGACTTCGCGTCGGGCGGTTCCTTGGTGGCCATCAGTTCGCATCCTTCGAATCACCGGCCGTCGACTTGCCGCCGCGGCGCGACGGTGTCGGCGTGCCCATCAATTCGGACAGTCCCGCCAGCGGCACGCCGATCCAGGTCGGTCGGTTCGCCGCCTCGTAGCAGAGTTCGTAGGCGGCCTTCTCGAGCGTGAACAAGGTAAGCAGCGACGTCTCGCCGTCGTCGTTCGACCAGCGATGGTCGATGCGGCCGGCCTCGGTGCGATAGGCCGCGAGGAAGGCCTGCTTCGCGGCGGGCAGATAACGTCCCACGATCTCGGCCTTCTTCGCCTCGCCGGCTTCGCCCACGTCCGCGGGTCCGGACTTCAGTCCCACCGCCGCAGCGTAGTCGATGGAGCGCAGCAGACCCGCCACATCGCGCAGCGGACTCATCTTGGCGCGCCGCTCCGAGAGCGGCTTCGCGGGCTCGCCCTCGAAGTCGATGATGACCGCGTCGCCCTGCGTGACGAGCACCTGCCCGAGATGGAAGTCGCCGTGGATGCGGGTCGCGAGCGAGCCGACCGCGCGCGATGCGAGCTTCGTCGCCTGGCTCGTGACCGACGCGCGCCGCTTGACCAGATCGGTCGCCCTTTCGCGGTCTGCGGCCGACAGCCCGGTCGCGGCATCGTTCGACGCGAGACGCTGCTCGAGCACGTCGAGCGCGGTCTCGATCTGTCGCACGGCGTCCTCGCCCCATCGCTTCGCCATCGCGGCGTCGACGCGCTCGGGGGCAAACGACGGATCGTCGTGGGGTGCCCCCAGCACCGCATGCAGTTCACCGAGGCGTTTGCCGAGCACCGCCGCACCGACCTCGAGTTCGGCGAGCGCCGCGGCCTCGAGCGTCTCGGCGGTCTCGCGCGAGGCGTCCGACGGCGCCGGCGCACCGGCCTCGGTGTCGACCACCGGCAGCGCCGGCAACGCGATCGTGGTCTGCTGGAACACGCGGGTCAGCACGTTCAGGGTCCACTGCCACGCGTCGCCCTGGTTGTGCACGAAGCGTTGCAGCACGATCAGCAGGTGCGGCGTTCCGTCCTTCGCGACGCGCGTCACTTCGCCGAGCAGCTGCGACGAGTTCGCGAAGCCGCGCTCGGTCAGCAGACGCGTGATCTCCGCTTCGGGGTTGATGCCGGCCGCGACGCGGCGGACGACCTTCAGCACCGCCGTGTCGGCGATCACGAGCGAGCTGTTGCTCTGCTCGGCCGACAGCCAGCGCACGCCGCCGCCGTCGCCGGCACGCAGCGTGGGCAACAACGCGTGCAGCAGCGCGGTCGGCTCGAAGCGGATGGTGCCCCCCGCGCTGTCGACCTCCGCGCCCTCGGCCAGCAGCCGGACGATGTGGTGCGCGAAGCCCGCGAGCGCGAACGCATCGGTCAGGAAGCCGACCTGTCGACCGCGACGCACGCGCGCGAGCGCCAGTTGCTGCGGCAACGCCGACATCGCCTCGTCTTCGCTGAAGAAGCCCATCGGCAACTGATAGCGTTCCGGTGCGGCGTTCGGCTGCGCACCTCGCGTTTCCACTTCGACCAGCAGCATCGGTCGGCCGTCGCGCGGCAGTTCGGTCGCCAGCGCGACGCGCACCTTCGGCAGCTTCGCTTCCTTGTGACCGAACCAGCGGCGCTTCTGGAGATAGCCGGGGAGGATGTCCTCCTCGAGCAGCTTCCTCGACGTGCCGGCCAGCAGTTCGTCGATGTCCTTGCGCACGACCAGCGTCATGAAGTCGGGCAGGGCTTCGGGAGCGGGCACGTGCCAGACCGGCAACTGCGCCTCGGCCGCGAGCGCGAACCAGAAGAAGCCGTAAGGCGGAAGCGTCAGGATGTAGGGCAGTGCGCCGATCGCCGGGAACATCGAGCCGCCGATCATCTCGACCGGCACACGACCGTTGAACTCCGAGATCTCGAGCTCGACCGCCTGCGCTGAACGCGACACGTTGGCCACGCACAGGATGGTCTCGAGCTGGCCGTTCGGGCCCTCGTACTCGCGCAGGTACGCGAGCACCTTGCGATTGACCGGATAGAGGATGCGCAGGCGACCCCGGCCGAAGGCCCGATGCTGCGAGCGGATCGCGAGCATGCGACGCATCCAGTTCAGCAGCGAGTGCGGGTCCGACTCCTGGCTCTCGACGTTGACCGCGTCGAAGCCGTAGAGCGCATCCATGATCGCCGGCAGCACCAGCGACGCCGGGTTGGCGCGCGAGAAGCCGCCGTTGCGATCGGGCGACCACTGCATCGGCGTGCGCACGCCGTCGCGGTCGCCGAGATGCACGTTGTCGCCCATGCCGATCTCGTCGCCGTAGTAGATGACCGGGGTACCCGGCATCGACAACAGCAGCGAGTTCATCAACTCGATGCGGCGACGGTCGCGCTCGAGCAGCGGCGCGAGGCGCCGCCGGATGCCGAGGTTGATGCGCGCGCGACGATCGGCCGCGTAGAAGTTCCAGAGGTAGTCGCGTTCCTTGTCGGTGACCATCTCGAGCGTCAGCTCGTCGTGGTTGCGCAGGAAGATCGCCCACTGGCAGTTGGGCGGGATCTCCGGCGTCTGCCTGAGGATGTCGGTGATCGGGAAGCGGTCCTCCTGCGCGATCGCCATGTACATCCGCGGCATCAGCGGGAAGTGGAAGGCCATGTGGCATTCGTCGCCGTCGCCGAAGTATTGCTGCGTGTCCTCGGGCCACATGTTGGCTTCGGCCAGCAGCAGGCGGCCCGGATAGTCGCGGTCGACCTCCTTGCGGATCAGCTTGAGGATGTCGTGCGTCTCGGGCAGGTTCTCGTTGCTCGTGCCTTCGCGCTCGACCAGATACGGCACCGCGTCGAGGCGCAGTCCGTCGATGCCGAGGTCCAGCCACCAGCGCATCACGTTGATGACCGCCTTCATCACCTGCGGGTTGTCGAAGTTGAGGTCGGGCTGGTGCGAGAAGAAGCGGTGCCAGAAGTACGCGCCGGCCACCGGGTCCCAGGTCCAGTTCGACTTCTCGGTGTCGCAGAAGATGATGCGCGTGCCGGCGTAGGTCTGGTCGTTGTCGGACCACACGTAGTAGTTGCGCGCGGCCGACCCGGCCTTCGCCGCGCGCGCTTTCTGGAACCACTGGTGCTGGTCCGACGTGTGGTTGATGACGAGCTCGGTGATCACGCGCAGGTTGCGCTTGTGCGCTTCGGCGATGAAGCGCTTGGCGTCGGCCATCGTCCCGTAGTCGGGATGCACGCCGGTGTATTCGGCGATGTCGTAGCCGTCGTCGCGGCGGGGACTCGGATAGAACGGCAGCAGCCAGATCGTGTTGACGCCGAGCGACGCGATGTAGTCGAGCTTCGTGAGGAGGCCCGCGAAGTCGCCGATGCCGTCGCCGTTCGCGTCCATGTACGACTTGACGTGCAGCTGGTAGACGACCGCGTCCTTGTACCAGAGCGGGTCCGTCGCTGCGGACGGGGCGTCGGTTTCGGGACGGACGTTGGTGCGGGCGATCGCGCGCGTCTTCGAGCTGCGATCGAGGCGGGCGCTCTGGGGTTCACTCATGATGATGGGCCGATACGTGGGTCGTGCGAGGGGCTTCAGACGGCGACGCGCCAGATCGCGTACGGGTTGATCGCGGGATCGAGGCGCATCCGCTGGTGCTTGCCGGTCCAGCGGAAGCGATGACCGTCGAGCAGGTCGGTGGCTTCGACGGTGGCGTCGTCGGCGCGTCCCCACTGCCAGAGCGGCAACTCGAAGCCGGCTTCGTGCACGCCGAAGGGGTCGAGGTTGATCGCGACCAGTACCACGTTGCCGCGATCCTCGGTCGCCTTCGCGAAGTAGAGGATGTCGGGATCGAACACGTCGAGGAAGCGCACGTTGAGGTGGGTGCGCATCGCGGGGTTCTCGCGACGGATCCGGTTGAGCGCGGTGATCTCGGCGACGATGTTGCCGGGTCGCTGCCAGTCCCACGCGCGAAGCTGGTACTTCTCGGAGTCGAGATAGTCCTCCTTGCCCGGCACCGGGGTCGCCTCGCAGAGCTCGAAGCCGCTGTAGACGCCCCACAGTCCCGACAGCGTCGCGGCCAGCGCGGCCCGGATCAGGAAGCCCGCGCGACCCGAGCGCTGCAGGAAGACCGGGTTGATGTCCGGCGTGTTGACGAAGAAGTGGGGACGGAAGAAGTCGCGCGGCGTCGTGCGGAGGGCCTCGCGCGACTCGGGTCCGGTCAGTTCCGTCAGGTAGTCGATGAACTCCTGCTTCGTGTGACGCCACGTGAAATAGGTGTACGACTGCGAGAAGCCGACCTTCGCGAGGCGGTACATGACCTTCGGCCGCGTGAAGGCTTCCGACAGGAAGATCACGTCCGGGTGGCGCGAGCGGACCTCGCCGATCATCCATTCCCAGAACGGCAGCGGCTTCGTGTGCGGGTTGTCGACCCGGAAGATGCGAACGCCCTGTTCGACCCACAGCAGGATGACGTCGCGCAACGCCGACCACAGCCCCGCCGCGGCGTCGCCCCGTCTTCCTTCTCCGTAGAAGTCGACGTTGACGATGTCCTCGTACTTCTTCGGCGGGTTCTCCGCATAGCGCAGCGATCCGTCCGGTCGCCATGCGAACCAGCCCGGATGGTCCGCGAGCCACGGGTGGTCCGGCGAGCACTGGATCGCGAAGTCGAGCGCGAGCTCGAGGCCGTTGTCGAGCGCGGCCTCGCGCAGCCGCCTGAAGTCGTCGAAGGTCCCGAGCTGCGGATGCAGGGCATCGTGTCCCCCGTGCTCCGAACCGATCGCGTAGGGGCTGCCCGGGTCGTCGTCGAGCGCGGTGAGGCTGTTGTTGCGGCCCTTCCGGTTGCGTCGGCCGATCGGATGGATCGGCGGGAAGTAGAGGACGTCGAAGCCCATCGCCCGCACCGCGGGCAGCCGTTCGATGACGTCGTCGAAGCTGCCGTGATGCGTCGCTTCGGTACCCGGCGGATTGCCCAGCGATCTCGGGAAGAGCTCGTACCACGCCGCGAACGACGCGCCGTCGCGCTCCGCTTCGATCGGAAAGACCGTATCGGGTCGCGTCGCGAACGCGCGCAGGTCCGCGTCGAACAGGTCGGCGAGCGTCTGCGAAGCCAGCAACGCGGCCACCTGACCGGCCATCGTCGCGCGGTCGAGGCCGCCATCGCCGGCGGGTGCGGCGATGCGCTTCGCCAACGCGAGCAGCCGCTTCAGCACGTGGGGCTTCTTCAGCGTCCGCGCGTGGGCGACGGCCTGGTCGATCAGCAGGCGGCCTTCCATCAGCTCGAGCGAGACGTCGAGGCCGGCGGCGGACTTCTTGTCGAGCTCGTTCCGGAAGGTCGCGAAGACGTCGCGCCATGCTTCGATCGTGAACTCGTGGCGGCCGACGCGGGCGAGCGGCATCGTCGCCGCGAAGCGATCGTTGCCGATCGGCTCCATCCGCGTCTCGCGCCACTCCCGCTCGCCGGCCGCGCGATGCAGCAGCACCGCGCTCAGCTTCTCGTGCCCGTCGATGACGATGTCCGCCTCGATGCGCACCGCCTCGCCGGCCGTGCGCTTGACCGGGAAGCGGCCGCCGTCGACGGTCGGCGTGATCGCCTCGATCGACAGCCGCGGCATCTTCAGCGCCGCCTCGGTCGACCGTCGATCGGCAGGAACGGGACGGACCACCATCGGCAGGCGGGTCGCGCTGAAGACGCGAATCCCGGCCGGCCGGACGTCGATCGTCGAGCACGGGTCGAGGGTCGACGCCTCCGCGCCGTCGCCCGGCATCGCCTCTTCGAAGCGGCCGAAGCCGCTCAGCGCCGTGGTGACCGAGGCACCCGCGAGGCGGGCGGGCCGCTGCGCGTCCGGGTTGATCAGCAGCAGCGAGGCTTCGTCGCTCGCGCGAAGATCGTGGGCGGGCGTGCGCACGACGGCGGTCACCGGCGCCTCGGGGCCGCTGACGAACCACAGCGGGCCGCGCGGTGGCGCTTCGTCGCGCGTGGCGAGCCAGCGATGGACGGGGAGCAGGTCGGCGGCGTGTTCCGTCCAGACCGCCTGCGGCACCAGCAGCGCGTCGGCGACGAACGCCGCGATCCGCAGGCGGGCGGCGATCGACGGTCCGTCGGTCTTCGCGGGCGCTTCGATGCCGAAGGGATCGGACGGGAAGGCGAGCGTGCGCACCTGCGACAGGCGCGCCGCCTCGTCGACGAGCCAGCGTTCACGGCCGTCCCACCAGGCGCTCGACAGGCAGGCGGTGTCGAAGCCGGCGTCGATGAGCGCCGTGATCGCCTCGCTCGCGAGGCCGGGAGTCCACGCGACCCAGCGCAGCGACCCGCCGTTACGGATCGAGCCTTCGATCAGGGTCGCCCAGACCGCCGCCGGCAGGCGGTCCGCGTCGAGGCAGACGAAGCCGGTGACTCCGGCCGTGACGGCGGCGCGGAGCCGGGCCGCCCAGGCCGCCACCTCGACCCGATCGCGCGCGACCGCAGCGGGGCGCACCGAGAGCGGCGGCCGGCGCGGGTCGAGCGCGGCATCGCCGTCGACGAGCCAGGGGTCGACCGGCGGCAACGCGCGGGCGCTGAAGAGCGGCGAACCCGCGGCGTCGAGCGTGACGGCGAGCCAGGTCGCCAGACCCGCGGAGCGGGCCGTCGCGACGACGGTCTCGAGTGGAATCGTGGCGTGCTCGGCGTCGTTGACGAGCAAGGTCGTGAAACCGAGGTCGGCTGCCTTCCGAAGAGCGGCTGCGCCCCCTTCGGTCGACGCGACGGAGGCCCACGCGATTTCGGCTATGCGTTCGTGCAAACGGAACGTCCTCGAAGTGAACAGGGTTGCGGGGGAACTGCAGGCGGTCGAGCGGAAGGCAACGGCCGGTACGATACGTCGAGGCGGCGTCGAGTCGTTGTCGAGCGCGGATTAGAACGCCGTCCCGCAGCCCATAGTATCGGCGCACACCGGAGTTGTTCCGTCGTTGTCGTGCAAGAGTGAGCAGCGCCGGTCACCAAAGTTCCGGACGCGCGGATCCCTTGTGCGCCTGCGATGCGATGGATATACTCCGGCCTCGCATCGTCACCTCCTCCGAGCCCCGCAGCACGGCTCCGCGGGTCGCAGCGTCCCGGCTGCGATGCGTCAGAGGTCGGAGTGCACGATCGAGCGTGCGGGGTCTCAGGCGACTCGCACCGGTTCCGCGGTAATCCATTGCAAGCGCTTCTGCGCGTTGCGGCAAGACGGGTCTGACAGACACCGTGCTGCGCGACGATCGACGTTCGATCGCGCGGTCCATTCGAGCATTGCTCTGCCCTCGATCGGCTCGTTCTTCCGATCGGATCGTCCACGGGGACGGGATGAACACAACCGAAGCGAAGGTCGTACTCGAAGCGGCGCTGCTGACCGCGAGCGAGCCCCTGGCGATGCCGGCATTGCGGCGGCTGTTCGACGACGCGCTCGACGCGGACGCGGTCCGGAGCCTGCTCGCGACGCTCGGCGACGAATGGAACGAGCGAGGCCTGGTGCTGACCGCCGTCGCCGGCGGATGGCGGTTCCAGACGCGCCCGTCGATGAAGGCGTGGCTGACGCGGCTGAATCCCGAGCGCCCGCAGCGTTACTCGCGTGCCGTGATGGAGACCCTGGCCATCATCGCCTATCGGCAGCCGGTCACCCGCGGCGACATCGAGGACATCCGCGGGGTCACGGTTTCCACGCCGGTGATCAAGGCGCTCGAGGAGCGGGGCTGGGTCGATGCGATCGGTCACCGCGAGGCGCCGGGGCGCCCCGCACTGTATGCGACGACGAAGGCGTTCCTCGACGACCTCGGGCTCGTCGCTCTTTCCGAACTTCCACCGCTACCGCAACCGGGCGAGCCCGACTCCGCTGTGCCGCTCCTTCAAGAGGTCATCGATTTTGCGCAGACTCCACCGCCACTCTCCCCGCAACCAGCCGCGTAACGCGCCGGCACCGGTCGACGGCGAACCGTCGGCCTCCCGGACCGCCGACAATGGGTCCGAGACGTCGCCGATCGTCGCGGACGCTGCGGGCGCGCAGGCCGCCGCCGACGGCGGTGCGCCGCGGCCACGTCCGGGCGGCAACGGGAAGAATCGCAGTCGCCGCGGCGCCCAGCGTCAGGGCGGGCAGGGCGCCAACCCCGAGGCCGTCGGTCCCGACCGACCCGCCAACGGCGGCCTCCACGGAGGACCGCGTCGGGGCCCGAAACCGAACGGCGACAAGGGGCCGCGCCCGCAACGTGTCCAGGCGAGCGCACCGCGGGCCGTCGGTGCCCGCTTCAAGCCCGGGGCGACGCCGCGTATCGCCGGTTCGGGCGAGCCGTGGCGCATCGAGGATCTGATCGTCACGAGCGACATCGCCGAGCCGATCGAGGAGACGGCCGCGCAGGTGCCGCCGGCCGACCTCTCGCCGGCCGACGAGGCGATCGTCGCCGACATGACGGCCGACATCGACGACGACAGCTTCGCCGAGACGCGCGGCGACGACTCGAACGACGAGCCGCCCCCACCCGAGGACTTCTTCGACGACGACTCCTACGACGCGCAGTTCGAGGCCGAGCTCGAGGACCAGCCGCCGGCCGGCTACGTCAACGCGAACACGCCGATCGCCCGCGGTCCGCGCCCGTTCACGCCCCGGCGCGCCGTCACGATCGACCTCGACGCCGACGCGCCGAAGCTGCACAAGCTGCTCGCCGACGCCGGTCTCGGCTCGCGTCGCGAGATGGAGGAGATGATCGTCGCCGGTCGCGTCTCGGTGAACGGAGAGCCCGCGCACATCGGGCAGCGGATCGGTCCGACCGACCAGATCCGCATCAACGGCAAGCCGCTCGCGCGTCGCGTCGCGGCGCGCACGCCGCGCGTATTGCTCTATCACAAGCCCGCCGGCGAGATCGTCAGCCACGACGATCCGCAGGGCAGGGCCAGCGTCTTCTCGCGGCTGCCCACCGTGCAGGGCTCCAAGTGGTTGACGGTCGGCCGCCTCGACTTCAACACCGAAGGCCTGCTGATCTTCACGACCTCGGGCGAACTGGCGAACCGCCTCGCGCATCCGCGCTACGGCTTCGAGCGCGAGTACGCGGTCCGGGTGCTCGGCGAACTCGACGCGGACGGCCGCAAGCGGCTGCTCGAGGGCGTGACGCTCGCCGACGGGCCGGCCCGCTTCTCGAGCGTCGACTTCGCCGGCGGCGAGGGGTCCAACCGCTGGTACCGCGTCGTCATCGGCGAGGGTCGCAACCGCGAGGTGCGTCGCATGTTCGAGGCGGTCGGCCTGACGGTCAGCCGCCTGATCCGCATCCGCTACGGCGGCGTGCACCTGCCACGCGCGCTCAGCCGCGGTCGCTGGGACGAGCTCGATCCGGCCCTGGTGCGGCGCTGGTGCGTCGAACTCGGCGTCGCGACGAAAGGTGTCGGCGACCCCGCCGAGACGCGTCGGCCGCGTCCTCCCGCGCCGCGCGTGATCGATCCGATGATGCCCACCGTGCCGCCCGGCAACGGCTTCGCCCATCCGGCCGGAAAGCACGGGCCTCGGCCCGGCCGTCCGCGACCCGCGGCCGCGGCGAACGGTGCCAACGGGGATCGTCCTTCGCGGCCCTTCGGAGGCAAGGGGCGGGGCAAGGGTCGTCCACCGAACGGCAACGGGGTCGGCAACGGCGACCTGCCGCGCGGCAACATCGATCCGACCGTGACGGCGCTCGGAGCCTTCGGTCAGCCGCGTGGCGCCCGTCCGCCGCGCCCGCAATTCAACAAGCCGGTACGGCCGGCGGCGCCGGGACAGCGACGACGCAGACCGGGCTGAGCGGTTGCAACAGTCGTGCCAAGCTTGTCCGGAGGGCCGGTCGCTGATAGAATCCCGCAGTTAATCGCCAGCGGGGCGCGCCGGGTCGGCGCAGTGGGCGCCTCGCCTTCGGAGGCGTCTCCTGCGAGCGGGGACGCGACCCGGGCACGGGCGGCGAGGCGGCAGGCGGATCAAGTGGGCTCTCGAGCCCACTTTTTTTTCCCGAAGACGATGCCGCTCCGACGAGACGCGAGGGGCGCCCGTCGCATCGGTGTGGAGCACGCGCAGCAAGTCGAGAGGCGGAAGAAACGGTGTGGAGCGATTCGGTCATAGAGCAGACGGTCGTGGGATTGGGCTACGAGCTGGTCGATGTGGAATGGGCGGGCGGCGGTGTCCTGCGGGTCTTCATCGACAAGCCTGAAGCGCCCGTTCGGGACGACGGTTCGACGCAGGACGGCGTGACGGTGGACGACTGCGCGCGGGTGAGCGACCAGCTCTCGCTCGTCTTCGCGGTCGAGAACGTCAACTACGAACGGCTCGAGATCTCTTCGCCGGGCCTCGACCGGCCGCTGAAGAAAGCCGCCGACTTCGCGCGTTTCGAAGGGCACGAAGCCTTCGTCAAGCTGCGCATCTCGCCGGACGGACAGCCGCGCGGCCGCAAGCAGTTCCAGGGGGTGCTGCAGAGCGTCGGCGAGGCGAAGGAAGCGGTCGAGGCAGCCGCGCCGGCTCGCTTCGGTCTGGTGCTGGATGCGAGCGAAGGAGCGGGCGAGCTGCTCGAGTTCTCTTTCGACGAAGTGGAGAAGGCGCGGCTGGTGCCGCGTATCGATTTCAGAGGCAACGGGGGTAAGAAGCGATGAGCCGGGAAATTCTATTGTTGGTCGATGCGCTCGCGCGTGAGAAGAACGTGGCCAAGGAGGTCGTGTTCGGCGCGCTCGAGCAGGCGCTCGCCGCCGCGACGAAGAAGCTCTTTCCGGGCGACGTCGACATCCGCGTGTCGGTCGACCGCGAGACCGGCGACAACGAGGCGTTCCGCCGCTGGCAGGTCGTGCCCGACGACGCCGGCCTCGAATTCCCGGATCGCCAGGAGCTGCTGTCCGAAGCCCGCGAGCAGATCGACGACATCGAAGTCGACGAGTACATCGAGGAGCAGCTCGACCCGGCCGAATACGGACGTCGCTTCGCGCAGGACACGAAGCAGACCATCCTGCAGAAGATCCGCGATGCCGAGCGCGAGCAGATCCTGTCGGACTTCCTCGCCCGCGGCGAGTCGATCGTCACCGGCAGCGTCAAGCGCATGGACAAGGGCGACGCGATCGTCGAGGCCGGCCGGGTCGAGGCGCGGCTCAAGCGCGACCAGATGATCCCGAAGGAGAACCTGCGCGTCGGCGACCGCGTGCGCGCCTACGTGATGCGCGTCGATCGCGAGGTACGCGGCCCCCAGCTGATGCTGTCGCGCACGGCACCGGACTTCATCGTCAAGCTGTTCGAGCTCGAGGTCCCCGAGATCGAGCAGGGGCTGCTGCAGATCAAGGCGGCCGCGCGCGACCCCGGCGTCCGGGCGAAGATCGCGGTCTTCACCACCGACCGCCGCATCGATCCGATCGGCACCTGCGTCGGCATGCGCGGCTCGCGCGTGCAGGCGGTGCGCAACGAGCTCGGCGGGGAGAACGTCGACATCGTGCTGTGGTCCGACGATCCCGCGCAGTTCGTGATCGGCGCGCTGGCCCCGGCCAACGTCTCGTCGATCGTCGTCGACGAGGAGAAGCACAGCATGGACGTGGTGGTCGACGAGGAGAACCTCGCGATCGCGATCGGCCGCGCGGGACAGAACGTGCGTCTCGCGTCGGAGCTGACGGGCTGGCAGATCAACCTGATGTCGGCCGAAGAGTCGGCCGAGAAGAGCGTCGCCGAGACCGCGCACACGCGTCAGCTGTTCATCGAGAAGCTCGACGTCGACGAGGAGGTCGCCGAGATCCTCGTGCAGGAGGGCTTCGCGAGTCTCGAGGAGGTGGCCTACGTGCCGATCTCCGAGATGCTCGAGATCCCGTCGTTCGACGAGGAGACGGTCAACGAGCTCCGCAACCGCGCCCGTAACGCGTTGTTGACGGAAGCGATCGTCAACGAAGAGAAGATCGAGAAGACCACCGAGGACCTGTTGTCGCTCGATGGCATGGATCGCGACCTCGCGGCCCGGCTCGCCGGCGGCAACGTGTTCACGCGCGACGATCTCGCCGAACTGGCGGTCGACGAGCTGACCGAGTTGACCGGCGTCGACGACGAGCGTGCGAAGGCGCTGATCATGAAGGCGCGGGAACACTGGTTTGCATGAACGCCTGCGGTCGCCGTATCGATGCAGGTGTATTGATTCAAGAGAAACCGAGGACTGAATGGCAAGCAACAACGTTGCCCAATTCGCGCAAGAGCTGAAGCTGCCCGCCAACGTGCTGCTGGATCAGTTGCGTGCGGCCGGCGTCACGAAGGATTCCCCCGAGGACGTGCTGTCGGAGAACGACAAGGCACGCCTGCTCGACGCCCTGCGCCGTGCGCACGGCGGCACGGACACCAAGAAGAAGATCACGCTGACGCGCAAGTCGACGTCCGAGATCAAGCAGGCCGACGCCACCGGCAAGGCCCGCACCATCCAGGTCGAGGTGCGGAAGAAGCGCGTCTTCGTCAAGCGCGACGACGTGCTCGAGACCGAGCCGGTACCGCCCGTTGTCGCCCCCGCACCGGTGGTGGAAGAAGTACCCGAGGCGGTCGAGGTCGTCGACGTGATCGGCGACGAGCAACGGCGCCTGCGCGAGGAGGAGGCCGAGCGCACCGCTGCCCTCATCGCCCGTCAGGCCGCCGAGGCCCGCGAGAAGCAGGAACGCCTCGAGGCCGAGCAGCTCGCCGCCGAGGAGAAGGCTCGCGCCGAAGCCGCGGCGCTCGCGAAGCGCACCGCGTCGGCCACCGACCCCGCCGAAGCCGAGGCCGCGCGCAGCGCGACGCTCGAGGCCGAGCAGCGGGCGAAGGCCGACGCCGAGGCGCGCGACAAGGCACGACGCGCGGTCGAGGCCGAAGTGGCCGGCATCAACAAGCTGATGACGACCAAGCGCGTGGCCAAGGCGCCCGCGCCGGCACCGGTCGTCGCACCGCCGACGACGGTCGCCGCGAAGCCCGCTGCTCCGATCGCCGGCACGCTGCACAAGCCTGCCGCGAAGGTCGGTGCGACCGCGGACAAGAAGGACGACAAGAAGGGCGGCAAGTCGGTCAAGTCCGCCGCACTGTCGTCGACTTGGCAGGACGACGCCGCCAAGAAGCGCGCGATCAAGACCCGTGGCGACTCGTTCAGTCCCGGCTGGCGCGGTCCGCGCGGCGGCGGCCGTCACCGCCACGCCGACGACGGCGCATCGAGCTTCAGCGCACCGTCCGAGCCGATCGTGCGCGACGTGCGGGTCCCGGAGACCATCACGGTCGCCGACCTCGCGCACGCGATGGCGATCAAGGCTTCCGAAGTCATCAAGCAGTTGATGAAGCTCGGCCAGATGGTGACGATCAACCAGGTCCTCGATCAGGAGACCGCGATGATCGTGATCGAGGAGATGGGCCACAAGGCCACCGCGGCCAAGCTCGATGACCCTGAGTCGGCGCTGGTCGACACCGGCTTCGCCGAGTCGGGTCCCGGCGAGTCGCGTGCGCCGGTCGTCACGGTCATGGGTCACGTCGACCACGGCAAGACGTCGCTCCTCGACAAGATCCGCGCGGCGAAGGTCGCGAGCGGCGAAGCCGGTGTCGACCAG
>CALMOR010000107.1:0-10429 GCA_937872165.1 uncultured Burkholderiales bacterium | reverse complement strand
CTCCACCGACGTAGCTTCCGGCGAAGCCGGCGGCATCACGCAGCACATCGGCGCGTATCACGTCGAGACGCCGCGCGGCATGATCACGTTCCTCGACACGCCGGGTCACGAGGCCTTCACCGCCATGCGCGCGCGCGGCGCGAAGGCCACCGACCTGGTCATCCTGGTCGTGGCGGCCGACGACGGCGTGATGCCGCAGACCAAGGAAGCGATCGCGCATGCACGCGCTGCCGGCGTGCCGATCATCGTGGCGATGAACAAGATCGACAAGCCGGGCGCCAACCCCGACCGCGTCCGTCAGGAGCTCGTCGCCGAGCAGGTCGTGCCCGAGGAGTTCGGCGGCGACTCGCCGTTCGTTCCGGTGTCCGCCAAGACCGGTGAAGGCATCGACGCGCTGCTCGAGAACGTGCTGCTGCAGGCCGAGGTGCTCGAACTCAAGGCGCCGATCGACGCGCCGGCACGCGGTCTCGTCATCGAAGCCAAGCTCGACAAGGGCAAGGGGCCGGTCGCCACCATCCTGGTCCAGTCGGGCACCTTGAAGCGCGGCGACATCGTGCTGGCGGGCTCGTCGTTCGGTCGCGTCCGCGCGATGCTCGACGAGAACGGCAAGACGATCCAGAGCGCCGGTCCTTCGATCCCGGTCGAGATCCAGGGACTCACCGAAGTGCCGGCGGCCGGCGAAGAGGTCACGGTGCTGGCCGACGAACGCAAGGCGCGCGAGATCGCGCTGTTCCGTCAGGGCAAGTTCCGTGACGTCAAGCTGGCCAGACAGCAGGCGGCCAAGCTCGAGAACATGTTCGACCAGGGCGCCGCGGTCCAGACGCTGCCGTTGATCGTGAAGTCCGACGTGCAGGGTTCGCAGGAGGCGATCGGCCATGCGATGAACCAGTTGTCGACGAGCGAAGTGCGCGTCGTGATGGTCCACTCGGCGGTCGGCGGCATCACGGAGTCGGACATCAACCTCGCGGTCGCGTCGAAGGCGGTCGTCATCGGCTTCAACGTCCGCGCGGACGCGCAGGCTCGCAAGCTCGCCGAAGCCAACGGTGTCGACATCCGCTACTACAACATCATCTACGACGCCGTCGACGACATCAAAGCGGCGATGGGCGGAATGCTGTCGCCCGAGAAGCGCGAGGAGCAGATCGGGATGGTCGAGATCCGCCAGGTGTTCAAGATTCCGAAGGTCGGCGCGGTGGCCGGTTGCATGGTCACCGAGGGCATCGTCAGGCGCGGCGCGATGGTGCGGCTGCTGCGTGCCAACGTCGTCACGTGGACCGGCGAACTCGATTCGCTCAAGCGCTTCAAGGACGACGTCAAGGAAGTGCGGGCCGGCTTCGAGTGCGGCCTGTCGCTGAAGAACTACGGCGACATCGAAGAGGGCGATCAGCTCGAGATCTTCGAGGTGCAGGAAGTCGCACGCACGCTGTAGCCTTCGTCGACCCGCGCGGCACGGCCGCGCGTCGCCGCTGCCGACGACGTGGCGACGGACGAGCCGACGGCTCGTCCGCCCGCCTCGCCGTCGTGCGATGGCGCCGTCGCGTCCGCGTCGCCCCTGCGCATGAACCAATCTCCGTCGTCCCCCCCTTCGCGGTCCTTCCCCGGACTGCTGTTCGCACTCGTCGTGCTGGCGGCCGCGGTCCGCTGGACGGTCATCGGCCGCGACACGTTGTGGCTCGACGAGGGTTACTCGTGGTGGGACGCGCAGCAGCGCTTCGGCGCGCTGTGGGACCTGGTGCCGACCTGCGACCCGCATCCGCCGTTGTACTTCGCGCTCCTGCACGTGTGGACCGCGGTCGTCGGCGACGGCACCGTGGCGATGCGTCTGCTGTCGACCCTCTTCGGCATCGTCACCGTCGTGCTCGTCTACGCGTCGGGCCGTGAACTCGATCGGGCGCGCGGTGGCGACCGCGAGCGCTTCGGCATCGGCGCCGTCGCGGCGCTGCTGTTCCTGCTCACGCCGTTCCAGGTCTACTTCTCGATCGAGGCACGGCCCTATGCGCTGCTGTGTTTCGGCGCCGCGTTGCTGACGTTCGCCTGCCTCGCCGTCGTGCGCGGCGTGCAGTCGGGTGAGCGACGCCTCGCGTTCGCATGGACGGACCGGGTCGACCCTCGCCACGGGCTGGCCCTCCTGCTCGGAGCCGTCATCGTCGTGTGGACCAACAACACGGCCGTGCTCAACCTCGGCGCGGTCAGCATCGCCTTCGTCGCGCTGTGGGCCTCGGATCGCGACAGTCGTTCGATCGTCGTGCCGGTCGTCGCGACGGGCGTGCTCGTCGCGATCCTCTGGGCGCCCGACTGGCCGGTGCTGGTCGCCCAGGCCCGCGAGGTCACGGAAGACTTCTGGATCCAGCCGCCGAGTCTCGAGGGCATCCAGTTCGAGCTGCACAACCTGATCGGCCTCGACATCCTGCGCTGGACCTGGTGGTTCGCGCTCGCCATCGGTGGTGGCCTGTCGCTCGTCTGGCGGCGGATCGGATGGCGGTGGGGCTTGATGCTGACGTCGCTGGCGATCCTGCCGATCGCGCTCAACATCGGCATCAGCTATCTGGTGAAGCCGATCCTCATCTCGCGCGCGCTGATCGGAGCCGCGCCCGCGCTGGCGATCGCCCTCGCTTCGTCGGCCATGCTGCTGCGCCCGCGCGCTCTGCGCGTCGCGGTCGTGGTCGTGCTGATCGGCGCGCACGGCTACGCGCTGTCGCGCTTCCTCGGTGCGGATCACGTCAAGGAGCCGTGGGGGCCGGTCGTCGCGCGGCTGCAGGCCACCGCTCCGCACGCGCCCGTCCTGGTGGTGCCGAACGAGCTCGCGCTGCCGCTCGGCCACGAAGCGAAGATGCAGCACGTCGACGTGCGCGTGATCGGCCTGCCGGCCGACTACCCCGCGGTGGGGCTGCCGATCCGCTATCCGTCCGGCAAGTGCGCGCCCTCGGTGGTCGGCCAGGACCTGTCGCCGATCCTTCGAAGCCTGCGCGACGAGCCGGTGGTGGTCCTGCTCACCCGCCGCAACAACACCTATGATCCGAAGGAAGCGAGCCTCGCCGCGATGCGCGATGCCGGCTACGTCCTCGCCGGCGAGGACGTGTACCAGCCGGGCGACCTGCGCATCCTGCGCTACGCTCGATCGCCCTCCTAGGCGCATCACCTTTCGAATCGAGACGACGATGGCGACCAAGCACTCGAAGGCGATCCCCAACCGCAACCTGCGGATCGCATCCCAGATCGGACGCGACCTCGCGGAGCTGATCCCGCGCGAGGTCCGCGATCCGCGTGCGCTGCTCGTGACCGTCACGGACGTCGAGCTCACGCCGGACTACGCGCATGCCAAGGTGTTCTTCACGACGCTCAACGACGACGGCGAAGGCGCGCGCGAGGCTTTGCAGGCGAAGGCCGGTTGGCTGCACAGCCTGCTCTTCAAGCGACTCGCGATCCACACCGTGCCGATGCTGCACTTCGTGCACGATCGTTCGGTCAAGGACGGGGCCGAGCTGTCGCAGCTGATCGATGCGGCCAACGCGACGCGCGCCAACGACTGATGGACGGAGCGGTGGAGATCGAGCGGCCGAAGATCGCCTGGCGGCCGGTCGACGGCGTGCTGCTGATCGACAAGCCTTCGGGCATCACGTCGACCGCGGCGCTGGCGCGCGCGCGGCGAGCGCTGCGAGCCGCCAAGGGCGGACACACGGGGACGCTCGATCCGCTCGCGAGCGGCCTCCTGCCTCTCTGCTTCGGCGAAGCGACCAAGTTCGCGTCCGATCTGCTCGATGCGGACAAGTCGTATGCGGCGACGATACGGCTCGGCGTCACGACCGACAGCGGCGACGCCGAGGGGCGGGTGATGGAGACCCGCGAGGTCGACGTGGACAGGGCCGCGGTCGATCGCGTGCTCGAGCGTTTTCGCGGGCCGATCGATCAGGTGCCGCCGATGCATTCGGCGCTCAAGCGCGACGGCAAGCCGCTCTACCGCTACGCGCGGCAGGGCATCACGGTCGAACGCGCCGCGCGCGCGGTGACCATCCATCGCCTCGAGGTCGCGGCGTTCGACGGCACGTCGCTGTCGGTCGTCGTCGACTGTTCGAAGGGCACCTACATCCGCACGCTCGCCGAAGACATCGGCGGCATGCTCGGATGCGGCGCCCATCTGATCGCGCTGCGTCGCGTCGGCGTGGGTGCGTTGACCCTCGACGACTCGATCGGTCTCGCGACCCTCGAGTCGCTGCCGGCGCTCGAGCGCGACTCGGTGCTGCTGCCGATCGACACGCTGATCGCGGCACTGCCCCGCATCGACCTCGACGACGCGCTGGCGGTCCGCTTCGGCGAGGGCCAGCGTCTCGCATGGACCGAGGCCACGTCGCAGGGCAGGGTCCGGGTCTATCGATCCGCCGCCGGCGAGGCGGCGCCGCCGCGGCTTCTCGGCACGGGGCTCGTCGGCTACGACGGCCTGTTGTCGCCGATCCGACTCGTTGCACGGATGCCGCGCTGATTGCGCGACAGCGCGACGCGAAACAAATCGTTCTTCGATTTGTGCAGTGCAACTGATACAATCTCGGGTTGCCTCGGGCCGCCCGCGACGGTCGCGACCGCGCCTCGCCGCCCCTCTCCTCGCGTTCTCCCATCTCCCTTTCGAGCCTCGCATGCGCCGCGCCGATAATCAGTCCCTCCGCAACGTCGCCATCATCGCCCACGTCGATCACGGCAAGACCACGCTCGTCGACCAGCTGCTGCGGCAGTCGGGCACCTTCCGCGAGAACCAGCACGTCGCCGAGCGCGTGATGGACTCGAACGACCTCGAGAAGGAACGCGGCATCACGATCCTCGCGAAGAACTGCGCGGTCGAGTACGAAGGCACCCACATCAACATCGTCGACACGCCGGGACACGCGGACTTCGGCGGCGAGGTCGAGCGCGTGCTGTCGATGGTCGACGGCGTGCTGCTGCTCGTCGACGCGGTCGAGGGCCCGATGCCGCAGACCCGCTTCGTGACCCGCAAGGCGCTGGCGCTCGGCCTGAAACCGATCGTCGTCGTCAACAAGATCGACCGCCCGGGCGCACGCCCCGACTACGTCATCAACGCGACCTTCGACTTGTTCGACAAGCTCGGCGCCACCGAGGAGCAGCTCGACTTCCCGGTGGTCTACGCGTCGGCCCTCAGCGGCTACGCGTTCATGGACATGAAGGACATGCCCACCGCCAAGGAGAAGAGCGCGGTCGTGCATCAGGGCGAGACCGTGGCCCATCTCGAAGGCGGCGACGCCGGTCACAACATGCGTCCGCTGTTCGAGGCGATCATCAAGTACGTGCCGGTCCGCGAGGACAACTCCGAAGGCCCGCTGCAGCTGCAGATCTCGTCGCTCGACTACTCGAGCTACGTCGGCAAGATCGGCATTGGCCGCGTCAGCCGCGGTCGCGTGAAGGCGCTGCAGGACGTCGTGGTGCTGAACGGTCCGGGCTCGACGCCGATCAAGGCGCGCGTCAACCAGGTCCTCACGTTCCACGGCCTCGATCGTCAGATCGTCGAGGAGGCATCGGCCGGCGACATCGTCCTCATCAACGGCATCGAGGAACTCGGCATCGGCTGCACCGTGTGCCAGCCGGACGCGCCGGATGCGCTGCCGCTGCTGCGCGTCGACGAGCCCACGCTGACGATGAACTTCTGCGTCAACACGTCGCCGCTCGCGGGACGCGAAGGCAAGTTCATCACCAGTCGCCAGCTGCGCGATCGCCTGCAGCGAGAGCTCAAGGCCAACGTCGCGCTGCGTGTCCAGGACACCGGCGACGAGACCGTGTTCGAGGTGTCGGGCCGCGGCGAGCTGCACCTGACGATCCTCGTCGAGAACATGCGCCGCGAAGGCTTCGAGCTCGCGGTCTCGCGGCCCCGCGTGGTCCTCAAGGAAGTCGACGGCGTGAAACTCGAGCCCTACGAGCTGCTGACGGTCGACGTCGAGGAAGCCAACCAGGGCGGCGTGATGGAAGAGCTCGGACGCCGTCGCGGCGATCTCTCCGACATGCAGTCCGACGGCAAGGGCCGCGTGCGCCTCGAATACCGCGTGCCGGCGCGCGGCCTGATCGGCTTCCAGTCCGAGTTCATGACGCTCACGCGCGGCACCGGCCTGATGAGCCACATCTTCGACGACTACGCGCCGATCAAGGGCGGCGAGATGGCCGAGCGCCGTAACGGCGTGCTGATCAGTCAGGACGATGGCGAGGCGGTCGCCTATGCCTTGTGGAAGCTGCAGGATCGCGGGCGCATGTTCACCGTGCCCGGGGATCCGGTCTACGAAGGCATGATCATCGGCATCCATTCGCGCGACAACGATCTCGTCGTCAACCCGATCAAGGGCAAGCAGCTGACCAACGTGCGCGCGTCCGGCACCGACGAGGCGGTGCGCCTCGTGCCGCCGATCCAGATGTCGCTCGAGTACGCGGTGGAGTTCATCGCCGACGACGAGCTCGTCGAGATCACGCCGCAGAGCATCCGCCTGCGCAAACGCCATCTGAAGGAACACGAGCGCAAGAAGGCCATGCGCGAGGCCGCCTGACGAGGAACCGGCGCGGGGAGCGCGTCGCCGTCGCGAAGGGGCTCACGCTAGCGCGTGCGCCCCTTTTTCCTTGCGGCGAAGGTCTGGTAGCCGAACGCGCCGACGAACGCGACGACCGCGATCGCGGTCCAGATGACGACCGATTCTTCGCTGTGCATCCACGCTGCGTAACCGAGGCCGGCGAGTGCGTAGAGCCCGAGCAGGATGAGGACGGCGCTGACGACGTCGAGGCGGGTCTTTTCGAAGCGGGCCATGATGCGATCGGTGAGGCGGGGCCGCATTATCGCGCGACCGTCGTCGACTCGTCGTCCGACGCTTCTCCTGCCGCCTGTCCCGAGGTAGACTGAACGAATGTTCACCGATCGACTCCGCGCCGTCGTCCTGCGTCGTTTGCGCGTCGCGATCGTCCTGCTGCTCGCGGCCGGTACCGGCGCCGGCGCGGCGGAGCGGATCACCGCCGTCGACCGCCAGGCCATCGAGCAGACCGTGCGCAGGCAGCTCGACGCGTTCGGCCGCGACGACGCGGCCGAGGCTTTCGGCATCGCCACGCCGGACATCCAGCGCCGCTTCCGTTCCCCGGACAACTTCATGAAGATGGTCAGGGACAACTATCAGCCGGTATATCGGCCGACCAGCATCACGTTCGTCCGGATCGATCTGGTCGACGGCGAGTGGGTGCAGTCGGTGCAGCTCGCGGACGGCGAGGGCCGCGTCTGGCGTGCGCTCTTCTCGATGAAGCGGCAGCCGGACAAGTCGTGGAAGGTCGGCGGATGCCAGCTCGTGCAGACCAGCGCGTTGTCGACCTGACCGACGCAGAACGAACCGTCGATCGTGCCGACGCGCAGGCGGACGATCGGCAGCACCACGCGGTCGAGGCTTCGCTCGTCTTCGTGCCCCCGCTTCAGAAGGGTCGGGGCGCGGTCGCCAATGTCCGCGGTCGTTACGAGGTCGACGTCCGCGAACGCTTCGACGACGGCTGGCAGGGGTCCGACACCGACGACGTCTCTCCGCTGAAGACCGTCGTCACCGAGGAACGGGCGAAGACCATCCTCTCGCACAACGACTCGCCCGACATCCCGTTCAGGACATCGCTCAATCCGTATCGCGGGTGCGAGCATGGCTGCATCTACTGCTTCGCGCGGCCCACGCACAGTTACCTCGGGCTCTCTCCCGGACTCGACTTCGAGTCGCGTCTGTTCGCGAAGGTCAATGCGGCCGCCTTGCTGACGAAGGAGCTCGCGAAGCCGTCCTACGTTCCCGACGTCATCGCGGTGGGGGTCAATACCGATGCCTATCAGCCCATCGAGCGCGAGCTGAAGATCACGCGCGCGGTGCTCGAGGTTCTCCACGACGCCCGCCATCCGTTCGGCCTCATCACCAAGTCGTCGCTGATCGAACGCGACCTCGACCTGCTCGCGCCGCTCGCCCGACTCGGACTGGCCCGCGCATCGATCACGATCACGACGCTCGAGCCGGCGTTGGCGCGCCGGCTCGAGCCCCGCGCGGCCAGTCCCGCACGCCGGCTGCGCACGGTGCGCACGCTGGTCGACGCGGGCGTGCCGGTGTCGGTCAACGTCTCGCCGGTGATCCCGTTCGTCAACGACGAGGAGATGGAACGCATCGTCGAGGCGGCGGCGTCCGCGGGCGCGCACAGCGCCCACTTCATCGTGCTGCGCCTGCCCTGGGAACTGAACGCGGTGTTCCAGCAGTGGCTGCGCACCCACTATCCGCTGCGGGCCGAGCGCGTGATGGCGCGCATCCGCGAACTGCGCGGCGGCAAGGACTACGACGCGCGTTTCGGCAGGCGCATGACCGGCGAGGGCATCTGGGCCGAATTGTTCGCGCAGCGCTTTCGCGCCGCCTGCGCGCGGCACGGGCTCAACCGCGAGCGCCGCCGCTTCGACGTCTCGCAGTTCGTCCGGCCGCTGCCGCCGCACGCTGCGTCGACGTCGCAGCAAAGCCTCTTCGACTGAGGCTCACGAGAAGAAGGTCTCGCCGGACCCGACGTAGCGACCGATGGCGAACGACAGGACCGTCATCAGCAGCGTGGTCCCGCCGAGCAGCGTCAATACCGCGAGCAGGATGACCGGCCACCCCGATGCGCTGGACCGGCCGCTGTCGTGATTCCAGCGCGCGTCCCATCGATCGTCGGGGGTCAACGCGAAGCGCAGTGCTTCGATGAATCCGGCGAAGGTCGGGATCAGCGTCCAGAAGAAGACGACATGGAGCCACGGCAGCAGGCGTGCGGCTCCCGTCAGGTAGAAGCGGTGGAGGCCGAAGGTGCCGCCGAGCGCGGCGAGGAGCGTCGCGAGCGTCTTGTTCTTGAAGGGCATCGGAAGATCAGCGGGGAACGATCTCGAACGCGAGCAGCTGCGTCGTCTGCAGGCTGTTGAAGTTGTCGTCGGCGACGAGCACCAGCGTGCGGTGACCGTTGGCGAGCACGGGGCCGAAGCATAAGCCTTCGAGGTTGTCGATGTGGACGTGCAATACGTCGAAGTCGAGGACGAGTCGCTTCCTCATCGGCGTGAAGACCGGCGCGGTGCCGGGCTCGAGCGAGGCCAGCGACGACAGCGACGCGACGTCGGTCGCGGCGTCGAAGGCCGCGTCGAACAGGCGGATGCGCCACCCGGCACCGAGCACGAGCGCGCGCTCCATCACCAGCAGGTGCATGGCGTCGAGCGCGAGAATCTCGGACACGCCGTTCTGCGCGTAGGCCGAGGTCCACGCGCCGTTCGACGGGACCGGGTCGACGCGATAGGCGAACTGCCCGCTCGGCGTGCGGAAGTCCTGCGCGGTCGCGAGGTCGCGGTCGTAGCGCGTGATGCGGACCCACGCCCCTTCCGTCATCGTCGGTGGCGCGCCGTCCTCGATCAGCGGCGCCTCCATCGCGACCCACAGCGAGCGTCCGTCGACCGACAGCGTCGCGCCTTCGAAGACCAGGTTGTCGCGCGGGCCGCGCGCAGCGTCGACGATGTGGAACATCGGGTCGAGCGTCGCCTCGCCGAGGTGGCTGCCGTCGAGAGCCGAGTGGCGGACGAAGGGGTCGATCAGCCGCGACCCGTTCTTCCGGTCGATCCTGCGCAGGCCTTCGCTGGTCCACCACAGGCTGCGGGTCCACCGGTCGAAGCGGATCGCTTCGGCATCGGCCTCGTCGCGGCCGTAGAAGGCGCCGTCGGGCCGGGCGAGGAAGACGACGCTCCGCAATTCGGCCCGGTGGAAGCCGGTCTCGTCGATGGCGAGGCGCGCCGTGTAGAAACGCGTCGGTGCGAACACCGAGCGGTCGTCGCTGGCGAGGTAGTAGAGATCTTCGTCGGGGTCGTGGTCGATGCCGGACAGGCCGCCGACGGTCGTGCCTGCGAACACGAGGCGATGCGCCAGACGTTGCTCGCCGATCAGGCGCAGCGCGTACGGCGGGGCTTCCGTCGAATACCCGTCGCCCGTCTCGTCGACGGGCCGCACGACGGTCGCGCATGCCGACAGCAGCAGCGCGATCGCGACGACGGTCGCGTCGACGCGCTTCACGCGCGATCAGCGCGGCGCATGGCGGATGCGATAGATCGCGCCGGCCTGATCGTCGGACACCAGCAGCGAACCGTCGGGCAGAGCGAGGACGTCGGCCGGTCGGCCCCACGCCGACTCGTCGCTGCCGAGCCACCCTTCGGCGAACACGTCCTCGTGCGTCGCCTTCGCTCCATCGATCGAGACGTGCACGACGCGGTAGCCGCTCTTCTTCGATCGGTTCCATGATCCGTGCTCCGCGATGAAGACGCCGTTCCGGTAGGCCGCCGGGAAGGCCTCGCTCGCGTTCGCGCCCGGGGCATAGAAGCGCATGCCGATCGCGGCGACGTGGGCGCCGAGCTTCGCTTCGGGCGGCGCGAACTGCGAGCAGGGTCTGG
>CALMOR010000106.1 GCA_937872165.1 uncultured Burkholderiales bacterium | reverse complement strand
AGGTGCAGCTGCAGGGCGGCACCCAGGCGCAGAAGCGCGCCACCCGCAGGACGCTGCTGCGCGTGCTCGAGACCACGCTGCGGCTCGCCCATCCGGTCATCCCGTTCATCACCGAGGAGCTGTGGCAGAAGGTCGCGCCGCTCGCGGGCGCGATGGCCGACGGCGCGGCGACGAGCATCATGGTCCAGCGCTATCCGGTCGCGCAGCCGGAGAAGATCGACGCGGCCGCGGACCGCTGGGTCGTGGAACTGAAGGCGGCCGTCGACGCCGTCCGCAACCTGCGCGGCGCGATGAAGATGTCGCCGGCGCAGCGCGTGCCGCTGGTCGCGGCCGGCAGGACGACCGAAGCGCGGGCCCGCCTCGGCGAGAGCGCCGCCTACCTGAAGGCGCTCGCGCGATTGTCCGACGTCGCCATCGTCGAAGCTCTCGACGCGACGGCCGCCAAGGCGCCCGTGCAGGTGGTCGGCGACACGCTGCTGATGCTCGACGTGCAGGTCGACACGGCCGTGGAGCGCGAGCGCATCGCGAAGGAGATCGGGCGCATCGAAGGCGAGATCCGCAAGGTCAACGGCAAGCTCGCCAACGAGAGCTTCGTCGGCAAGGCGCCGGCCGAGGTCGTGGCCCAGGAGCGCGACCGGCTCACGAAGTTCTCGAGCACGCTGGACGAATTGCGCGACCAGCACGCGCAGCTCGCCTGACCCGGACGCTCAGCTGTTCTCGACCGGCGCCTGTGCCGGCGAGGACGGCCGGTACTTGCCGCGCGGGACCAGCGACGTCGGCGACGAGAAGCGCCACGTGTTGCCGCCGCTCGACTTGCTCTCGTACATCGCGAGGTCCGCCGCGAGCATCAGCATCTCGACCTCTTCGCCGTGGTCGGGGTACATCGCGATGCCGATGCTCGCGCCGATCGACAGGTTCTGTCCCATGTAGACGATCGGGTCCGACAGTCGGGCGATCACGCGCTTGACCATCTCCTCGACGACCTCGCGCGATTCGATCTCCTTCAGCACGAGGACGAATTCGTCGCCGCCCCACCGCCCCACGGTGTCGAGTTCGCGGACCACGGCCGACAGTCGGCGAGCGACTTCTTCGAGGACCGCGTCGCCGAAGCGATGGCCGTAGTTGTCGTTGACCGACTTGAAGCCGTCGAGATCGACCTCGAGCACCGCGACGCGCCGGCCGTCGCGGCGTGCGAACGCGAGCGCCTGGTCGAGCCGGTCCTGCAGGAAGCGCCGGTTGGGCAGGCCGGTCATCACGTCGTGGTTCGCGTGATGCCAGTTCTCGGCCTCCTTCTGCTTCTGGACCGACAGGTCCGCGAGGATCCAGATCGAGCGCTGGCCGGTGGTGGTTTCCGCATCGCCTGCGGACCCGTCGGATTCGACCGGCGCGTCGACGAGGCATCCGGTCACGTTGGCCCAGGTCGCGCGCCCGTCCGACCGCAGCACGCGACGTTCGATCTTCAGCAGGTTGCCGAGCCGCTGGAAGCGCTTCTCGATCTCGGTCCATTCGTGCGGATCCTCGAAGATGGTCTGCAACGGGCGACCGGTGAGCCGGGCGATCGGCGTACCCAGCAGATCGGACAGGGCCTGGTTGGCCTGCTCGACGATCCCGTCGTTGACGATCGCGATGCCTTCGCCCGCGGCCTCGAAGACGAGACGCTGCATTCGCAGCGCATGGCGATAACCTTCCTCGATCGCGACCCGGTCCTTCACGTCCTCGTAGGTACCGATGAACTCCGTCTCGCCGGCGGACGTGCGCAGCGCGGCGATGTTGCGCATCAGGTCGACGGTGCTGCCGTCCCTGCGCAGACGCTTGACGATGCGGGGCGCCGCGAGTCCGGCCAGCGCCCGGTCGCGATCGTGCATCGCTTCCTTCCACGGCTCGCCGTCGGGGATGATCACGCGGACGTCCTTGCCGATGAGGTCGCTCGTCCGGTCGTAGCCGAGCAGGCGACGCATCGCCTCGTTGCACACCACGATACGCGCGTCCCTGACCACGAGGATGCCGAGCGGAGCGGTGTCGAACAACGCGGTCTGTTCGACGGCACGCCGTTCGTGAACGATCCGCGCGAGCAGCGCCTCGCGCAGCGACGTCGACGACAGGCGCGGCGTCACGTAGAGCACCAGAACGAGAACGATCCAGGCGATCGCGAAGAGACTCTCGTGCAGCGATCCGAGTCGATGCACGTTGACGATCTGCGCGATCACGATGGGGATCGCGAAGAGGAGATCGGCGCCACGGCTGGGCACCTGCGACGTACCGGCCAGCACGAGTGCGACGGTCAGCGCGAAGCCGACGAGCAGCGTCACGCGTTCGGCATCGACGACGGTGAAATAGACCAGCGCCGCCCACGCCAGGCCGCACGACAGCGCAAGGACGGCATGGTAGTTTTCCCAGCGCTCGACGAAGGCGGGCGTCGCACCTTCCGACGTCGCGCGCAGCCGTCGCCAGTAGCGGGAAGCGCCGATGCGCACGAGCGAGACGACGATCATCAGCGCGAGCCAACCGGTCGTCATCGACGACACCTTCTCGATCTGCATCATCGCGTACAACAGGCCGGCGATACCGAGCGTGACCCATCCCGAGAAGGCAGCGCTCTTCGCCGCCACGTCCAGCAACTCGACGCGGACCCGCAGGTCGACGAACTGCGACGATGCGGCGATCGCTGGGGGAGAGGACGAAGGAGTCGGCCGTGTCACTGAGGCGGGCGTCTGAGCGGGATGCGGAGGAAGGGGACGACGTCTTGCCTGTGGTCGAGCGGGTCGCGCACGGGCCGTCGCGTGCTGCCTTGAGAAGTCGACGCCGCGCGCTTTCGGGTTGCCGGGCATTATGGCAAGCCGACCCTTCCTTTGGGTTGTTCCACGGAGACGTCGAAGCAGGATGGCGACGGTCGAAGGCATGCGGACGACCCGCGGGAGAGGGATTCGCCGGTCCGGAGCAGCGATGCCGGGAGTGATCGGCAGGTTCGCTCCGTCGCCCACCGGTCCGCTGCACGCCGGGTCGCTGGCGACGGCGATGGCGAGTTGGCTCGATGCACGGGCGCAGGGCGGGGAGTGGATCGTGCGCATCGAAGACGTGGACGGCCCGCGGGAAGTCGCGGGCGTCGCGGACCATATCGTCGCCACCCTCCATGCGTGCGGCTTCCGCGCGGATGGTCCGATCTTGCGACAGAGCGAGCGGTCCGCGTCGTATCTAGGCGCGCTCGCCCGGCTCGAATCGGCGGGATGGGTGTATCCGTGCGCCTGCACGCGTCGCGAGATCGAGGATCTGGGCTTGACGTCGGGCTCTTCGCACGGGGCCGTATACCCGGGCACTTGCCGCCATGGCTTGCCCCCGGGGCGTCCGGCCCGTGCATGGCGCATGCGCGTTCCGGCCGAAGAGACCGCCTTCGTGGACCGTGCGTTCGGCGCGGTCCACGAGCGACTCGATCGCACGACCGGCGACTTCGTCGTGCGGCGCGCCGATGGACTGTGGGCCTATCAGCTCGCCGTGGTCGTCGACGACGGTGCGCAGGGCGTCACGGATGTCGTCCGGGGGGCGGACCTGCTGGCTTCGACGGGACGGCAGAGGCTGCTGCAACGGGCGCTGGGCCTCCCGCATCCGCGAACGCTGCACGTGCCGCTCGTGCTCGACGCCTCCGGCGGCAAGCTCGGCAAGAGCAGCGGCGCGCCGCCGATCGATCCCGCGAAGCCGCTGCCCGCCCTGCGCGACGCGGCCCGCCACCTCGACCTCGAGATCGGCGATGCGGAAACGATCGAAGCGTTCTGGGTCAGGGCGACCGAGGCGTGGGCCGCACGCTGGCTGCCTGACGGCAGGTCGCCGGCTCTCTAGGTTTTCCGGGAACCGCCCAGCAGGGCGGCGATCTTGCGCGTCGGCCTGGACGTGCCGGCCGACGACGCCGGCGACTCGTCGGCGACCGCTTCCCCGGCCGACACGTCCGGCTGCGGCTCGTAGGGGCGTACGAAGAAATCGTCGACCACTTCGTGATGACCTCGACTGCGCGATGCGTAGCGCGCCGCGCGAGGACCGGCCTGCTGCCCCGGCGCATCGCGATCGCCGCCATGGCGCTCGCGATCCGGCCGACGCTCTTCCCGGCGTTCGCGCTCGCGCGGCCGCAGGCCCTCGAGGACGGCCCGCTCCAGCGGGCGCTTCGTCAGCTTCTCGATATCGGCGAGGTAACGTTCTTCCTCGGGCGCCATCAACGAGATCGCCACGCCCGAGGCTCCCGCGCGACCGGTGCGTCCGATGCGGTGGATGTAGTCCTCGGGAGCGTGGGGCAGGTCGTAGTTGATGACCGCCGGCAGCTCGGCGATGTCGAGGCCCCGCGCGGCGACGTCGGTCGCGACCAGCACCTCGGTCTCGCCCTTCTTGAACGCCTCGAGCGCCACCATGCGGTCACGCTGGCTCTTGTCGCCGTGGATCGCATCGGCGTTGATGCCTTCGGCCTTCAGCTCGCGCGCGAGGCGGCCCGTGCCGATCTTGGTGTTCGAGAACACGAGCACCTGCTTCAAGGACCGGTCGCGGATGATGTGCGCGACGGCGGCGCGCTTCTGGTCCGACGCGATCGCGTAGACGATCTGCCGGACCGTCTCGGCGGTCGCGTTGCGGCGGGCGACCTCGATGACGACGGGGTCGGTCTGGAAGCTCTGCGCGAGCCGCTTGATGTCGTTCGAGAAGGTCGCCGAGAAGAGCAGGTTCTGGCGCTTCGCCGGAAGCAGGTTGATGATGCGTTGCAGGTCCGGAAGGAAACCCATGTCGAGCATGCGATCCGCCTCGTCGAGGACCAGGACCTGGACCTGCGAGAGGTTGAGCGTCTTCTGCTGCACGTGGTCGAGCAGCCGGCCCGGAGTCGCGATCAGCAGCTCGACGCCGGCGCGCAGCGCGGCGGTCTGCGGCGCCATGTCCACGCCGCCGAACACGACGGTCGAGCGCAGGTTCGTGTATTGCGCATAGCGCGCTACGTTGGCTGCGACCTGATCGGCCAGTTCGCGCGTCGGCATCAACATCAGCGCACGCACCGGATGACGGGCAGGCGACGCGCTGTTGCTCGACAGCGCCAGCAGGTTCTGGATGATCGGCAGCGCGAAGCCCGCCGTCTTGCCGGTGCCGGTCTGGGCCGCGCCCATCACGTCGCGCCCAGCGATGACGACCGGGATCGCCTGGACCTGGATCGGCGTCGGGACGGTGTAGCCCTGCTCGGCGAGCGCGCGGAGGATGGTCGGGTCGAGGCCGAAGCCCGAGAAGTCCTTCGTCGCGAGCCCGGCAGGCGCAGGGTCGTCGACTTGGTCGGCGGCGGATGTCGTCGGCTTGCCGGCGAGCGCGTCCGGCTCCGCGGCTGGCAGGGTGAGTTCGATATCGGGCGACGTGTCGTGCAATGGGGATCGGGAGCGAATCGAACGGCGACGGAGCGACGTTCGACAGGCACTTCGGTGGAAACCACCGATTATCGCAGACGAGCCTCCATCGCGCCATGCAAAGCGCGACGCGTATCCCCCGGCGCGGGAACCGGCCTACGGAAGGTCGTCGAACACCTCGCCGAGCGTTTCGCACAACGTGTGGATCTGGGCAGCGTCGATGATCAACGGAGGCGACAGCGCCAGCGTGTCGCCGGTGACCCGGACCATGATGCCGCGCTCGTAGGCGCGCTTGAACGCGTCCATGCCGCGCGCGCCGGGCTGACCTTCGCGCGCCGCGAGCTCCACGCCACCGACGAGGCCGATGTTGCGGACGTCGATCACGTTCGGCTTGCCGCGCAGCGCGTGGAGTTCGCTTTCGAACGTCGCCGCGAGCGAAGCGGCCTGCCGGAACGCGCCCGTCTCGTCGTAGACGTCGAGCGCGGCGAGAGCCGCGGCGCACGCGAGCGGGTGTCCCGAGTAGGTGTAGCCGTGGAAGAACTCGATCGCTGCGCTCGGTCCTTGCATGAAGGCGTCGTGGACATGCGGTTTGACGAACACCGCGCCCATCGGCACGCAGCCGTTGGTGATGCCTTTGGCCACCGTCATGAGGTCGGGCTCGACACCGAAGTAGTCGGTCGCGAACGGCGTCCCGAGCCGGCCGCAGCCGGTGATCACCTCGTCGAAGACGAGAAGGATCCCGAGACGCGTGCAGATGTCCCGCAGGCGTTTCAGATAGCCCTCGGGCGGCACGAGCACGCCGGTCGATCCCGCGACGGGCTCGACGATGACGGCGGCGATGGTCGACGCATCGTGCAGCGCGACGATCCTCTCGAGCTCGTCGGCGAGCTCGGCGCCGTGGATCGGCACCCCCTTCGAGAAGGCATTGCGCGCCGGATCATGGGTATGAGGCAGGTGGTCGACGCCTGCCAGCAGCGAACCGAACCACTTCCGATTGTTCGCCATCCCGCCGACTGAGATGCCGCCGAAGCCGACACCGTGATAGCCCCTCTCCCGCCCGATCAGGCGCGTCCGGGTGCCTTCGCCGCGGATGCGGTGGTAGGCGAGGGCCATCTTCAGCGCGGTGTCCACGGCTTCGGAGCCGGAGTTCGTATAGAACACCTGCGAGAACTTACGACCGGAGAACTCGACGAGGCGCTCGGCCAGCTCGAAGGCCAGCGGGTGGCCCATCTGGAACGGCGGCGCGTAGTCGAGACGCTCGGCGCCGTCGCGGATGGCGGCGGTGATCCGCGGTTGCGAATGGCCCGCGTTGACGCACCAGAGGCCCGCAGTCCCGTCGAGGATCTCGCGGTCGTCGCTGGTCCGGTAGAACATTCCCTTCGCGGACACCAGCAGGCGGGGCGCTTCCTTGAAATTCCGATTGGCCGTGAACGGCATCCACCACGCGGAAAGATCGGTCGAGTCGGGCATCGATAACTCCTCAAGTTGCCGTGAAACGCGTCGATAGCGTTCGGGAGAGGCCCTTATAGCGTCATTCATATCAGGGTAGAGCCTGTTTTTTTTCGTGTGCTAGGATCGCCGAAAGACTCCGCACCCTGCGCAATGCTGCTCGTCGCGCGCGATTTCCGGGACCATGGGGAGGGGATGCGCAGAAAGTCTTTGGAGCAGATGCGTTGAAGAATAGGCATTCCCTCGAAGCGGCCGTCAGCGATCGACCCCCTGTTCCCGACGACCTCGGCGGACGCACGATCGTCGGTGTGCCCTACGATGCACCGAGATCGCTCACCTCCCTCGTGGTCGATCAACCCGACACCGAAGGAACCAGCGAGCTGGCCCTGAACCAGACGCTGTTCAAGGTCCGACTCGCCGACAGCGACGGGCGGCGCAACACCGCGAGCATGCTCGTCAACAAGATGTACGCGTGGCGAGGCTACAAGATCGCCTGGCACGCGAAACAGCAGCCCAACCGGATCACGCTGGTCGCCTCGCACGGGACCGCCCCGATGGCGACGATCAGCATCGGCTTCGATTCGAGCGAGGGACTTCTCGTCGATGGTTTGTACAAGGAAGAGATCGACGGCCTTCGAGCCGTGGGCGCGAAAGTCTGCGAATTCACCAAGCTCGCGGTCGACGGCGCGATCCGGTCGAAACGCGTGCTGGCGACGCTGTTCCACATCGCCTATATCTATTCGCACAAGATGAACGGCTACAGCGACCTGTTCATCGAAGTCAATCCACGCCACGTCCGCTTCTACGAACAGATGCTCGGCTTCAAGCAATTCGGACCCGAGCGGCTGAACCCACGCGTCAACGCTCCCGCGGTCCTGCTGCGTCTCGAGTTCTCCCATCTGCGGGCCCAGCTCGCCCGCTTCGGTGGCCGTCCCGAACTCGCACCGGGCGAGAAGTCCCTCTATCCGTATGGATTCTCCGAGGCCGAGGAACGAGGCGTCATGGGCCGGCTGACCAAGCTCAGCTGAATGGGGCCCGTCGCGCGATGAGCGACGCGAATCCGTCCGCCTTCGAGTACGACGAGGCTTTCGCCCGCAATCTGGGCTGGGTAACCGAAGCCGAACAGTCGATCCTGCGCGACAGCCGGATCGCCATCGCGGGGCTCGGCGGCGTCGGCGGCAGTCATCTCCTCGCGCTGGCACGACTCGGCATCGGCTCGTTCCACATCGCGGACTTCGACCGTTTCGGCCTGGCCAACTTCAACCGGCAGGCAGGCGCCTCGGTGAACAATCTCGAACGTCCGAAGATCGACGTGCTCGCCGAAATGTCGCTGGACATCAATCCGTCGTTGAAGCTCGGACTGTTCCCGGCCGGCGTCGTCGAGAGCGATATCGATGCGTTTCTCGACGGCGTGGATCTGTACGTCGACGGGCTCGACTACTTCGCCTTGTCGATCCGGCGGCAAGTCTTCGCCCGTTGTGCGGAGTTGGGCATTCCGGCCGTCACCGCCGCTCCGCTCGGGATGGGTGTGGCCCTGCTGAATTTCGTGCCGGGAGGCATGAGCTTCGACGACTACTTCCAGCTCGCCGGTGCCCCACCGACCGAGCAGGCGTTGCGCTTCCTCCTCGGACTTTCGCCGCGCATGTTGCAGCGCTCGTACCTGATGGATCGATCGCGGGTCGATTTCGCGGCGCAGAAAGGCCCGTCGACGGTCATGGCCTGCCAGCTGTGTGCCGGGTTCGCAGCCACCGAGTGCCTGAAGCTCCTGCTCAAGCGCGGGCCTCTGCGCGTCGCGCCGCGCGGCGTCCACTTCGACGCCTACGCCTATCGGCTCGTGAAGACATGGCGACCTTTGGGGAACCGCAATCCGATCCAGAGGATCGCGCTTCGCATCGCCCGTCGACAACTGAAGCTTCCGGCATCGCCGACGTGACAGCATCGATCGCGGGCGCTTCACCGATCCGGCGCGTCCTCGACCTCGCGAGATGGGCTCCGAGCGGCGACAACACCCAGCCGTGGCGTTTCGAGATCGTCGACGAGTCGCACGTCGTCGTCCACGGCTTCGACACGCGACACGACTGCGTCTACGACCTCGACGGCAGCGCGAGCCAGATCGCGATCGGAGGCCTGATCGAGACGATGGCGATCGCGGCATCCGGCGAAGGCCTCGCCGTCGAGGTGGAACATCGGCCGCAGTCGCCGATCGCACGTCCGGTATTCGACGTCCACTTCGTGAAGCAGTCCTCGATGCCGGTCGATCCGCTGCGAGCCTGCATCGAGACGCGCAGCGTCCAGCGCCGGCCGCTTCGGACCCGGCCCCTGACGGCTTCGGAGAAGGGGAGGCTCGAAGCGGCCGTCGGCCCCCGCCATCACTTGTCGTGGAAGGAAGGAGCCTCGAATCGCTGGCGGATGGCATCGCTCCTCTTCGCCAGCGCTAAGCTCCGTCTGACGATGCCCGAGGCCTACGCGGTCCATGCCCGGGTCATCGAATGGTCCGCCCGCTTCAGCGAGGACCGCGTTCCCGAAGCGGCGGTCGGCATGGACGCCCTGTCCGCGCGACTGATGCGCTGGGCGATGCGAAGCTGGCCCCGCGTGTCGTTCTTCAACCGCTTCCTCGCCGGGACATGGCTGCCGCGCATCCAGCTCGACGTACTGCCGGCGTTGGCCTGCGCGGCGCATTTCTTCCTGATCGCCGAAAAGCCGGCGAGATCGATCCACGACTTCGTCGCAGCGGGTCGCGCGATGCAGCGGCTGTGGCTGACCGCGACCTCGATCGGATTGCAGTTGCAACCCGAGGTGACGCCGCTCATCTTCGCGCGCTATGCGCGCGACCGCGTCCATTTTTCGGACGAGCCCGGGATGGACTCGCGAGCGGCCGGGATCGCGAAGCGACTGGCTGCCGCAATCGGCGAGGTCGGTTGCGACCGCGCGGTCTTCATCGGCCGGGTCGGCGACGGACGCGCGGCGACGGCACGGTCGATCCGGCTGCCGCTCGATCGCCTGATGGTCGACCCGAACGCTTGAGGCCGGTCGCTCAGAAGTTGCGTCGCACTTCGAGATAGACGCGGTCGTTGCGGTCGTATTGACCGAACAACCCCGTCGGCTTGCCGCCGAAAACGTCGCCCCCGGCCACCGCTCGCCAGTTCTTCGCGAACGCCCACACCAGCTTCGGACGCAGCAACCAGTCGTTCCGGTTCAGGCTGTGAATCAGCAGCGTCTGCACCTCGACGTCGTGGGCGAACTTCGTCGAGCCGAACAACGTGACGCCGCTCTCGACCGCGCGGGCGAACGTGTCGGGATCGTGATCGGTGAAGACCCGCTGGAAGAACTGGACGTTCAGGCGCGTGGATTCGGGTGCGGGCAGATCCGTGCCGACGATGTAGTCGAGATAGTTCTGTCGCACGACGCCGTCGCTGTCGGACAGGCGGGTCACGTTCGATTGACGGCCTTGCGTATAGACCGCCTCGCCGCGAAAGAGATAGTCGTCGAATTCCTTCGACGCCGTGAGTCCGAACTGCGTGACCTTCTCGTGGCGCGGCGTATAGACCACCGCCGGCACGGGGCCGGTCACCACCTGCCGGAAGAACGTCGCCGACTCGTCGACGCTGCGGTAGGCGAAGGCGGCCACGTCCCAGCCACCCTTGAGAAGGGAAGCCCGCACTCCGAAGTTCCGGTTGGCGCCGCTGACTTCGGGCCTTCGCTCGTCGTTGATCACGTAGCCATAACCGGGAGGCGGCGCCGGCGGATAGGGGAAGAAGTCGCTGCCGGGCTTGCCGATCCGGTCGATCGACGGAAACGGGATCCAGACGCCTTCGAGGTGGAAGTCGTCCTTGAAGTATTCGACGCGCGCGGCCCATTGCGGAATGCGGATCAGGTCGAAATCCTGGACGATGGATTCGCGCAGGTCATGAGCCGACACGACGTCGGCGAGGAAGAGGCCGACGACCTCGCCCCATACGATCTGCTGACGTCCGAAACGGAAGTCGAATTGACCGGCGCCGAAGTCGATGTAGGTCTCGCGGAACATCGGATCGAAGCGCTGGTCGTCCCTGACCGGACCCGGATAGAAATTGCTGAGATCGTAGATCGCGTCGTAATCGAACCGGCCGCTGATCTTCCACTTGAAATCCGCGTTGAAGGCGCCTTGCGCACCGACTTCGAGGCGATTGATCAGTTTCGAAAAATGGGCCGGGTGCGGGATCGTGTAAGCCGCTTCGAACTGGTCGAAGCCGAAGAACTTGGTCGGCGGCGTCGTGGCTTCCTCGAGATCGAGGTCGTCGTCCGCGAGCAGCGCGGCGCTTCGACTCTTCGCCTTGCCGCCATTGGCCGGCTTCGGGACCGGGTCGCCGTCGTCCTCGGCGGCCGCGACGATTCCCGTGGGCGGTGCGGGCGAAGTGCCCGCGGCGCGCGCGTCGCCCAGCGTGCTCGTGATCGTGACGAGCAGGAGAAGCATCGAGCGCCGGTCGAATC
>CALMOR010000105.1:4038-19242 GCA_937872165.1 uncultured Burkholderiales bacterium | reverse complement strand
TTCAGTGACTGGGTGAGCCGGGCCGTCGCGCCGGTTGATCGGAGAAACGAGTACATGATCCATTTCGTCAGAGCCCTCCTGCGCACGCGGGCCGCGTCAGGTCCCCTCGCGCCGTCATCGCTGGCGGCGGCTGCCATGGGGCTCGCGACGGCCCTGTTCGGCGCCGCTGCGTGGGCGGTCGGCGACGCGCCCGGAGGACCGAAGGTCAATCAGCTCAACCTGCCGGTCGGCGTCACGAAGATCGCGTCGGACATCTACGATCTGCACACGTTGATGCTGCTGATCTGCCTCGTCATCTTCATCCTCGTGTTCGGCGTGATGTTCTACGCGATCTTCAAGCACCGGAAGTCGCTCGGCCACAAGCCGGAGACCTGGCACGAGAACACCACCGTCGAGATCATCTGGACCATCGTGCCGTTCGTGATCGTCATCGCGATGGCGCTGCCGGCGACGCGCCTGATCGTCGACATGAAGGACACGACCAACGCCGACCTCACCATCAAGGCCACCGGCTTCCAGTGGCGCTGGGGCTACGACTACCTGAACGGAGAGGGCGAGGGCATCGGCTTCGTCTCCACGCTGGCCACGCCCCGCGAGATGTCGGGCTTCCCGTCCGAAGGCATCAAGGGACATCCGGAAGGCGACACCTACCTGCTCGAGGTCGACAACCCGCTCGTCGTGCCGGTCAACAGGAAGGTGCGCGTCATCACCACCGCGAACGACGTCATCCATGCGTTCGCGGTCCCGCAGTTCGGCATCAAGCAGGACGCCATCCCGGGCTTCGTGCGCGACACGTGGTTCAAGGCCGAGAAGATCGGGACCTACCGCGGACAGTGCCAGGAGCTGTGCGGCGCCGAGCACGCGTACATGCCGATCGTGGTCAACGTCGTCTCGGCCGAGGACTACACCAAGTGGGTCGACGGCAAGAAGCAGGAGATGTCGGCGCTGCAGGAGGATCCGACCAGGACGTTCACCGTCGCCGAGCTGACGTCGAAGGGCGAGAAGGTCTTCACCACCAACTGCGCGGTCTGTCATCAGGCGGCGGGTACCGGCAACACGGCCGTGGGCGCCCCGGCGCTGGTCGGCGATGCCAAGGTCCTCGGGCCGAAGGACGTGCAGATCGCCGTGCTGCTGCACGGTCAGAACAATCAGAAGATGCCGTCGTGGGCGCAGCTCTCGGACGTCGAGATCGCGTCGGTCATCAGCTACACGCGGAACGGCTGGACCAACGCGGGCAGGGGTGCCGACCCGGTGGTGCAGCCGTCCGACATCACGCTCGCGCGAAAGAACTAGTCGTACCGACCGACCGACCTGCGTCCCTCGCGGACGCCTGGAGAGCACCATGAGCAGCACCGCCATCGATCCGCTTCACGACGCCGCGCACGGCCACCACGACGATCACGCGCATCACACGCCGACGGGCTGGCGTCGCTGGCTGCTCGCCACCAACCACAAGGACATCGGGACGCTGTACCTGTTCTTCTCGTTCACGATGCTGATGGAAGGCGGCGTGCTCGCGCTGCTGCTGCGCGCCGAGTTGTTCCAGCCGGGCCTGCAGATCGTCAACCCGGAACTGTTCAACCAGTTCACGACGATGCACGGACTCATCATGGTCTTCGGCGCGATCATGCCGGCGTTCGTGGGCTTCGCGAACTGGCAGGTGCCGCTGATGATCGGCGCGCCCGACATGGCCTTCGCGCGCATGAACAACTTCAGCTTCTGGCTGCTGCCGCCGGCCGCCATCCTGCTGACGCTGTCGTTCTTCGTGCCCGGTGGCGCGACCGCCGCGGGCTGGACGCTGTACGCGCCTTTGTCGGTGCAGATGGGCCCGGGGATGGACCTCGCGATCTTCGCGGTCCACATCATGGGCGCGTCGTCCATCATGGGTTCGATCAACATCATCGTCACCATCCTCAACATGCGCGCGCCCGGCATGACGCTGATGAAGATGCCGATGTTCGTGTGGACCTGGCTGATCACCGCCTACCTGCTGATCGCCGTCATGCCGGTGCTGGCGGGCGCCATCACGATGGTGCTCACCGACCGCCATTTCGGCACGTCGTTCTTCAACGCGGCCGGCGGCGGCGACCCGGTCATGTACCAGCACATCTTCTGGTTCTTCGGGCATCCCGAGGTCTACATCATGATCCTGCCCGCGTTCGGGATCGTGTCGCAGGTCATACCCGCGTTCGCGCGAAAGCCGCTCTTCGGCTATGCGTCGATGGTGTATGCGACGTCGTCGATCGCGATCCTCTCGTTCATCGTGTGGGCGCACCACATGTTCACGACCGGCATGCCGGTGACCGGGCAGCTCTTCTTCATGTACGCGACGATGCTGATCGCGGTGCCGACCGGCGTGAAGGTGTTCAACTGGATCGCGACGATGTGGAAGGGCTCGATGACGTTCGAGACGCCGATGCTGTTCGCGATCGGCTTCCTGTTCGTGTTCACCTTCGGCGGCTTCACCGGCCTCATCCTGGCGATCTCGCCGATCGACATCCAGCTGCAGGACACCTACTACGTGGTTGCGCACTTCCATTACGTGCTGGTCGCGGGTTCGCTGTTCGCGATCTTCGCGGGCTTCTACTACTGGGCGCCGAAGTGGACGGGCCACATGTACAACGAGACGCGCGGCCGCATCCACTTCTGGAGCTCGCTGATCTCGTTCAACGTCACGTTCTTCCCGATGCACTTCCTCGGTCTGGCCGGCATGCCGCGTCGCTACGCCGACTATCCGATGCAGTTCACCGACTTCCATCAGATCGCGACCATCGGCGCGTTCTGGTTCGGTCTGTCGCAGGTCTACTTCCTTGTCGCCGTCGTCCTGCCCTGCATCAAGGGCGGCCCGAAGGCCGCCGACAATCCATGGGAAGGCGCCGAGGGTCTCGAGTGGACGGTGCCGAGCCCGGCGCCCTTCCATACGTTCGAGACCCCGCCGCTCGTCCGCTGATCGGGACGACCACGCGATGAGCGGATACCGCAACGGCGGGAGCGCGCGAGAGATCGAGCTGCGGGCGCGCAACCGGCGCACGGGGCTGATCCTCGCGAGCATCGCGCTCGTCTTCTTCGTCGGCATCCTCGTCAAGTACACGTTGCTGCGTCGATGAAGCCATGAGCGACGCGCGCGTCGGGACCCGGATGGAAGCGCTGCGCCGCCGCCTCAACGCAGCGATGCTCGGCAAGCTCCTGGTCGTCACCGCGTTGATGTTCGGCTTCGGCTACGCGCTGGTGCCGCTCTACCGGAAGATCTGCGAGATCACCGGCGTCAACGATCTCACGCAGACGGACGGCGGAGCGGCGGCGTTCGCGAAGAGCACGCAGGTGGACCTCTCGCGCACGATCACCGTCGAGTTCGACGGCAACGCACGCGGTCCGTGGCGCTTCAAGCCGGTGGCCAACTCGATGAAGGTGCATCCCGGCGAACTGACGACGGTGGTCTACGAGATCGCCAACCAGCAGGGCCGTGCGATGCAGGCCCAGGCGATCCCCAGCTATGCGCCGGCCGTCGCGATGCAGTACTTCCGCAAGGTCGAATGCTTCTGCTTCAAGCAGCAGGCGCTCGCCCCGAACGAGGCGAAGCAGTTTCCGGTGGTCTTCGTGATCGACCCGAAGATCCCGAAGAACGTCGACACGATCACGCTCTCGTACACGTTCTTCGAGGTCGGCGGCCCGCCGGCCGCCGCAGTGCCCGCGTTGCCGCGCGGCTGACGCGATGACGGACGAGGCGCCGGGAGGCGGGGAGCGCGGCAACGCGACGTTCGTGCAGACGATGAAGGCCGTGCTCTGGTCGTTCTTCGGCGTCCGCAAGCGGAGCGACCACGACCGCGACGCGGCCAGGCTCGATCCCGTGCACGTGATCGTGGCGGCGTTGCTCGGCGCGCTGGCGTTCGTGCTGATCCTGATCCTGATCGTGAAGAGCGTCGTAAGATGACGCGCCTCTTGAAAGTCTTTCGTCGGAGAGTTCGATGAGCAGTTCCGCAGTGACCAACGCCTCCGCTGGCGTCTCCAACGAAGTCCAGCACGGCGGCCCCACCGGCTACTTCGTGCCGGGCCCGTCGTTCTGGCCGCTGCTCGGCGGCGCCTCGATGCTGTTGACGATGCTCGGCGCGGCCGGCTGGGTGAACGGCCAGCCGTGGGCTCCGTACGCGAACGGGCTCGGCATCCTGTGCATGCTGACCGTGCTGTATCGCTGGTTCGGCGACGCGATCGGCGAGTCCGAGGGCGGTCAGTACAACCGCCGCATCGACGGCTCGTTCCGCTGGAGCATGAGCTGGTTCATCTTCTCCGAGGTGATGTTCTTCGCGGCCTTCTTCGGGTCGCTGTTCTATTCGCGCGTGATCTCGATGCCCGAGCTGTCGCAGCTCGATGCCCGCGTCCTGTGGCCGGACTTCGCCGGCAAGTGGCCGAGCGTGGGACCGGCGGGCTCGGTCGATTCGTTCACGCCGATGACGCCGTTTCCGATCCCGACGATCAACACGCTGCTGCTGCTCACGTCGGGCGTGACGCTGACCATCGCACACCATGCGCTGCGTCACGGCGAACGCTCGAAGACCGCGATCTGGTTGTTGCTGACGGTGCTTCTGGGCGCGACCTTCCTCGGTTTCCAGATCTTCGAATACGGTCACGCCTATTCGGAGCTGAACCTCAAGCTGACGTCGGGCATCTACGGCTCGACCTTCTTCATGCTGACCGGCTTCCACGGATTCCACGTCACGATGGGAGCGTTGATGCTGTCGGTGGTGCTCTTCCGCGTGATCCGCGGAGACTTCAAGCCGGACAGCCACTTCGGCTTCGAGGGAGCCGCGTGGTACTGGCACTTCGTCGACGTGGTGTGGCTCGGCCTGTACGTCGTGGTCTACTGGCTCTGATCCATCCGGATCGAACGGAAGAACGCCGCTGTCGCGGCGTTTCTCTTTGGCGAACGATCGTCCGTTCGCGAAGTCCTGGAAGGGTCGACGACTTCAGCGAATGCCGGTCGGCTGAATCCAGCCGAGCTCGTAGGCCACGAGGATGAAGACGAACAGCGTGATCGAGAAGCCGACACGCAACGCGAGCGCCGTCACGGTCCGGTCGGTCTTGCCCCGGTCCTTCATCATGAAGACCAGCGCCGACGTGAGGCTGGCGAGGATGAGGACGAACGCGACGATGACGACGTAACGCATGCCCGGATTATTTCATAGCGCGACGAGCGACCTGACGATCGACGCCGCGCAGAGCACCCGGTGACCCGCACGCAGAAGCTCTGCCTCGCGGGCCTCGTCGGCCTGCTGGGCGTCTGGGCGACGAGTGCGCTCGGATTCTGGCAACTGCGTCGAGCGGCCGACAAGGAGGCGCTGCAGAGCCGCATCGACGAGGCGGCTCGCTCGGCCCCGGTCGCATTGGACCGCGAGGCGCTGAGGATGCCGGTGGGACTCGTGAATCGTCACGTGATCCTTCAAGGCCGCTGGCGGCCCGAGGCCGTCGTCTATCTCGACAATCGACCGCATGCGGGAACCGCGGGCTTCTACGTGCTGATGCCGCTCCGCATCGAAGGCGTCGCCGGCGTCGACGTCATCGTCAATCGGGGATGGACGCCGCGCAACATGGACGACCGCACGAGGATCGGCGCCTATCGCACACCGGACGGACCGATCGAGGTGACGGGCGTGGTCGAGGCCGACGAGCAGCGCTTCCTCGATCTCGGACCGCGACCCGATCGGTTCCTGAAGGGTATCTGGCAGAATTTCGACTTCGATGCGTATGCCCGCGCCAGCGGCACGCGGCCGTTGCCGATCGTCGTGCGCGCGGACGCCGGTCCGTCGTCGACCGACGACGGACTCCTGCGGGACTGGCCCGACCGCGGCGGCGTGCTGCAGTCGCAGATCGATCGGCATCACGGTTACGCCTTCCAGTGGTTCGCACTCGCGGCGACGCTCGCGGTGCTTCTCGCCTACCAATCCTTACGTCTGATCCGGCATGGCAGAACAGTCCCTCAGCCGCAATGACATGTCGCGGCCCCGCAGTCGCGCGAAGCTGTACATGGTCATCGCGATCTGCGCGGCGCCGGTCGTCGCGTCGTATTACGCGTATTACTTCGTGCGTCCCGAGGCACGCAGCAATTACGGCGAGCTGATCGACCCGCAGCGGCCGATGCCGGCGCTGCACTTGAAGACGCTCGACGGCCGCGCATTCGACGAGGCGGCGTTGCGCGGCAAGTGGACGATGCTGATGGTCGCGGGCGGCGATTGCGTTGCCGCCTGCGTCGAACGCCTCTACCACATCCGGCAGGTCCGTCTGACGACGGGCAAGGATCGTGATCGCGTGCAGCGCGTCTGGCTGATTCCCGACGCCGTGCCGCTGCCGACGGCCGTGATCCGCGAGTACGACGGGACCGAGATGCTGCGCGCCGATCCGGCGGAGCTCGTCCGCTGGCTCGACCTCGACGGTCCGGGCGGCGACGACTATGCGGATCACATCTACATGGTCGACCCGCTCGGCAACCTGATGATGCAGTTTCCCCTCGACGCCGATCCGAACAAGACCAAGCGCGATCTCGCGAAGCTGTTGCGCGCGTCCCGCATCGGCTGAGCGCATGCAGGCCTTCGACCTCCTGCTGCTCGCATTCAAGGGCATCACCATCGCGTCGCTGCCGATCGCGTTGGTCTACGTGGGGCGCGCGCCCGGCGACCGGCTCAGGCGCCTCGCCTGGGTGACGGCGTTCCTCACGTTCGACCTGATCGTGTTCGGCGGCTTCACGCGGCTGACCGACTCCGGTCTCGGTTGTCCGGACTGGCCGGGCTGCTACGCGAAGGCCAATCCCTTCATGGCCGCGCACGACATCCACGATGCCGAGACGGCGATGCCCTTCGGACCGGTGACGATGAGCAAGGCCTGGATCGAGATGATCCATCGCTATCTCGCGATGGCCGTCGGCGTGCTGATCGTGACGATGCTGGTCGTGAGCATTCGTCGGCGTCGGCGTCGACGCCGCGAGGCGACGACGGACCGGTCCTTTCCCGTCATGACCGCAGGGCTCCTCGGGCTCGTCGTCCTGCAAGGCGCGTTCGGCGCGTGGACCGTGACCCAGAAGCTGCAGCCGATCTTCGTGACCACGCACCTGTTGCTGGGACTCGCGCTGCTCGCGCTCCTGATCCGGCATGGCCTTGAGCTCGACGGTCGGGCCGGGGTCGACGGTGGACGGGGCCTGCGTCTGCTCTCGTCGACGGGGCTCGCGGTTCTCGTCGTGCAGATCGCGCTCGGCGGATGGGTGAGCGCCAACTATGCGGTCCTGGCCTGCACCGACTTCCCGAAGTGCCAGGGCGTGTGGCTGCCGCCGATGGACTTCGAGAACGGCTTCCATCTCTGGCGCGATCTCGGGCGCACCGCCGACGGCGGCTACCTGTCCGTCGCGGCATTGACGGCCATCCACTGGGTCCATCGCAGCTTCGCGATCGTCGTCCTGCTGACCGTCGGCCTGCTCGCCTGGCGTGCGAGGTCGATCGGTGGCCTGAAGGGCCCGGCCGGCGTCCTGGCCGGGCTCCTCGGCCTGCAGTTCGTCTCCGGCCTCGTCAACGTCGTCTTCGCGTGGCCCCTGATCGCGGCCGTACTGCACAACGCCGGCGCGGCCGGCCTGCTGGCCACCGTCATCGTGATAAATTACCGGCTTCCCCGTACGCATCACCCGTCCAGCGTCGTCCGCTTCGACGCGACGACCTCCCCGCCGAGTCTGTCGACCGTCGGTCGAACCCCTGGCTAGACCGCCGGGGTCCCTCCGACTCTCCCGCGCGAGTCGAGGGATCACTTCCCGAAGCCGCCTGACCGATCCATGCAACACGTCCTCGACGCCTCCGTCGGTCGCAAGCTGACGCAGTACTACGCGCTGACCAAGCCGCGCGTGACCCAGCTCGCCGTCTTCTGCGCGGTGATCGGCATGTTCCTCGCGGTGCCGGGATTCCCGCCGGTCGACCGCCTGGTCGCCGCGACGGTCGGCATCTGGCTCCTGGCCGGCGCCGCCTTCGCGGTCAACTGCCTGGTCGAGCGGGAGCTCGACGCGCGCATGGCGCGCACCGCGCGCCGCGCGTCGGCTTCGGGCGAACTGTCGGTAACGGAGATCCTGCTCGGGTCCGGCGTGATCGGCGGCACCGGCATGCTCGTCCTTCTCCACTTCGTCAATCCGCTGACCATGGGGCTGACGTTCGCGACCTTCGTCGGCTACGCGGTCGTCTACACGATGCTGCTCAAGCCGATGACGCCGCAGAACATCGTCATCGGCGGCGCGTCCGGCGCCATGCCGCCCGCGCTCGGATGGGCCGCGATGGCGGATTCGGTCCCGGCACAGGCCTGGATCCTCGTCCTCATCATCTTCGTTTGGACGCCGCCGCACTTCTGGGCGCTGGCCCTCTATCGCACCGAGGACTTCCGGAAGTCCGGCCTGCCGATGCTGCCGGTCACTCACGGCTCCCGCTACACGCGCCTGCACATCCTGCTGTACACGATCGCGCTGTTCGCGACGACGATGCTGCCGTTCGCGATGCGCATGAGCGGGCCGCTCTACCTCTGCGCCGCGGTGATCCTCGGCGGCGAATTCCTGCGGCTGTCGTGGGCGATCTGGCGGGCGCGGTCCGAGGACGAGGCCGATCGACTGGCGCGTCGGACGTTTCGCTATTCGATCGTGTACCTGTCGTTGCTGTTCCTGGCACTGCTCGTCGATCACTATCTGGTGTGACGTGACGACGACGCGCTCCCCCCGCTTCCCGCGGCTTGCCTCGTCAGTGCTCGCTGTCGTGATCGCGTCGGTCTCGTACGGCTGCTCTTCACCGAAGCCCCAGTTCGAGAGCGTCGACATAACCGGCGCCGACTATGCGAAGGACTTCCATCTGACCGACGTGGAGGGGCGCCCGAGGAGTCTGGCCGACTACCGGGGGAAGGTCGTCGTGGTGTTCTTCGGCTATACGCAGTGTCCCGACGTCTGCCCGACGACGCTGGCCGATCTCAAGGCGGTGATGGGCACGTTGAAGGCAGATGCGGAACGGGTACAGGTGCTCTTCGTCACCCTGGATCCCGCGCGGGACACGCCGCAACTGCTCGCGCAATACGTTCCGTCGTTCGACCCGCGCTTCGTCGGACTCTCCGGCGACGAAGCGCGCATTCGCCAGACCGCGAAGGACTTCAAGGTCTTCTACCAGCAGGTACCGGGACCGACGGCCGACTCGTATACGCTCGACCACACCGCCGGAAGCTACGTGTTCGATGCGGCCGGCCGTATCCGCCTCTTTCTTCGCCAAGGGGAAAGCGCGGCTTCGATCGCACACGACGTCGAACTTCTGCTCTCCTAGCGGAAGGGCGTTCGTTCAGCAGGACGCCGGAGTCGCCGACTTGCCCGGCCGCGCAGGGACGCTCGCATAGAATCGCGGGTTTTCCTGAATGCGAGTCATCCATGGCGCTCCGCTGCGGCATCGTCGGTCTTCCGAACGTCGGCAAGTCCACGCTCTTCAATGCATTGACTCGGGCCGGGATCGCCGCCGAGAACTATCCGTTCTGCACGATCGAGCCGAATACCGGCGTCGTCGAAGTGCCCGACGCGCGTCTCGTGGAGCTGGCCGGCATCGCCAAGCCCGAACGGATCATGCCGGCGATCGTCGAATTCGTCGACATCGCGGGTCTCGTGGCCGGGGCCTCGAAGGGGGAGGGCCTGGGCAACCAGTTCCTCGCACACATTCGGGAAACCGATGCCATCGTCAACGTTGTCCGCTGTTTTGGGGATAGCAACGTCATCCACGTGGCCGGTAAGGTCGATCCGCTGGCCGACGTCGAGGTGATTCAGACCGAACTGGCCCTCGCCGATCTGGGCACGCTCGAGAAGACCTTCGTCAGGATCACGAAGCAGGCCCGCGGGGGCGACAAGGAGGCGGTGAAGCTGTTGGCGGTGCTCGCGAAGGTCGAGCCGCATCTGAATCAGGCGAAGCCGGTGCGCGCGCTGGGTCTCGACGCCGACGAGCAGGCGCTGATCAAGCCGCTCTGTCTGATCACCGCCAAGCCGGCGATGTTCGTCGCGAACGTTTCGGAGCACGGATTCGTGGACAACCCGATGCTGGACCGATTGACGGCCTATGCCAACGCTCAGGGAGCCCCGGTGGTCGCGATCTGCGCTTCTCTCGAATCGGAAATCGCCGAATTGCCCGACGAGGACAAGGCCGTCTTCCTCGCCGACATGGGACTGGAGGAGCCGGGACTCAACCGCCTGATCCGGGTGGGCTACGCGCTACTCGGACTGCAGACCTACTTCACGGCAGGCGAGAAAGAAGTGAGAGCGTGGACCATACCTCTCGGCGCAACGGCCCCACAAGCTGCGGGGGCGATCCACACCGACTTCGAGCGCGGCTTCATCCGCGCGGAAGTGATCGCTTACGAGGATTTCGTCACTTGCAAAGGAGAGGCCGGCGCAAAAGAGAGAGGAAAGATGCGGCTGGAAGGGAAGGAGTACGCCGTCAAGGACGGCGACGTGATGCACTTTCGGTTCAATATTTGATGCACTCTAAAGTTCCGTGCCCTCGGGCCGATCTATAGATTGATGCGCAAAGACGTTCTACTGGAATTAGTGCAGCCGGAGAACCTCGCTGCAAGCAGCAAGGTTCGCTTTTACTGCAATTTAGAACGTATTAGCGTCCACACCCCCACCCACTTCGGCGAGCGTAAGGTCGTCGATTACGTAAATGTCGCACTCAATATAGTCGTTAAGCATAGTATTTCCTAGAAGAAAGGATTGTAATCGGCCCAAGAAATTAGTGATTTTCCCTAAACCGTAATACACGATACGCACGTCCGCGCTGGCAAGCTAACACGTGCGTATTTACGTGGGTGACCAAAAATCGGTCGCCCTGCCCCATCATGTCAAAACTAGACACCTTTGGGAAGAAACTTGCGACAAGTCATGCCCAAATTTGGAAGGCCCCTGCATTTAGGTCCAATGGTTCCTGGAGAGTTGGGTGCCCGTACGCGCCCCGATAAGAGCCGCCTCCTTCACTCAGGTGAAGAAAGCGCTCGTCGTCGGCTTGCGGGCCGAATACATAAAGCGCTGGCGGCGGCCGCCGGTGACCATTTCAACCAACTTGTAGACCAAGCTTCCGAACTTCTGAATCTAGTTGAGAAAGATTCCTTTATAAAATATTCGGACTTGCTTGTCAGCGTATGCGCGCATTTATTTGAGGTAGGCCAATCAACATTGGCTATTAACTACGGTAAGAGCGTCTCTCAAAAGGCCGAGGACTATTCGGACCTCGGCGCTCAGCGGCGGATCGCCAATATCCTCGGCGCCCAGTTTTGCGATACGGCAGACTTCGCTACAGCTATGAAGTATCTGGAGGTGGCGGTCACGTTGGCAAGAAAAATGGGTAACCAGACGATGGAGGCAGCGTGCCTTGCAAATGTCATAGTTGTCCTCCAGGAGATGGGCCATTATCGCCAAGCAATAACCATGGCGGATAAGATACTTAAGTTGGATGACCAATCCGACATCGCGAACTCACTAAAGCTTCAATGTTCATCAAATGGTTTATTTGCTGCTTACCGAATGCGCGACGTTACTTCAGCCTCCAGATTTCTTCAAGAAGGCCAGAAGTATCTAAATTCCGAATCGGGTCCGCTAAGAAGAGCATTTTTTGAGAAATCTCGGGTTGCTTATTTGGTAGGTTGCGGAAGAGCGGAAGAAGCAAAAAGCTTTTTTCTAGAAACATTAGCTAGCATCGGGAACGAAGAAAACCCGCGTATTAGGACTCTTCTTACTGTTGCGGCGGCTCTCTGTGATTGGGGACTAGGAGATTCAAATGCCGGACGAACTCGCCTAGGTCGGTTACATCAAGAAAGTCAATCTACACGCTTGTATCACCACTTTGTCCTGCAAGCGTTAATTACGGTTTATAGCAACGCGGACACTCCGTCCTTGGCGGCGGAGGGTCTCAAGTTTGCGCGAGAGTTAGTCGAATTTACAACAAGCGTAAAAAAGGCCAAGTTTTACCGGCAGCTCGCAACTAGGCGGGATGACGCTGAGTTGCGCCAGGACGTGAGCGTAAGCACGAGCATCGATCCGTTTAGTACTGTAAGGGACTGGCTGAGCGCGACCGACGTGGTTGGGCTTGTACCAGACATGGATAAAAGCGAACAACGGGTTTTAACGAAACACGAGGAGCTAACGGCGATTCACGAAGATATGGCCCGACTTCGAGTGACTAGTCTCAGACGCGAAATTCGTACTGACGCGGTTAACACTGCGGAGAACTGGGCTATAGCAGCGGAATTCTTTGATGACGAGACGGGGCAGCACTGCTACCGTGTTGGCCATCTGGCCAGCATGCTGGCGCGTGCTATTGGCATGGACGATACATTTTGTGTACAAGTCGAGCATGCCGCTCGACTTCACGACATTGGAAAAATCGCTGTCAATGAGGTGATATTACTAAAGCCGGGGCCGCTTGATGCCTCGGAAATGGCAGCGATGCGTCTTCATACGGAAGTCGGGGCGCAGATCCTCTCAGGCTCAGATGACCCAACGTTAATGATGGCGGTTGACATCGCCAGACATCACCATGAGTGGTGGAACGGCGCCGGTTATCCGACTAAGTCATGTGGGAAAGAGATACCGTTATCTGCGCGAGTGTGCGCCTATGCGGACGTATATGACGCTCTTACCCACGCCCGATCATACAAGCGTGCGTGGACGCATGAAAGAGCTATTCAAGAAATCGTGCGATTAGGTGGTGTACAGTTCGATCCGGACCTCCTGAGACCGTTTTGCTCTTTGCTTGAACGTTATAGAATCGATTTGTCATCGAACTCCATTAGTGTATTCGCAGATATGCAATCGAATACCTTGATTGCATCGAGGAAGAAACTATTAGAGACGATCGAAGGTACTTCATATTAGGAGGAAAGAACTCGCGATTGATAGCAATGCGGTTCGAGACTTGGAGGCGTAGGAAAGATTATTGCATAGCTATGAGGGATCCTAGCTCTCATTGCCTATGAAACGATAGGCACGCGGGTATTAACCAAGCACAGATAATCTTTAATCTTTAACGCGGACTTCTTTTTGTAAATCGAGGAATTTGGCGGACAGCTCATCGTTGGTTTCCTGCCACAACGGGTCCAGCGGGATGCACTCTACGGGGCAGACGACCTGACATTGGGGCCGGTCGAAGTGGCCGACGCACTCCGTGCACTTGAGGGGATCGATCTCGTAGATGTCCTGACCCATGGAGATCGCCCCGTTCGGGCACTCCGGCTCGCACACGTCGCAGTTGATGCACTGGTCCGTGATGATCAACGCCATGGAAGCTCCCCATGGCTTCTACGACCTCGCCGCAGCGGGGTCATGTCTGCGGGCGTTGGACCTTCTGCTTGAGCCACTTTTCGACCGAAGGGAAGGTAAATTTGGAGACGTCCCCGCCGAGCAGGGCGATCTCCCGAACGATGGTCCCCGAGATGAACATGTACTGGTCGGACGGCGTAAGGAAAACGGTTTCCACCGAGGGCATCTGATACCGGTTCATCCCGGCCATCTGGAACTCGAACTCGAAGTCGGAAACGGCGCGGAGTCCCCGAATGACGATCGTGGCGTCGTGCTCCTCGACGAAGTGCTTCAACAGGCCCGAGAACCCCGCGACCGTCACGTTGGGGTAGTGGGAAAGGACTTCGCGGGCGATGTCGACCCGCTCGTCCAGCGTGAAGAACGGCCGCTTGTTGCGCGAGTCGGCAACGCCGACGACAAGCCTGTGACACAACTTCGCTGCGCGGCGCACGAGATCTTCATGCCCTCGGGTCAGCGGGTCGAACGTGCCCGGATAGACGGCTACCAACATGGGGAGTCTCCTCAACAATCGTTTTTTTTGCGCTGCAGCAGATAATAGAACACCTCCCCCGCTTTGTCCGCCCGATAGATCTCCAGTTCGTGTAAGGACAGGAGCGACGGAGAGAGCGCGACTTCCGTCTCCACGTAGATGAATCCTCCTGGTGCGGAGAGCGGCACCGCCAGGGGAAGGATCCGGTCCACCCACCCTCCATGAAACGGAGGATCGACGAAGATCACGTCGAAGCGCTCGTCGTTCTTCCGGTACCGCGTCGCCGATTGCAGAGCGTCGCCGGTCTGCACCGCCACTTCGGTCGCAGCCAGCCTTGTCCGCACGCGCTCGAGATGCCGGGAAACCAGCGTATTGGATTCGACCAGGACGACGCGCCGGGCACCTCTCGAGGCAGCCTCGAATCCGAGGGCGCCCGTCCCGGCGAAGAGGTCGAGCACGGAGCGCCCCTCCAGATCACCGCCGAACGCGTGAGTCAGCCAGTTGAAGAGCGTCTCCCTCACGCGATCGGTGGTCGGGCGTAGACCGGGGCTGTCGACCACTTCGAGGACGGTCCGTCTCCAGCGGCCGCCGACGATGCGGACTGCGCCGGCCCGGACGCGGCTCCGGCCCTTGTTCTGCGACATGTGATGCCATCCTGGCCCACGAGGCCGATGTTAGAGTTCCGCCCGGTCGTCCCCGTCGCCCCGCTCCCATCGGGCTATCGAACGGCCATCGCGGGGCGCCTGGCGGCAGCCCCGGCATCTCCCGCGAACCCCTGCTCAAATTCTGCAAGCGCTCCGAAGCGCCGGACGATTCCGCGCCGGTTGCCGATCGGCAGCCCGACGTCGGAGCGTCGACGATACCGAATCCGGCGGTCGTCGCCGACGCCGAGTCGGCGCCACGACGCAACTGGCTCGAAAGACTCCGAAGCGGGCTTGCGAAGACCGGCAGCGGCATCGCCGGTCTGTTCGTCGCCACCAAGGTCGACGAGGCGCTCTTCGAAGAACTCGAGTCCGCGCTGTTGATGGCCGATGCTGGTGTCGAGGCGACTTCCTACCTCATCGAACAATTGCGGCTTCGCGCCAAAAGAGAGGCGATCGACGATGGTGCGCAGCTGAAGGCCGTTCTCGGCCAGCTGTTGACGGAGCTTCTTTCTCCTTTGGAAAAGGACTTCGACACCACGCGAGACCCGCTCCATCCGTCCGCTCCGGTCGTCGTCATGGTCGTCGGAGTCAACGGTGCCGGCAAGACGACGTCGATAGGCAAGCTCGCGAAGCACCTTCAGGCCGGAGGTCGGACGGTGCTGCTGGCTGCGGGAGACACGTTTCGTGCCGCCGCACGGGAACAGCTCGTCGTCTGGGGCGAACGCAACGGCATCGCAGTCGTCGCGCAG
>CALMOR010000105.1:0-4028 GCA_937872165.1 uncultured Burkholderiales bacterium | reverse complement strand
CGCGGTCGCTGCAGCTGCGGCTCGACGCGTCGACGTCCTGTTGGCGGACACCGCCGGGCGTTTGCCGACCCAGCTCCACCTGATGGACGAACTGAAGAAGGTCAAGCGCGTGATCGGCAAGGCACCGGCCTTGTCCGGAACGGTCCAGCCTCGCGAAGTGCTGCTCGTGATCGACGGTAATACCGGCCAGAACGCGATTGCCCAGGTTCGGGCCTTCGACGCCGCCATCGGCCTGACCGGCCTCATCGTCACGAAGCTCGACGGCACGGCCAAAGGCGGAGTGCTCGCGGCCATCGCGTTGCTGCGTCGCGATCGTCCGCCGATTCCCATCTACTTCATAGGGATCGGCGAAGCGCTCGACGACTTGCAGCGTTTCTCGGCCGTTCAGTTCGTGTCGGCCTTACTCGCCGTCTGAAACGTCGATCGCGTACTCGTTGGTCGCAGCGGCGTCGACGCTCGTCAACCGGCCGAGCAGACTCGTCACGTCCGCCTCGCCGTCCACCGATCTGCTGTCATCGTCCAGCGACTGCAGCAGTCGACCGACCAGCGAGGCCTGCGGGAGGCTGACCCCGAAGTGGAGCAGCCGCCCGCGCAGGAAGATCGCCAGCGTCGGGAAGTTCTCGATCTCGACATCGCCGATGAAATCGGCATCGTCCTCGATGTCCATCCAGATGAACGTCGAGTCGTCGCGTTCGAGCGCCAACCGCTCGAAGCCGATCCGGAAGTCGTCGCAGGTGTTGCACCACGCGGCGCAAAGGGCGATCACGACGAACGGTCGCGATCGCAGCGCTCGTCGCATTTCGAGCGACGGTTCGGGGCGGATCGTGAAGACTTCGGTTCCCATCGGAGTAGAGGCAGGGCTCGGGTCGACCGATTCTAGAGGGAAACACCGTCGAGTCGCAGGCTCCGCTTCAGGAGCGTCGGTTACTATTTCGTCGGCTTCGTGACCGCGTGCGCGTTGCATCGCCCTTCCAACGCCCGCGAACCTCGTCGGCGCTCCTCATCGGAACATGACTGCGTTCGACGCGCCCAGGCACTCTCCCTCGACCAGCCGCAGCGCCTTCCGGGGTGCGTTTTCGGCACTGCGAGCCGAGCCATGGGCCGTCCTCGCTGCAGCCGTTGCCACCGCGATCTGCATCACGGCGTCCGTGCTGTTCGTGCTGACGATCCGTCTCGTCGCCCAGCAGACGGCGTCTGCCGCCGCGCGGACTTCGATCCTCGTCGTGATGAACCCGACGGCCAGCCGAGCGGAGACGGACGCGGTGGGCGTATCGATCAAGGCCCGCGCCGATGTGTACGGTGCGGTACTGCAGTCGGGAGAATTCGCTGGCGCTCTCCTGGCCAGGCAGGTAGGTTCGGCCGCGCCCGAGGGACCGGTTCGTCTGCCGGACGTCTGGATCGTCACCTTGCGGCCCTCTACGACCGGCGACGCTGCTCTCGTCAAAGCATTCGATACGACGGTCGCATATCTCGCGTCGCTCGAGGGTGTCGAAACGGTCCGTGTCGACGAATCCTGGGTGGCGTTGCTGCAGACCGCCCTCGAGCAGGTGACGCGGCTCGGCACCTTGGGCAAGCCGGGCTCCGTAACGCTGGCGGCGTTCATGGCGTTGCTGATCGCCGGCCTCTTGGCCCGCGCATCGGGATCTCGAACACCGGACGGCGGTCAGGAGCGTGCGCTCGCTCTTCCGACGGCTTTGTACTGCCTGCTTTTCGTCCTCCTGACGGGTCTGCTCGTCGCGGCGACTTATTTCCTCCTCGGTGCCTTCATTCCCGAATGGTGGACGCAGGAGATCTTGGGGGCGGCCAGGTCCGACCTGGGATGGGTGACGGCAACCTGCCTTTCGGCGATGGTTGCAACCTTCGTGGGAACCTATGCGGCTGCGAGCGGTCGATAGCTTCATGTAATCGCCGGTGCAGATTCCCACGGAGGGAACTATGATCCCGCGCTTGCGACTAATTTAGCACTCCCAGGCGGAGAGTGCTAAAATCGTGGTCGAAAGGATTTTTCATGACTCACTTGGCATTATCGAAGGAATGGGGCTTCGGACGTCCCGGAAGCGTGGGCGCTGGCCAGATGATGATGGCCGTCTCCAATCCGGGTGCGCTCGGGACGATCGATTCCTATATACAGGCGGTCAATCGCCTTCCGCTCCTGTCGGCCGAAGAGGAGAGGGACTATGCGGTTCGCTTCCGTGACGATGAGGATCTCGAGGCGGCCCGGCGCCTCGTGCTGTCGCACTTGCGGCTCGTCGTCTCGATCGCCCGCGGTTATCTCGGATACGGGTTGCCGCACGGCGACCTCATCCAGGAAGGCAACGTCGGCTTGATGAAGGCGGTGAAGCGTTTCGACCCGGAGCGCGGCGTCCGTCTCGTGTCGTTCGCGATGCACTGGATCAAGGCCGAGATGCACGAGTACATCCTGCGCAATTGGCGCCTCGTCAAGGTGGCGACGACCAAGGCTCAGCGGAAGTTGTTCTTCAACCTGCGCTCGCACAAGTCCGGCTCGAAGACCTTCACCCCGTCGGAGGTCGACGCCCTCGCGAAGGAGCTGAACGTCAAGCGCGAGGAAGTCATCGAGATGGAAACGAGGCTCTCCGGCGGCGACATCGCGCTGGAAGGGCAGATCGACGACGGCGAAGAGGATTTTGCGCCGATCGCTTATCTGAAGGACGAGAACAACGAACCGACTCAGGTCCTGGAGATCGAGAGGCGGGATCGTCTGCAGACGGACGGCATTTCTGCGGCGCTCGAGAAGCTCGATCCGCGCAGCCGGCGCATCGTCGAAGCGCGCTGGCTTGCCGAAGACGTCGATGGCAAGGTCGGTACCGCGACCCTGCATGACCTGGCCGGCGAATTCAACGTCTCGGCCGAGCGGATCAGGCAGATCGAGGTCGCCGCGATGAAGAAGATGAAGGCCGCTCTCGTCGCGTATCAATAGACGACTGCAGACCGTTCCCCGAAGCCCCTCACCGAGGGGCTTTTTTTTCGAGCAGACGCTCTCCCGCGAACAGGGACGTCACGTCTTCACGCTCTCGTACGAGATGGACCGTCGAGCCATCGACCAGGATTTCCGGTGCGCGGGGGCGACTGTTGTAGTTGGAGGCCATCGTCATCGCATAGGCCCCTGTGGACATGCAAGCGAGCACGTCTCCTTCGTGCAACGACAACAGGCGGTCGCGAGCCAGCCAGTCGCCCGATTCGCAGACGGGCCCCACCACGTCCCAGGTCATCGGCGTGGCTGGCGACGCTGCATGCACCGGCAGCACCTCGTGCCAGGCGTCGTAGAGCGTGGGCCGAAGCAGGTCGTTCATTGCCGCATCGACGACCGCGAAGTTCTTCGTCGCCCCGGGCTTGAGCACCAGCGTCGTCGTCAGGAGGACGCCCGCATTGCCGACCAGCGAACGTCCAGGCTCGAAGAGCAGCTTGATCCGCTTCCCGGCATGGCGTTCGTCCCGCCAGCGGGTCACGCGCGCGGCGACGCCTGCGAGGTAGCTGCCGACGTCGACCGTAGTACCTTCGTCACCATAACGGATGCCGATCCCGCCGCCGAGGTCCAGGTGGCGGATCTCGATCGCTTCCGCCTGCAGCCGGTCGACCAGTTCGATCAGTCGCTCGAGCGCCTCCATCAACGGCCGAGCGTCCAGCAGTTGCGATCCGATGTGGCAGTCGACGCCGACGATCTCCAGGCCGGCCATCCGTCCGACTTCGCGATAGACCTCGACGGCGTCCTCGTAAGCGATACCGAACTTGCTTTCTTTCAGTCCCGTGGCGATATAGGGATGCGTCCTCGCATCGACGTCCGGGTTGATTCGCAGCGAGACGGGCGCCGTCCTGCCGACTGAAGTCGCGATCGCCGAGAGCTGGCGCGCTTCGGAGATCGACTCGACGTTGAAGCAACCGATGCCGACCTGCAGTGCGAGTCGCATCTCGTCGGGCGTCTTGCCCACTCCCGAGAAGATCACGCGCCCTGGCGAGCCGCCGGCAGCGAGGACGCGCCGGAGCTCGCCGCCGGACACGATGTCGAAGCC
>CALMOR010000104.1:6414-17949 GCA_937872165.1 uncultured Burkholderiales bacterium | reverse complement strand
GCGTGCCGACCGGCACGCGCGCATGCATCAGGATCTGGCCGCCGTCGACCGCCGGGAAGAAGTTGCTGCCGAGGAAGGGCACGAGTCCGAACGAGAGGACGACCAGCGCGATGAACACGACGATCACGACGGGACGATGCGCGAGGGCCATGCCGAGCAGTTCCTTGTAGCCGGCGCGGATGCGCTCGAAGCGCGCCTCGAAGGCGCGCTGGAAGCGGACCAGCGGATTGCGGGTCCGGCCGTCGGGCGCCGCGTGCGGGTCGTGCGCGCGCAGCAGGAACTTCGACATCGTCGGCACCAGCGTGCGCGACAGGACGAACGAGCACGCCATCGCGAACATGACGGCTTCGGCCAGCGGCACGAACAGGAAGCGCGAGACGCCCTGCAGGAAGAACATCGGCACGAACACGATGCAGATGCAGAGCAGCGAGACGAAGGCCGGACCGACGATCTGGCGCGCGCCGTCCATGATCGCGGTCTCCACGTCCTTGCCGTGCTCGAGATGCCAGTTGATGTTCTCGATGGTCACCGTCGCGTCGTCGACCAGGATGCCGACCGCGAGCGCGAGGCCGCCGAGGGTCATGATGTTGAGCGTCTCGCCGATCGCCGAAAGCGCGATGATTGAGCCGAGGATCGACAGCGGAATCGACACCGCGATGATGATCGTCGAGCGCCAGCTGCCGAGGAAGAGCAGGATCATCAGGCTCGTCAGCGCGGCCGCGATGGCTCCTTCGACCGCGACGCCGCTGATCGCGGCCCTGACGAAGATCGACTGGTCGTTGATCGGCGACACGACGAGGTTGTCGGGCAGCGACGCCTTGACCTGCTGCGCCTTCGCACGAATGCCGTCGACGATCGCGAGCGGCGACGTGGCACCGTTCTTCAGCACCGACATCAGCACCGAGCGACCGCCGTCGACGTGGACGATGTTGGTCTGCGGCGAATTGCCGTCGTGGACGTTGGCGACGTCGCGGATGTAAACGGTCGTGCCGTTGACGACCTTGATCGGCAGGTTGCCGAGCTCGGCGATCACCGACGGTGCGTTGTTGAGCTGCAGCGTGTACTCGAAGCTGCCGATCTTCTGCGTGCCGATCGGGATGATGAGGTTCTGAGCGGCGAGCGCGTTGGCGACGTCCTGTGCGGACAGGCCGCGCGCCTGGATCGCCGACGTGTCGAGGTCGATCTGCACGAGTCGCTGCTTGCCGCCGTACGGGAAGGGAATGGCCGCACCGGGCACCGTGACCAGCGGCGGCCGCAGCGTGTTGACCGCGATGTCGAAGAGGTTCTGCTCGGACAGGCCCTTGCCGGACAACGCGAGCTGCAGGATGGGGACGGTCGACGCGCTGTAGTTCAGGATCAGCGGCGGCGTGATCCCCGGCGGCATCTGTCGCAGCACCGTCTGCGAGATCGACGCGACCTGCGCGTTGGCGACGGCGATGTTGACGCCGGGCTGGAAGAAGATCTTGACGATGCCGATACCCGCGTACGAGTTGGCCTCGATGTGCTCGATGTCGTTGACGGTCGTCGTCAGGCTGCGTTCGTAGAGCGTCGTGATGCGCCCGTTCATCTGTTCGGGCGGAAGGCCCGTGAACTGCCATGCGACCGCGATCACCGGGATGCGGATCTCGGGGAAGATGTCGGTCGGCGTGCGCAACGCGGCCAGCGGCCCGATGATGAGCAGCAGCAGCGCCAGCACGATGAACGTGTAGGGGCGCTGCAGCGCGACGCGGACGATGCCGATCAGCAAGCGGAATCCTCGGCGGACGATGAAAGGACGCTCATGAAGAGGCGGCCGGAAGGCCGCGGCGATCGCGGACGGTGCGGCGGGAGTCGGTACGGCGGCGGAACTTCCTGCCTGGGCAGATACTATCAATCGCACGACCGCCCCGCTGCCCGGCACGATGACTTCGCAACCGCCCAAGATCCACGTCGCCGATACCGGCACCCCGCGGGGCCGCGGCGTGTTCGCGACGCGCGACCTGGCCGAAGGCGAACTGCTCGAGGTCTGCGACGTGCTGCCGTACCGCATGTCGTTCGACCGGCTCAGTCCGGAACTGCAGCGGGTCGTGTTCAACTGGTCGGACGACGACGAACGCCTGCCGTTCCATGCCCACGTGCTCGGCCTCGGCAGTTTCTACAACCACGCGAACCCCGCGAACGTGCGCTACGAAGCGGACCGCGACAACCTCCTGATGCGCTTCTACGCGGTGGCCGCGGTGGGAGAAGGCACCGAGCTGACCATCAATTACGATTCCGACGACGGCGGCCCCACGTCCAGCGATCGCTTCTGGTTCGACGAGATGGGAATCCGCGAACTCTGATCGCTCCGCCCTGCGCTAGTCCCGGACGAGGTAGGCGGTCCGGTCCTTGCCGTGGAGCCATCGCGGCGGACGCCCCCGACCGCTCCAGGTCGCGCCGGTCAACGGATCGCGGTACTTGGCTGCGAGCGTGCTCGCGCGCATCGGTTCGTCGACCTCCAGTCCGAGCTCGGCCGGCTGCAGGTCGTACTCGGCGATCAGCGCCCGGATGCGTTCGAGCGCGGCCGCCTTGTCCATGCGGCGGGTTCGTTCGGCCTGTCGATGCAGCGCTTCGAGCTCGGCCTGGAATTCGCGGAAGGTGGTCATGCACGGCGAAGGAGTTCGGGTGAGACGCGAGTCTAACGACTCGGCGCGGGGCTCCCCCGGTCAGGCTGCTCGTGCACGATGGAAAAAGGCTCCGACCGGCGGAGCCCTCCGGACGAGAACGATCGCCCTACTTGTGATAACTCGCCTTTGCCGAGGCCTGACAGTTGTCCTTTGCCGCACCGGCGAACGCGTCGCACTTCTCCAACGCCACCTTGTAGTCCGCATCGCGCTTGTCGTCCGCGGCGTCGTTGCGCGCGACCGAGGATTTCTGCGCGGCCTTGGCGTCGGCCTTGGTCTTCGTCTGCGCGGCCTTCGCTTCCTTGATGCAGACGTCCTTCTCGTTGCCGGTCTTCGCATCGCAGCGCTGCTTGGCCGCGTCGTACTCGGCGTCGGCCACGTTGCCCATCGCGTCCTCGCGTGCCTTCGGCGTGTTCTTGTAGTCCGCCTCGGCCATCGCGGTGGTCTTCACGCGCGCCGCCTTCGCGTCGGCGACGCAGATGTCCTTGGGATTGCCGGCGAGGCTCTTGCAGGCGTCGGTCGCGGCCTTGTAGTCGGCGTCGGCCCGGTCCTTGGCCGCGTTGTAGTCGGCTCTCGTCGCCGCGAACGTCGATGCGCTCAACGCGAGCATCAGGCCGATGCCGGCCGCCTGGACTTGATTTCGGATCTGCATCATGACTTCTCCTCGTAGTGGGCGTCGGGCGCCCTCGATCGTGCCGGTGGTCCTCCCGCAGCCGAACAGGTCGGGCGCATGCGTGGGCCGGCGTCAAGATGGGCGATCGGCGGCCGCCGTCCGATAGGTAAAGCTCCCATAGCGATCGACCACGAAGCCGATACAGCGCAAGTCCACGAAATGCGCTTCGTTGCCGGATCGACGATGATGGCCGTGACCTAACGACCGGAGCAGGGCAGGTGACCAACGCGATCCAGACCGTTCACATCGCTTCCGATGTCCTTTCGGCGGACGTCTCGACGATGGGTGCGGAACTGCAGAATCTCAGCGATCCGCAGGGGCGCCCGTTGCAGTGGGACGGCGATCCGACGGTGTGGGCCGGCCGCGCGCCGATCCTGTTCCCGTTCATCGGCGCGTCGACGGGCGGGGGCTACCGGCTCGACGGCCGCTTCCACGCGATGCCGCGCCACGGGTTCGCACGACGATCGGCGTTCGCGATCGTGGCGCGCGACGAGACGTCGGTGCGCATGACGCTCGCGGCGAACGACGAGACGCGCGCCTCGTATCCGTTCGAGTTCGTTCTGGAAGTCGCCTTCGCCCTCGAGGCCGCGACGCTGCGGGTCGTCGCGACCGTCACCAACAACGACCGCCGGCCGATGCCTGCCAGTCTCGGCTTCCATCCCGCGTTCCGCTGGCCGCTGCCGTACGGCGAGGCACGAGCGGAACATCGCCTCCGCTTCGAACGCGACGAGCCGGCAGCGGTCCGCCGTCTCGACGGAGACGGACTGCTCCTCGCCGAGCCGCGATCGACCCCGGTCGTCGGCGACACGCTGGCGCTGCGCGACGCGCTCTTCGACGACGACGCGCTGATCTTCGATCGCCTCGCGAGCCGGTCCGTGCGCTACGGCGCGGCGCGCGGCCCGCACCTCGACGTGGGCTTCGACGGCTTCCCGACGCTGGGGGTCTGGACGAAGCCGGGCGGCGCGGCGTTCATCTGCATCGAACCCTGGCAGGGCACCGCCGATCCGGTCGGTTTCGACGGCGATGTCTTCGACAAGCCGGGTATCGTCGTCGTCGCGCCGGGACAGTCGCGCGACTTCGCGATGACGATCGCGTTCGACGCCGCGGCCGGCGGCTGAACGCCGCGCATGGCGCGCTTCCTCGTCAGCGCGCTCGGAAGCGCCGGCGCCGTCCATCCTTTCGTCGCCGTCTCGCAGGCGCTGATGGCGCGCGGCCACTCGGTACGCATGATCGCGTCGCCGCACTTCGAGGTCCGCATCCGCGCCGCCGGCGTCGACTTCGCGCCGATCGGCGAGGCCGGCGACTACGAGCGGCTGCTTCAGCGGCCGGAGCTGTGGCAACCGCGAAGCGGCGCCCGCTTCGTCGTCGACGAGCTGCTGGCGCGGCTGCCGCAGGCCTACGACGTCACCGACGGGCTGACGACCGACGACACCGTGCTCGTCGGCAGCACGCTGTCGTGGGCGGTACGCCTGGTGCAGGAGAGGAGGGGGCTGCTTGCGGCCACGGTCCATCTCTCGCCGGTCTGCATGCCGTCGGCGAGCGCGCCTCCGGTGATGCCCGGCGTGGGAGACGTCGGCCGGATGCCGGCCTGGTCCGTGCGGCTCCTGCAGTGGGCCGGAGAGCGCCTGATCGTCGACCGTCTGGCCGGGCCGAGACTGAACGCGTTGCGCGAGCGCCTCGGGCTGCCGCGCGTGACCCGTATCTGGGGCCGATGGATGCATTCTCCCGATCTCGTCGTCGGTGCCTGGCCCGACTGGTTCGCGCCACGGCAGGCGGACTGGCCGCACGCGAGCATGACCTCGGGCTTTCCGATCTTCGACGAGGGCGGGTCGTCGCTAGATTCGGCGCTCGACGCGTTCATCGCGGCCGGTCCGGCGCCGATCGGCATCACGCCGGGCTCGGCGATGGCGCACGGCCACGCGTTCTTCGCGAAGGCGCTGGACGCCTGTGCCGCGCTCGACCGAAGGGTCGTGACGATCACGCCGTACCGTGACCAGTTGCCGGACGTGTCGCCCGCGTCGGCCCATCACGTCGCCTACGCACCGTTCAGCGCGCTGATCCCGCGGCTGGCGGCACTCGTCCATCACGGCGGCATCGGCACGAGTGCGCAGGCGCTCGCGGCCGGCGTCCCGCAAGTCGTCGTGCCGTTCGCGCACGACCAGTTCGACAACGCGGCTCGCCTGGGGAGGCTAGGCGTCGCCGCGACGCCCGGTCCGGACTCGTCGACGCGGGTCTGGTCCGCGGCGCTCGAGCGCTTGCTGTCCGCGCAGGGGACGACGAGCGCCGCGCGGCGCCTCGCCGATCGGATGGCATCGGCGGAGCCAGGCGCCGTGACGATCGCGAATCGGCTGGAACGACTGGCCGAGACGGGCACGCGTGCGTCGGGCGGGCGGTCGCCTTTCGACTGAAGAGCGTCGCAATCGTCGATGGGCGCCGGGCCCGGACGCTTCGGCCCGCCTCCTGCGCGATTGGCTTCGCCTTGGTCGGGTATCGGGTGAATCACTCGGCCGAGGTCTCGTCGCGGCTCGGGATGCTCGCCCGCAGTCCGAGGTCTCGGTCGCGGCTCGGGATGCTCGCCCGCAGTTCCACCGGCTCGTCTCTCGTCGCGGAAACCTCGGCGAACGAAAAAGCGCGTGCGGGGAGGCGGCGCTACCCCCGATTCCCGCGGACCCCGCGCCTACACGCGAGGAGGTTTTGCCCGCGGACCCTGCACATACGCTGCAGCGTCCACCTTCGCGTTCGCGCCCGCGGTGGAAACGTCGGTAAGTTAACATAATACCAATTATACGCATTTTGTTTCATCGTAACTGACGGGTTTGTCACGCAGCCGACAGGCGGACGCACCGCGCGTGTCGTTAGATTCTCCGGATCCGATCCTTCCTGGCATCCTCCATGCGCTCGCGCGTCGGCACTCCGCGGCTTCGCGTCATCCGCTTCGGCCTCGGCGTCGTGACGCCTCTGGTCCTGCTCGCGGCTTGCACCGCCGGGCCCGACTACGTCCGGCCCGCCGCGCCGAGCTCGCCCGCATACCGCGAGACGCCGCCGGACGATGCCGCCTGGAAGTCCGCGCAGCCGCAGCCGGTCGACGGTTCGGTCGAGCCGTGGTCGTCGTTCGGCGATCCGGCGCTGACGGCGCTCGTGACCCGGGCCGCGACGGCCAATTTCAGCGTCGCTCAGGCCGACGCCAACTACCGTGCGGCTCGCGCAGCCGTCCGGCTGGCCCGGGCCGCCCTCTTCCCGAATGTCTCGGTCGCGGCTTCAGCGTCGCGCTCCCGTAATGGTTCGGGCTCGGGTGCAGGTGGGTCGACGGCCGAAAACGTCCACTCGGTCCTGCTCGAAAGCAGCTGGGAGCCGGATCTCTGGGGCGGCGTGCGACGCTCGATCGAATCCGCCGGAGCGAGCGCGCAGTCGAGTGAAGCCAGTCTCGCCGCCGCGCGGCTGCTCGTGCAGGCCGAGGTCGCCCAGGACTACCTGGCCCTGCGGATCAACGACGAACTGCACGACCTGCTGGCCCGCAGCGTCGCCTCGTACGAGACGGCGCTCAAGTTGTCGCGAAGCCAGTTCCGCGCCGGCACGGTGTCCGGCAGCGACGTCGCGCTCGCGACCGCGCAGCTCAAGTCCACGCAGACCCAGCTGACCGACGTCGCCGCGACGCGTGCCCAATACGAGCACGCCATCGCGGTGCTGATCGGCGAGCCGCCTGCGCGGTTCGCGCTGCCCGCCGCACCGCTGACGGCGACGATGCCGGCGGTGCCGTTCGGCTTGCCGTCCGACCTGCTCGAACGGCGGCCCGATATCGCCGCCGCCGAGCGTCAGGCCGCGGCGGCCAACGCCAGCATCGGCGTCGCCCAGGCCGCGTACTACCCGGTGCTGACGCTGAGCGCGAACGGTGGCGACAGCCTGCTGGGGCTCGTCAAGTGGTTCAGCGCGCCCGGACGCGTGTGGTCGCTCGGCTCGACGCTCGCGCAGACCGTCTTCGACGGCGGCGCCCGGCGAGCGCAGACCGACCGGGCCATCGCGGGCTACGATGCCGCCGTCGCAGCGTATCGCCAGACCGTGCTCAACGGCTTCCAGGAAGTCGAGGACAACCTCGCGATCCTGCGCGTCCTCGAAGACGAGCAGGGCACCGAGGACGAGGCGGTCTCCGCCTCCCGCGACGCGGAGCGCATCGCGTTGAGCCAATATCGTGCCGGCACCACGACCTTCATCACCGTGATCACCGCACAGAACGCGGCGCTCGACAACGAACGCAGCGCGGTCTCGCTTCGCGGCCGTCGCTTCGCGGCCAGCGTCGCGCTGGTGCGCGCCATCGGCGGGGGCTGGAACGCCACCGCCCTCGGCGACCCGCTCGCCGATCGTTCCTCACCGTCCCCTCGCACCCCGTGAAAAGCCCCACCGTCCGCATTCAAGCCGCGCCGCCACGGCGAAGACTCCTCGCGATCTGCGCCGTCGTCGCGATCGTGGCGCTGCTGACGTGGGCCGCGGTCCGCTGGTTCGGCGGCAAGGAGAAGGCCCCCGCCGCGCCTCCTCCGATCCAGGCGACGCTCGTGGCGGCCGTCCAGCGGGACTTCGCGGTCTATCTGGCCGGGGTCGGCACGGTCCAGCCGAACCAGTCGGTCACGGTGAAGGCGCGGGTCGACGGCCAGCTCCAGAAGCTGGGATACACCGAAGGTCAGGACGTGCGCGCCGGACAGGTCATCGCGCAGATCGACCCGCGTCCCTTCCAGGCGCAGCTCGCGCAGGTCACCGCCACCAAGGCACGCGACGAGGCGCAGCTGACCAACGCGCGCCTGGACCTCGCCCGCTACGATGAACTGATCCGCGAGCAGGCGACGTCGCAGCAGACGCTCGACACGCAGAAGGCGCAAGTCGCTCAGCTCGAGGCCGCGGTGAAGACCGACGAGGCCCAGGTCAGCTATGCGCGGACGCAGCTCGACTACACGACCATCACGGCGCCGATCTCGGGCCGCACCGGACTGCGTCTCGTCGACGTCGGCAACATCGTCCATGCCGCCGATGCGACCGGCCTCGTGGTGATCGATCAGGTCGACCCGATCAACGTCGTGTTCACGCTTCCCGACGCGGCCTTCCAGCAGGTCAACTCCGCGATGCGCAGCCGTCCCGAGCCGCTCGAGGTCGTCGCCTACGAGCGCGACAGCGACAGGCCGCTCGCGAAGGGCAGGCTGGTCCTGATCGACAATCACATCGACACGACCAGCGGGACGGTGCAGATCAAGGCCACCTTCGACAACGCGACGCATGCGTTGTGGCCGGGCCAGTACGTCAACGTCCATCTGTACGTCGCCGAGCGACCGGGGGCCGTGCTGGTCCCGTCGGCCGCGGTGCAGCGCAGTCAGCGCGGTACCTTCGCGTGGCTGGTCGGCGCCGACGACAAGGCGCAGATGCAGCCGATCGACGTCGCGCTGATCCAGGACGGACAGGCCGTCGTGACGAAGGGCCTGATGCCGGGCCAGCGCGTCGCGGTCGACGGACAATACAAGCTGAAGCCCGGCGCGAAGGTCGTGGCGACGAGCGGCCCCGGCCAGCAGGGCAGCGGTCCGACCGGTGCCGCGGTCGGCGCCGATCCGGCGGCGGCATCCGGCAATCCGGCCGAGAAGTCGGCTCCCGAGAACGCCAAGTGACGGATCGTCGATGAACATCTCAGCCGGCTTCATCAAGCGCCCGATCGGCACGACGCTGCTCGCGATCGCCATCATCCTGATCGGCACCGCGCTGTGGCCGCAGCTGCCGGTCGCTCCCCTGCCCCAGGTCGACTTCCCGACGATCCAGGTCTCGGCCAACCTGCCGGGCGCGAGCCCGGAGACGATGGCATCCAACGTCGCGCAGCCGCTCGAGCGTCAGTTCTCGCAGATCGCGGGACTCGCGCAGATGACGTCGCAGAGTTCGCTCGGCACGTCGCAGATCACGATCCAGTTCGATCTCAACCGCAGCATCGACGCGGCGGCGCTGGACGTGCAGGCCGCCATCAACGCGGCGAGCGGACAGTTGCCGTCGAACCTGCCGAACCCGCCGACCTTCCGCAAGGTCAACCCGGCCGACTCGCCGATCCTCGTGATGGCCGTGCAGTCCGACACGCTGCCGCTGACCCAGGTCAACGACTACGCCGACAACATCCTCGCGCAGCAGATCTCGCAGATCACCGGCGTCGGCCTCGTCAACATCGGCGGTGCGCAGAAGCCCGCGATCCGCATCCAGGTCGATCCCACCAAGCTCGCGGCGCTCGGCGTCTCGCTCGAGGACGTGCGAGGCGTCATCGCCACGACGACGGTCAACCAGCCGACCGGCAACATCGACGGTCGCAGCCAGAGCTTCACCGTCTACACCAACGATCAGGTCCTCGGCGCACAGCCGTGGAACGACATCGTGCTCGCCTACCGCCACGGGGCGCCGGTCCGCGTGCGCGACGTCGGCGTGGCCATCGACGGCCCGGAGAACGTGAAGGTGGCCGCATGGGCCTATCGCGGTGCCGCGGCGCCCGACGACAGCGAACTGCGAGACGACCGGACGATCATCCTCGCGGTCACGAAGCAGCCCGGAGCCAACGTCCTCGAGACGGTCGACCGCATCAACGCCGCGCTGCCGAAGCTGCGCGCCGCGATCCCGCCGACCGTCCGCGTGAGCTCGATCAGCGACCGCTCGCAGAACATCCGCGCATCCGTGAAGGACGTCGAGTTCACGCTGATCCTGACGATCGTCGCCGTGGTGCTCGTCATCTTCGTGTTCCTGCGCGACGTGGCCGCGACCATCATTCCCGGCGTGACGGTGCCGCTCGCCATCCTCGGCACCGCCGGCATCATGTACATCGTCGGCTACAGCCTCGACAACCTGTCGTTGATGGCGCTGACCATCGCCGTCGGCTTCGTCGTCGACGATGCGATCGTGATGCTCGAGAACATCTACCGCCATGTCGAGGACGGCATGTCGCCGATGGAAGCGGCGCTGAAGGGCGCCGGCGAGATCGGCTTCACGATCATCTCGATCTCGGTGTCGCTCGTGGCCGTCTTCATCCCGCTGCTGCTGATGGGCGGCATCGTGGGCCGCCTGTTCCGCGAGTTCGCGGTTACGGTCACGCTGACCATCGTGGTGTCGGTCGTCGTGTCGCTGACGCTGACGCCGATGCTGTGCTCGCGCTTCCTGCGCAATCAGCACCAGAAGTCGCACGGCCGTCTCTACGAGCTGTTCGAACGCGGCTTCGACGGTCTGCTCGCGGGCTACAAGCGCGGGCTCGACTTCGTGTTGCGGCATTCACGCGCGACGCTGGCGGTGTTTTTCGCGACGCTGGCGCTCACGGTCCTGATGTTCGTCTGGATCCCGAAGGGCTTCTTCCCGCAGCAGGACACCGGCTTCGTGTTCGGCTTCGTCGAATCGTCGCAGGACTCGTCGTTCAAGGCGATGACCGGCCGCATGCTGCAGATCGCCGACATCGTGCGGCAGGATCCGGACGTCGCCGGCTTCGCGATGCCGGCCGGACAGACCACGGCCAACACCGGCAACCTCTTCATCGGGTTGAAGCCGAAGGACGAAGGACGCACGGCCAGCGCCGACGAGGTGATCGGACGGCTGCGTCCGAAGCTCGCGGCCGTCCAGGGCGTGACGGCTTTCCTTCAGGCCGGACAGGACATCAACGTCGGCGGCCGCTTGTCGAGAACGCAGTATCAATACACGGTCACCGACGCCAACCTCGACGAGCTCAACACCTGGGCGCCGAAACTGCTCGAGCGCTTCCGGCAGTTGAAGGAGCTGACCGACGTCGCGTCGGACCAGCAGAACTCGGCGGCCGCCGCGACATTGACGATCGATCGCGCGCGGGCGTCGAGCTTCGGCATCACGCCGTCGATGATCGACGCGACGCTCTACGACGCGATCGGCCAGCGGCAGGTGGCGCAGTACTTCACGCAGCTCAACAGCTATCACGTCGTGCTCGAGATCACACCGGCGATGCAGGAGGACCCGAAGGTCTTCGACAAGATCTACGTGACGTCGCCGTTGACCGGCCAGCAGGTGCCGCTGTCCTCATTCGTCAAGGTCGACACGACGAAGACCGCGTACCTGTCGATCGGTCACCAGGGGCAATTCCCTGCCGTGACGATCTCGTTCAACCTCGCATCGGGCAGCGCGCTCGGCGACGCGACGAAGGCGATCGAGGCCGCGCGAGACGAGATGAATCCGCCGCTCGCGCTGATCGGCAACTTCCAGGGG
>CALMOR010000104.1:0-6404 GCA_937872165.1 uncultured Burkholderiales bacterium | reverse complement strand
CAGCCGCTGCTGATCGCGGCGGCGCTCGTCGCCGTGTACATCGTGCTCGGCCTGCTGTACGAGAGCTACATCCACCCGCTCACCATCCTCTCGACGTTGCCGTCGGCGGGACTCGGAGCGCTGCTCATCCTGATGGCGGGCGGCTACGAACTGACCGTGATCGCGCTGATCGGCATCATCCTTCTGATCGGCATCGTCAAGAAGAACGGCATCATGATGATCGACTTCGCGTTGAGCGCCGAACGCGAGCGCAACCTGTCGTCGCGCGACGCGATCTACGAGGCCTGCCTGCTGCGCTTCCGGCCGATCATGATGACGACGATGTGCGCATTGATCAGCGGCCTGCCGCTGATGCTCGGGCACGGCGCCGGTTCCGAGCTGCGCCGTCCGCTCGGGTACGCGATGGTCGGCGGCCTGCTGCTGTCGCAGGCGCTGACGCTGTTCACGACGCCGGTCATCTATCTCTATCTCGACGGCGCGCACCACTGGTACCTGAAGCGGAAGGAAGAGAAGCGGATGCGCCGCGACTCGCGTCATGCGGCGCTACTCAAGCCCGTCGTCAAGCCCGTCGGCGAACCGGTCGTCGAGCCCGTCGTGAACTGACCACCGATGAAGATCCTCGTCGTCGAAGACGAACTCAAGATGGCCGACTACCTGCGGCGCGGCCTGACCGAGCAGGGTTACACCGTGGACGCCGCGCACGACGGCATCGACGGCCGGCATCTCGCGCAGGAGTACGACTACGACGTGATCGTGCTCGACGTCATGCTGCCGGGCATCGACGGATTCGCGGTGCTGCGGTCGCTGCGCGGGCAGCAGCGCAACGGCGACACGCCGGTGATCATGCTGACCGCGCGCGACCGCGTCGAGGACCGCGTCAAGGGGCTGCGCGAGGGCGCCGACGACTATCTCGTCAAGCCCTTCTCGTTCCTCGAACTCGTCGCCCGTCTGCAGGCGCTGACCCGTCGCGGCCGCACGCAGGAGTCTTCTCAACTGCGCGTGGGCGACCTGCAGATCGACCTGCTGGCCCGCAAGGTCGTCCGCGGGACGGTACGCATCGACCTCACCGCGAAGGAGTTCGCGTTGCTGTCGGTGCTCGCACGGCGACAGGGCGAGGTGCTGTCGAAGACCGCGATCGCGGAACTGGTCTGGGACATGAACTTCGACAGCAACACCAACGTCGTCGAGGTCGCGATCAAGCGGCTGCGCGCGAAGATCGACGGACCTTACGGCGTCAGCCTGCTGCACACCATCCGCGGCATGGGCTACGTGCTCGAGGACCGCAAGGTCGGCACCCCGCTCGCGTCCGCGACATGAACGCGAGCCGCTCGATCGCGATCCGTCTCGCCGCCCTCTTCGCGGCGGCGGCGCTCGGCGTCTTCACGCTGACCGGCATCGCGCTCCACCGCGTCTTCGATCAGGCGATCGACGAGCACCAGCTCGAACAGATCGACACGAAGTTCCAGGACATGGAGTACATGATCAAGCGCGTCAGGGCGCCCGAGCAGTGGGAGCGCGTGCACGCGAAGCTCGACGCGCTGACGCCGCCCGACGGCGGCACGCGCTTCTGGATCTGGAGCGACGACCCCGCCATCCAGTACGGCAACCTGCAGGCCGAGATCACGAGCGTCAGCACGGTCGGCGACCGCTCGACCGGCGCGGGCGCCTCGGGTCGCGGCGAGGTGACGATCGAGCAGCATGCGGCGCCGATGAAGACGCGCAGCGAGTACTTCGCCGCGGACGGCTCGCGGCCCGCGCTGCGCTTCATGGTCGGCATCGACTCCGAGCCGTTCGTGCGCACCGAGCGCGAGTTCGAGCAGGCGTTGATCGCATGGTCGGCGCTCGGCGTCGTGATGGTCGCGCTGCTCGGCTATTGGGCCGCGCGCTTCGGCCTGCTGCCGCTGCGCCGCATCTCGCGCGAGGCGCAGCGCATCGACGCGACCAACCTCGCGCAGCGCATCGACACGTCGTCGCTGCCTCTCGAACTGTCCGACTTCGGCCGCTCGTTCAACGGTGCGCTCGACCGTCTCGACGCGGCCTACTCGAAGCTCGAGGCCTTCAACGCCGACGTCACGCACGAACTGCGCACGCCGCTCGCCAACCTGATCGGCCAGACCCAGGTGGCGCTGTCGCGCGAGCGCAGCACCGCCGAACTCGAAGAGACGCTGCAGTCGAACCTCGAGGAGCTCGAGCGCCTGCGCAGCATCATCAGCGACATGCTGTTCCTCGCGCGGGCCGACCAGGGCGAGAAGGCGATGAGCCTCGCACCCGCGTCGCTTTCCGAGGAAGTGCAGAAGACGGTCGAGTTCCTCGACCTCATCACCGACGAGGCCGGGGTCACGGTGCGCATCGAAGGCGACGCGCGGGCGCCGATCGAGCGCTCGCTGTTGCGTCGGGCGATCACGAACCTGCTCTACAACGCGATCCGCCACACCCACTCTCCCGACGAGATCGTCGTGCGCCTGTCGGAGACCGACACCGATGCGCGGATCGCCATCTCGAATCCCGGTCCCGAGATACCGACCGAGCAGATCGGCCGCATCTTCGATCGCTTCTATCGCATCGACACCGCGCGCGCGAACAGCGGCGAGAACCACGGACTCGGCCTGTCGATCGTGAAGGCCGTCGCCTCGATGCATGCGGGCACCGTCTTCGCATCGAGCCGCGACGGCGTGACCACGGTGGGCTTCAGCGTCGCGCGGACCGCATCGTGAAGCGCGTCGATGGCCGAACTCAGTCGCTGATCCGGCGCCCGACGAGATAGAGGGCGACCGCGATCGCGGCGGCGACGAACAGCGCGCCGGGGCTCGCGATCGGTGCGCTCACGTTGTGGGACTGCATGACGAAGCGCGACGATCGACCCCCGCGCGCGACCCTTCGTTGCAGCTGCGGTCGCAGGTCCGTCACGATTCCGGGGGTCGGGAACGCGGGATCGTTCGCGGGATGCCCCGCGCCTTGGCTGTGTCTCATCGGCATCTGCGGCATTTGGCCGGCTGACCACTCGCGCGATGCGCGAGTCAGGACGCCGGTGGAGACCGTCGTGGTGGTGAAGTTCCGTATTTTGCATGCCACGCGACGCTCTGCCGTTCGAGCCATGCCGCGAGCTCGTCGCGGTTCGCGCGCTTCGCGAAGTCGGCCGCCGACAGGTCGCGCTGATTGATCGGCGTGGGATCGGCGCCGGCCTCGACCAACTGGCGACAGACCGCGTCGAAGCCGCCACGGGCCGCCATCATCAACGGCGTCGTCTTGTTCGGCGACTCGGCGTCGATGTAGGCCGAGTGCTCGAGGAGCACATCGACGATCTCGCCCGCGCCGACCGACGCCGCGTAGTGCAAGGCGGTCCATCCGACGCGATTGACCTCGGCGTCCCGGGCGATCAGCTTCTCGACGACGTCCTTTCGTTTCTTGTAGGCCGCCAGCATCAGCGCCGTTTCGTTGGCCGCGTCGGTGGCTTCGATGTCGGTGCCCGGCTCCGCGGCGAGGAAGTCGATCACGTGCGTCGCGTCCTCGCGGATGGCCGCGATCAGGGCCGTGTCGCCGCGCACGTCGACCGAGGCCGGATCGACGAGGTGCTCGCGGATCAGCCGGCGCACGTCGCGCAGGTTGTCGATGCGCACCGCGGTGAAGAGTTGATCCACCGTCGCCGCCGCGTGAACCGGTGCCGCCGCGACGGCGAGCGCGATCCAGCAGGTACGGACGAGCCGTCCCGACAGGCTTCTCACGAGCGACTCGCCGCGTCGAACAAGCGGAAGAAATTCGCCGTCGTCGCCGTGCCGATCTCGTCGATCGTGACGCCGCGCAACTCGGCGACCTTCGCCGCGACATGCGACACCAAGGCCGGCTCGTTGGTCTTGCCGCGGAACGGAACCGGCGCGAGATAGGGCGAGTCGGTCTCGATCAGCAGCCGGTCGAGCGGCACGCGGCGCGCGACCTCGTGCAACACCTTCGCGTTCTTGAACGTGACGATGCCCGACATCGAGATGTAGAAGCCGAGCTCGATCGCGGCCGCCGCGACCTCCCAGGTCTCGGTGAAGCAATGCATGACGCCGGCCGCCTCCCCCGCCCTTTCGTCACGCATGATCTTCAACGTGTCGTCGGCCGCCGCGCGCGTGTGGATCACGAGCGGCTTGCCCGCTTCGCGCGCTGCCCGGATGTGGACCCGGAATCGTTCACGCTGCCATTCGAGGTCGCCGGTGAGGCGGTAGTAGTCGAGGCCCGTCTCGCCGATCGCGACGACCTTCGGATGGCGGGCCAGCGCGACCAGTCGTTCGACCGACGGCTCCGGCGTGTCCTCGTAATCGGGATGCGTGCCGACCGACGCGAAGAGATGCGGCGCGCTCTCGGCCACCGCCAGGACGCGCGGGAACGCCGGCAGCTCGACCGAGATGCACAGCGCGTGCGTCACGCGATGATCGGCCATGCGGCCCAGCACCTCGGGCATGCGCTCCGCGAAGTCGGGGAAGTCGAGATGGCAATGCGAGTCGACGAACATGCGATGGCTGAGAAGAGTCAGGTCCCCGACGGCGCTGTGACCGCAGACGCAGCACCGCGTTCGCTCGGGTCGCCATCGGTCCGCAGGCCGACGATGACGAGGTCGCGTTCGATCCCGTCGAGACTCGCCACCCGCGGCAGCGTGCCCCAGCGCGCGAAGCCGAGGGACTCGAAGAGACGCAGGCTCGGTCCGTTGTGGCCGAAGATGAAGCCCAGCAACGTCCTGACGCCGTAGAGAGGCGCCCGTGCGATCGCCCGTTCGAGCAGCGTCCGGCCGAGGCCCTGTCGGCGAACGACGTCGGACAGATAGATGCTCACCTCGACGCTCGCATCGTAGGCCGGCCGGCCGTAGAAGTCGGAGAAGCTCAGCCAGCCGACGATGCGGCGTTCCGGGTCGTCCGCCTCCGCGACGACCCATAGCGGCCGACGGTCGGCGTCGTGGGCGTCGAACCAGGCGCGGCGACTTTCGACGCTCACCGGCTCGAGATCGGCCGTCACGTCGCGTCCGGGCACCGTCGCGTTGTAGATGGCGACGATGGCGGGGAGGTCCGCCTCGTCGGCGTCTCGAAAGGTCCAGGTCATCGATGCATCGAGGGGCGCGCGGCCCCGGCTCACACCGTGTGGGTGGTCCGCGATGACTTGACCGCCGCCCCGAGGATGTCCTCGATGCGCTTTCGCGCGACTCGTCCGCCGTCGTCGTCGGCGAAGTGGACACCGATGCCCTGTGCCTTGTTGTTGTGGGCGCCCTGCGGCGTCACCCAGGCGACCTTGCCGGCGACCGGGAACTTGGTCGGGTCGTCCATCAACGAGAGCAGCAGGTAGACGTCGTCGCCGATCGCGTACGGCCGGCCGGTCGGCACGAAGATGCCGCCGTGCTTGAGGTACGGCATCCAGGCCGCGTACAGCGCCGCCTTCTCCTTGATGTTGAGCGACAGGACGCTCGGGCGGGCGACCGGCGTCGGGGCTTTGGCGTCGTCACTCATCGGCGATGGAAGGTCGGGTCCGGCCTGCGGAAGCGGCGGGCGCCATCGCATCGGCGTATGCGAGCAGCAGCCCTTCGAGCATCAATCGGGTGTTCAACGGATGGTCCACGGATCGTCGGATCGCGTTCAGGCGCTGCATCAGGCTCGTCAACGCGTCGAGCCGTGCGTGATCGGCCAGCTTGGCGATGAGCTCGGACTGCGCGGGATGATAGCGTACCTGCGCGGCCAGACGCATGCCGATGCAGTCGGCCAGCCACTGCTGCATCCAGCGGATCAGCGGCGCGACCGGCGCGCGTGCGAAGGCGTCCGCCGCGGCGAGCGCCGCGTCGATCCCCGGACGCGAGAGGAACTCCAGCAGGTCGCGATGCACGGCCCTCGCATCGCCATCCTTCGACAGTGCGAGCGCGGCGAGCGGGGCGCCGCCGCAGAGGGCCAGCAGCGCGCCGGCGTCGACCGCGCCGTGCGACGCGAGCCACGCGACGGCCTCGTCGGTCGCGGGTGTCGCGAGCGCCACCTTGTGGCAACGCGAGACGATGGTCGGCGGAAGGCGGCCGGGATGGTCGGCGACGAGGACGAACACCGTGTCGGGCGGCGGCTCCTCGAGCATCTTCAGCAAGGCGTTCGCGGCGATGTCGTTGACCGCGTCCAATGGATCGAGCAGCACGACGCGCGAACGGCCGCGATGCGTCGCGATCGCGAGAAACGCGTGGAGCGCCCTGACCTGCTCGACCTTGATCTCCCTGCTCGGCGCCTTCTTCGAGCGCGACGCCGGATCGCCGTCGCCGGCGTCGCCCGACTCGGTGGCGACGTCCGCCCCGGCGGCGACCGCCAGCGCTTCCGACGTGACGAGGCGGAAGTCCGGATGGCTGCCCTGGCCGAACCAGAGACACGCCGGGCAGGTGCCGCACCCGGCGCCGGACGCCGCTTCCC
>CALMOR010000103.1:6853-17594 GCA_937872165.1 uncultured Burkholderiales bacterium | reverse complement strand
AGCGCAATTGTAGGAAGATCGTGCGCCGCGGTCTCCGTCGTCGACGTCGGCCGTTCGTTGACGGCGGCGGCGGCGGCTTCGTCGCTCGCGTCTTCGTTCGCTCGTCGTTCATTCGCCACCGCTCCCCGGAAGCGTCCTCATCGTCCCCGTCCATGCGCCCCTCCGCATCCGCCCCGCCCGCTCCATCGCCCGCCTTCGACAAGCGCTCCGAGTGGGGCGTGATCCGGACGCTCGTGCCGTATCTCTGGGACTTCAAGGGACGCGTCCTGCTCGCGCTCGCCTGCCTGATCGCGGCGAAGTTCGGAAACGTCGGCGTGCCGATCGTGCTGAAGCACATCGTCGATGCGCTGTCGATCACGCCGACCGAGCCACGTGCCGTGCTCGTGCTGCCGGCGGCGCTGTTGATCGCGTACGGCCTGCTGCGGCTGACCACGACGACCTTCACCGAACTGCGCGAGCTGATCTTCGCGAAGGTCACGCAGCGCGCGGTACGCAACGTGGCGCTGAAGGTCTTCGGCCACCTCCACGCGCTGTCGCTGCGCTTCCATCTCGAACGCCAGACCGGCGGCATGACGCGCGACATCGAACGCGGCAGCCGCGGCATCGCGTCGCTGGTCAGCTACACGCTGTACAGCATCCTGCCGACGCTGGTCGAGCTGACGCTGGTCCTCGGCATCCTCGCGACGCGCTACGACAAGTGGTTCTCGATCATCACCGGCGTGGCCCTCGCGATCTACGTCGCGTTCACGATCACGGTGACCGAGTGGCGCACGCACTTCCGCCGCACGATGAACGAGCTCGACTCGAAGGCCAACGTCAAGGCGATCGACTCGCTGCTGAACTACGAGACCGTCAAGTACTTCAACAACGAGACCTTCGAACAGCGCCGCTACGACGAGAGCATGCAGCGCTGGGAGAAGGCCGCGGTCAAGTCGCAGACCTCGCTGTCGATGCTCAACGTCGGCCAGTCCGCGCTGATCGCGATCGCGGTCACGCTGATCATCTGGCGTGCGACCGAGGGCGTGATCGGCGGCACGATGTCGCTCGGCGATCTGGTGCTGGTCAACGCCTTCATGATCCAGCTCTACATCCCGCTCAACTTCCTCGGCGTGATCTACCGCGAGATCAAGCAGAGCCTCGCCGACGTCGACCGCATGTTCACGCTGCTCGACCAGAACCGCGAGGTCGCCGACGCGGCCGGCGCGAAGCCGCTGCGGCTCGAGTCGTCGGTGCCGGGCGGCAGGTCGGTGCCGGCGCCGGCCGTGCGCTTCGAGCACGTGGACTTCGGCTACGACGACAAGCGGCAGATCCTGTTCGACGTCGACTTCGAGATCGGCGCCGGCGAGACCGTCGCCGTGGTGGGACCGAGCGGGTCGGGCAAGTCGACGCTCGCCCGCCTGATGTTCCGCTTCTACGACGTCGGCGCCGGCCGCATCACGATCGCGGGCCAGGACATCCGCGACGTGACGCAGTCGTCGCTGCGTGCGTCGATCGGCATCGTCCCGCAGGACACCGTGCTGTTCAACGACTCGATCGGCTACAACATCGGCTACGGCCGCGCCGGCGGCATCGACGCCACTTCGCCCGGCGAGATCGAGGCCGCCGCGAAGGCCGCCTGCATCCACGACTTCGTGAGGACGCTGCCCGACGGCTACGACACGACGGTCGGCGAGCGCGGGCTGAAGCTGTCGGGCGGCGAGAAGCAGCGCGTGGCGATCGCGCGGACGCTGCTGAAGAACCCGGCCATCCTCGTCTTCGACGAGGCGACGTCGGCGCTCGACTCGAAGGCCGAGCTCGCGATCCAGGCCGAGCTCCGCGCGATCGCGGCCGACCACACGGCGCTCGTCATCGCCCATCGGCTGTCGACCATCGTCGATGCGGACCTGATCCTCGTGCTCGAGGCCGGACGCATCGTCGAGCGCGGCACGCATCGGGAGCTCGTCGCGCGCGACGGCGTCTACGCGAAGATGTGGGCGCGCCAGCAGGCCGACCAGCGCGGTGCGGTGAGCGAGGAGGCGGCCGTGAAGGAGGCGCTCGATACCGCCGACGCGGCGCTTGAGGCGACGCCGTCGTAGCGCGGGCCATGATGCGGATCGTGCGTGCGAACCCGCACCGGAAAGCCCGATCCCTTTGCTACACTGCTGCGTCCCATCCGCCGGACCGGCTCATCGACTGGAGTATCCCAATGAATTTCCCCCGCATCGCCCTCCGTCTGGCCGGCCTGGGCTTCGTCGCGGCAGGCGTCACCGCGCACGCGCAGGCGCTCGACGGCACGCTGAAGAAGATCAAGGACAGCAACACGATCACGCTCGGCATCCGCGAGGCGTCTTCGCCGTTCTCGTTCCTCGACGACGAGCAGAAGCCGGTCGGCTATTCGATCGACCTGTGCATGAAGATCGTCGAAGCCGTGAAGGCCGAGCTCAAGACGCCGGGCCTCAACGTCGTGCTGCAGCCGGTCACGTCCGCGACGCGCATCCCGCTGATGGCCAACGGCACCATCGACCTCGAGTGCGGCTCCACGACCAACAACACCGAGCGGCAGCAGCAGGTCTCGTTCGTCGACACCACGTTCGTCACGGCCAACCGCTTCGTGTCGAAGAAGTCGGCGGGCCTGAACAAGCTCGAGGACCTCAAGGGCAAGACGCTGGTCTCGACCTCGGGCACGTCTAACCTGAAGGAAGTCACCGAGATCAACGGCTCGAAGAACCTCGGCATCAACGTCGTGCCGGCCGCCGAGCATCCGGCCGCGTTCGCGATGGTCGAGACCGATCGCGCATCGGCCTTCGCGATGGACGACATCCTGCTCTACGGCCTCGTCGCCAACGCCAAGACGCCGGGCAATTACGTGATCAGCCCCGAAGCGATCTCGATCCAGCCGTACGGGATCATGCTGCGCAAGGGCGACGCGGCGTTCAAGAAGGTCGCCGACGGCGCCGTCGTCGCGGTCTTCAAGAGCGGCGAGATCAACCGCATCTACGCGAAGTGGTTCCAGTCGCCGATCCCGCCGAAGGGCATCAACCTCAACGTGCCGATGAGCGCCCAGCTCAAGAAGGTCATCGCCAACCCGACCGACTCGGGCGAGCAGTCGGCGTATCAATGAAGACGGCGGGCATCACGCAGGACGTCTGAGGAAACGGGGGCCGAGGCCCCCGTTTTCATGGGCAGGCCGCACCACGCCGACCCGCATGGCGCAGGAATTGCTGAAGCCGCTGCAGCCTTCGCCCGCGGGCGAGAAGATGGGGACCACATGAACTACAACTGGGACTGGAAGATCTTCTTCCAGCTGTCGCCCGACGGACAGGGCACCTATCTGCAGACCCTGCTCTACGGGCTCGGCTGGACGATCGGGACCGCGCTGCTCGCGTGGACCATGGCGCTCTTCCTTGGTGCGGTCATCGGGACGATCCGCACGATGCCTTCCCGCTTCTGGGTCACGATCGGCAACGGCTACGTCGAACTGTTCCGGAACATTCCGCTGCTGGTCCAGATGTTCCTCTGGTACTTCGTCTTCCCCGAGGTGCTGCCCGACGCGGCCGGCACGGCGTTGAAGCAGTTGCCCAACGCGCCCTTCGTGACGGCGGTGATCTGCCTCGGCTTCTTCACGTCGGCGCGCGTGGCCGAACAGGTCAAGGCCGGCATCGGCTCGTTGCCGCGCGGCCAGCGGATGGCCGGCACCGCGCTCGGCCTGACGCTGCCGCAGGCCTATCGCCACGTCATCCTGCCGCAGGCCTTCCGCATCATCATCCCGCCGCTCACGAGCGAGTTCCTCAACATCATCAAGAACAGCGCGGTCGCGCTGACCATCGGCCTGCTCGAGCTGACGGCCCGCGCGCGGTCGATGCAGGAGTTCTCGTTCCACGTCTTCGAGGCCTTCTCGGCCGCCACGCTGATCTACATCCTCGTCAACGTCGTCGTCGTCAACCTGATGCGTTTCATCGAGCATCGCGTGCGGGTGCCCGGGCTCATCGCCATGGGCGCGAGCGGAGGCCACTGATGGAAGGCTTCGACTTCGACGTCATCCAGCGCTCGTTGAAGTACCTCTTCTTCACGGGAATGACCTTCACGCTGCAGCTGACCGGGCTCGCGATGGCCGGTGGCATCGTCTTCGGCACGCTGCTCGCGATGGCGCGGCTGTCGAAGCTGAAGGTGCTCAACGTCGTCGCCGGCGGCTACGTCAACCTGATCCGCTCGATCCCGCTGGTGCTGGTGATCTTCTGGTTCTACTTCCTCGTGCCGTACATCGGCGCGTGGGTCATCGGGTCGGACACGCCGGTGCGCGTCGGCCCGTTCGCGTCGTCGCTGATCACGTTCGTCCTCTTCGAGGCGGCCTACTACTGCGAGATCATGCGGGCCGGCATCCAGTCGGTGGCGCGCGGGCAGGTGTGGTCGGGCTACGCCCTCGGCATGAATTACTGGCAGACGATGAGCAACGTGGTGCTGCCGCAGGCCTTCCGCAACATGATCCCGGTGCTGCTGACGCAGACCATCGTGCTGTTCCAGGACGTGTCGCTGGTGTACGTGCTGTCGATCACGGACTTCGTGGGCGCGGCCAGCAAGATCGCCCAGCGCGACGGCCGGCTGGTGGAGATGTACAGCTTCGTCGCGCTGGTCTACTTCGCGATCTGCCTGTCGCTGTCGTATCTGGTCAAGTACCTCAACAAGCGCGTCGCGATCGTCCGATGAGAAGTCGCTCGGTCCCGGCCTTCGCCCGGGATGGCGGAGTCACGTTCCGATGGTCGCCGGAACAACAGGAGTCGGCATGTCGATGATCGAGATCAACAGCATCAGCAAGTGGTACGGCACGTTCCAGGTGCTGACGGACTGCACGACCAAGGTCGACAAGGGCGAGGTCGTCGTCGTGTGCGGGCCTTCGGGCTCCGGCAAGTCGACGCTGATCAAGACCGTCAACGGCCTCGAACCCTTCCAGAAGGGCGACATCACCGTCGACGGCGCATCGGTCGGCTCGAAGAAGACCAACCTGTCGAAGCTGCGCTCGCGCATCGGCATGGTGTTCCAGAACTTCGAGCTCTTCCCGCACCTGTCGATCACCGACAACCTCACGATCGGTCAGGTGAAGGTGCTCGGACGGAAGCCCGAAGAGGCGCGCGAGAAAGGCCTCCGGTATCTCGACCGCGTCGGCCTGATCGCGCAGAAGGACAAGTACCCGGGACAGTTGTCCGGCGGGCAGCAGCAGCGCGTCGCGATCGCGCGCGCGTTGTCGATGGACCCGATCGCGATGCTGTTCGACGAGCCGACCTCGGCGCTCGACCCGGAGATGATCAACGAGGTGCTCGACGTGATGGTGTCGCTCGCCAAGGACGGCATGACGATGATGGTCGTCACGCACGAGATGGGCTTCGCGCGGAAGGTCGCGAACCGCATCGTCTTCATGGACAAGGGAGTGATCGTCGAGGACTGCACGAAGGACGACTTCTTCAATTCCCAGCGCTCCGAGCGGGCGCAGACCTTCCTGTCGAAGATCCTCACGCACTGACGCCTAGGCCAGCGGCGACACGCCGATCAGCCAGCGATGCACGCCGAGCAGGAACGCGGCGTAGATCGCGAGGCCGCCGAACAGCGCGACGTAATCGTTGGACGAGCGGACCGGCAGGGCCGGCACCTCGTGGGCGAGCGCGGCCGGCCGTCTCTTCACCGAGATGCGATCGGCGACGGCCCATGCGAGGAACGAGCCGAACAGCACCACGTCCGCCACCGAGCCGTTCGCGAGCAGATGGGCGAGCGCCCAGCACTTGACGGCCAGCAGCGTCGGATGCTTCGCGGCACGGCCGATGCGGCCCTCGAAATACGTGGCCAGCAGCAGGGGGAAGACCGGCAGCATCACCAGCAGCGCGACGTGCCTCAGCGCGGTGGGCGGCGCGTAGAGGACGCCGCCCTCGCGGCGGGCCAGTCCATAGCCGTAGACCAGCAGCACGAGGCCGATCGCCGACACGATCGAGTAGAGCCCTTTCCACGGCTTCTCGCCGCGCAGCGCGACCTGCCGCTGGCGCCAGCGCGGCGCCACGATCGATACGGCGTGGACACCGAGGAAGAGGACGAGTCCGACGAGGAAGAGGATCATGGGGCGGGGTCGTGGCGGGACGCCCGAGGCGGCGTCGACCGCCGATTCTAGTTCGGCCGTGCGCCGACGCGCGCACCGCTCGACGGACGCTAGACTCGCCCGCTCGATCACGGAGGACATCATGCGAGCCATCACCTTGTCAGTCGTCGTCGCGGCTTCGAGCGCGGCCCTCCTCGCTAGCGCGTCGGCCTCGGCCTTCGACCAGGCGGCCGTGCAGCGCGAGGTCGAATCGTTGAACGAGTCGCTGCCGGCGATGGTGTCGCCGGTGCTGCGCGAGGAACCGGTGAAGTTCACCGGCAAGGCCCTGCTCTACACCTTCACGCACGTGGGGCGCAGCGCCGACGACATCGCACGCCAGAACGTCGGTGCGAACGCGCGTTCCTATCTGCTCGGCCAGCTCTGCAACGACGCGGACACGCGCGACCTGATGCACGACGGGCTGGTCTTCAGCTTCGTCTACGTCGATCCGGCGACGACCCGCACCGACGGGGCCGTCATCACCGAACAGGATTGCACGAAGGGCGCGACCCGCTGAGGCCGGGCGATGCGACGTCACCGAGCACGCGATGACGTCGCGGTCGCGTCAGGCCGATCCTGCCGTCGCCGATCGCTGAACGCCCGGGCCTCCCGCGGCCGCGTTGCCGCCGATCCCGAACGGGCTTTCGCCGCAGGACGATCCCGGGCGCTTCGCGAGAAGCCATAATCGCCGGCCCTCCTTCCCGCGAGCGATCCCATGGCGTCCTTCGACGGACTGCGTCTCGTGCGCGCGAGCTTCGACGCGGCGCTCGCCGCGGTCGATCCTCTCGGCCCGACGACTTTCATCGCGGACCACCTGCCGCCGCGCCCGCACGGGCGCGTGATCGTCGTCGGTGCGGGCAAGGCCGCGGCCAGCACCGCCGTCGCGATCGAACGCGCGTGGCCCGACGCGCCGCTGACGGGTCTCGTCGTCACGAAGCCCGGGCACGGCCTCGCGACGACGCGCATCGAGGTCGTCGAGGCCGGTCCTTCGCTCGTCGACGAGGCGGGCGGGTCGGCCGAAGACGCGGCGGCGCGGATGCTCGCGCTGGTGGACACGCTGTCGCCCGACGACCTGCTGCTCGTGCTGTTGTCGGGCGGCGGCTCCGGCCTGATGGCGTGTCCTGCGCCGGGACTGACGGCGGACCACCTGGCATTGCTCGAGCGCGCGCTCGTCGCGTCGGGAGCGCCGTCCGCTGCGACGGACGTCGTGCGCAAGCATTGCTCGGCGACCGCGGGCGGCCGTCTCGCCGAGGCGGCCGCGCGACGCGGCGCACCCGTCGTCGCGTTGATCGTCTCGGACGTGACCGGCGACGATCCCGCGGCCGTCGCGTCGGGGCCGTGCCTGCCCGACCCCGGGACCTATCGCGACGCGGTCGACGTCGTCGAGCGCTATCGCATCGATCTGCCGTATGCGATCCGCAACCATCTCGATCGCGGCGTCGACGGCGCGATCGGCGAGACGCCGAAGCCCGGCGATGCGCTCTTCGCGCGTGTCGACAATCATGTCGTCGCGACCGCGCATGCGGGCCTCGACGCCGCGGCGGCCTACTTCCGTTCGCACGGCATCGCGGCCGCCGTGCTCGGCGACACCGTCGCCGGCGAAGCCCGCGACGTCGCGAAGGTTCATGCCGCTATTGCGCGGGAGGTCCGCGTACACGGCCAGCCGTGGCGGGCGCCGGTGGCGTTGATCTCGGGCGGCGAATGCACGGTGACGTTGCCGCGCGTCGACCCGCGCGACCGCAACGTCGCGAAGATCCGGGGCGGACGCTGCACCGAGTACCTGCTGTCGCTCGCGATCGCGCTCGACGGACTGCCGGGCACCTATGCGATCGCGTGCGACACCGATGGCCTCGACGGAACCGGGACCAATGCCGGTGCGCTGCTCGCGCCCGACACGCTGGCGCGTGCCGCGGCGAAGGACGTCGTGGCTCGAACGAAGCTCGACGCGCACGACGCGCGGGGCTTCTTCGATGCGATCGGCGACCTCGTCGTGACGGGACCGACGCGGACCCACGTGAACGACTATCGGGTCATCCTCGTGCTGTAGCCGTTGCGCGTGCCGGCGGATCGCGGACCGGGCGCGTCGACCTCGCGACGGCGAGCCTCGCCGGGGCGGCACCGATCGACGGCGCCGCCGTGTCGTCGCCACCGGCACCTTCGCGTTCGCGACGATGGCCCGGCACGTGGGTCGGGCGCGAGCGGCGCGTCGCCGGCCGGGGACGGGCCTCCGCCTCGATCGGCTCCCGGCGGTGGATCGACCCCGGATGCGGCAGGCGCCCCGCGAAGCGCGAGCTCGCCGTTCGAAGGACCGCTGGATCGGGCGGAATGGCAACATGACGGCCGACCTCCTCACGACGAACGGGTTTCGATGGACCACCTGACGATCACGCGCCCCGACGACTGGCATCTGCATCTGCGCGACGGCGACGCGTTGCGCGCGGTGCTGCCGTACACCGCGCGCCGCTTCGCCCGGGCGATCGTGATGCCGAACCTGAAGCCGCCGGTGACGACGGTCGCCGACGCGGCTTCGTATCGCGACCGCATCGTCGACGCGCTCCCCGAGGACCTGCGCCGCGAGCGGACCTTCGTGCCGCTGATGACGCTCTATCTCACCGACGCCACGTCGCCCGACGAGATCCGTCGCGCGAAGGAGTCGGGCTTCGTGCACGGCGTGAAGCTCTATCCGGCCGGAGCGACGACCAACTCCGCGGCCGGCGTGACGAACCTGCGCCATTGCTGGCCGACGCTCGAGACGATGCAGTCGGTCGGGATGCCGCTGCTGGTCCACGGCGAGGTGACCGATGCGGGGGTCGACCTCTTCGATCGCGAACGCGTCTTCATCGACGAGCAGCTGATCCCGCTGCGCGCCGCCTTCCCGTCGCTGCGCATCGTGTTCGAGCACATCACGACGCGCGAGGCCGCCCACTACGTGACCGACTGCTGCGGCCGCGAGCGCACCCTCGCCGCCACCATCACCGCGCATCACCTGCTCTACAACCGCAACGCGCTCTTCCACGGCGGCCTGCGTCCGCACTGGTACTGCCTGCCGGTGTTGAAGCGCGAGCCGCATCGACAGGCCCTCGTCGAGGCCGCGACCTCGGGCCGTCCCTGCTTCTTCCTCGGCACCGACAGCGCGCCCCACGCGCGTCGTGCGAAGGAGAGCGCGTGTTGCGGGGCCGGCGCGTTCACGGCGTTCCACGCGATGGAGCTGTATGCGGAAGCCTTCGAGCGCGCCGGTCGCCTCGATCGGCTCGAGGCGTTCGCGAGCTTCCACGGTCCGGACTTCTACGGCCTCGCCCGCAACGAGGACCGCATCGTGCTCGAACGTTCGTCGTGGACCGTGCCCGCCAGCGTCGCCTTCGGCGACGACGAGCTGGTGCCGCTCGACGCCGGCTCGACGCTGCGTTGGCGGGTCGTCGACTGATCAGTCGGCCAGCAGCATCGACGGCGTGATGATGCGCGGGTCCGCCTTCAGCGCGATCAGGGCCGGACGACGCTCGGCCGCGATGAACGCGAGCGCCCCGTCGAGCGCGGGACCGAAGCCCTCGTTGGCCGCCACGTTGGCGCCCCATGCACCGTAGCTCGCGGCGAGCGCCGCGAAGTCGGGGTTGGTCAGCGTGGTTCCCGAGATCCGGCCCGGGAAGGTCCGTTCCTGATGCATGCGGATCGTGCCGTACAGGCCGTTGTCGACGACGATGAACAGCACGCCGGCCCGCTCCTGCACCGCGGTCGCGAGCTCCTGTCCGGTCATCAGGAAGTCGCCGTCGCCCGCGAGCACGACCACCGCGCGCCCCGGTTCGAGCAGCTTGGCCGCGATGCCGGCCGGGACGCCATAGCCCATCGCGCCGGACGACGGCGCGAGCTGCGTGCGGAAGCCCGGATAGCGGTGGAAGCGATGTCCCCACGTGGCGAAGTTGCCGGCGCCGTTGGCGAGCAGGAAGTCGGCCGGCAGTCGCTCCTCGAGTCGCCGGACGACCCGCCACAGGTTGATCGCATCGGGACGCTCGGCGAAGACGTCGGGCTCGCGCTGCCATCGTGCGTAGTCCTCGCGCGCGGTCGCGACCTCGGCGGCGCGTCGAGAGAGCGAGGCGTCGCCGAGGCGGACCGTCAGCGAACGCAGTGCCCGTGCCGTCTCGCGCATGCCGGCGGCGATCGACAGCGTCGCCTGATAGACGCGACCGTGCTCTTCGGGATCGGGACACGCGTGGATCAACGGCTGTTCCGGCACCGGCGCGGCGAGCAGCGTGTAGCCCGACGTGGTCATCTCGCCGAGGCGCGCCCCGAGCACGATCACGAGGTCGGACGCGCGGATGCGCGCGGCGAGCGCCGGGTCGATGCCGATGCCGACGTCGCCCGCGTAGTGCGGATCGCGATTGTCGAAGAGGTCCTGGAAGCGGAACGCGCAGCCCACCGGCAATGCCTGCGCGCTGGCGAAGGCCTGCAGGTCGGCACACGCGTCGGCATCCCATCCCGAGCCGCCCGCGACGACGAAGGGACGATCGCTCGCATCGAGCAGGTCGTGCAGGCGCTCGAGGTCGTGCGTCGACGGGGCGCCCTGCACCGCGCGATAGGGTCGCGCGTCGGATACCGTCGCGACCGCGTCGAGCATGTCCTCGGGCAGCGCGAGGACCACCGGACCGGGAC
>CALMOR010000103.1:0-6843 GCA_937872165.1 uncultured Burkholderiales bacterium | reverse complement strand
GGCCGGCCGCTCGCCGCGACCGCGAACGCGCGCGCGACGTACTCGGGGACGCGCTCGGCGCGGTCGATCTGCGCGACCCACTTCGTCATCGGGCCGAACATGCGGCGATAGTCGACCTCCTGGAAGGCCTCGCGCTCGACGAAGTCGTTGCCCACCTGACCGACGAACACGATCATCGGCGTCGAGTCCTGGAAGCCCGAGTGCAGGCCGATCGCCGCGTTGCAGGCGCCCGGCCCGCGCGTGACGAACGCGATGCCGGGCCGGCCGGTCATCTTGCCCGCCGCGTCCGCCATGTAGGCGCTGCCGGACTCGTGGCGATTGACGACGAGACGGATGCGATCGGCGACGTCGTACAGCGCGTCGAGCACCGGCAGGTAGCTCTCGCCGGGAACGCAGAAGACATGGTCGACGCCGTGGATCAGCAGTTGATCGACGAGGATGCGGGCGCCGCTGCGCGGCGTGAGGTCTGCCATCGAAGGAAGGGTCGCTTAGAATGTCGTCCGCGAAGCAAGCCAGACAGTCGCCATCGACTCGCGTCGGTGGAGGAAAGTCCGGACTCCACAGAGCAGCGTAGCAGGTAACCCCTGCCCGTCGCGAGACGCGGATCAGAGCAACAGAGACGAGCCGATTCAGTTCGGGTGAAACGGGCAATCTCTACGTGGAGCAACGTCAAATAGGCACGCGGCGATCCGGCTCGGGGAGCGTGCGGGTAGACGGCTAGAGCCGTGCCGCGAGGCACGGCCCAGAGGAATGACTGTCTGGATGCGCGAGGTCCGCGAGGGCGTCCGCATCGACACAGGATCCGGCTTATCGGCTTGCTTCGCTCTTGCATCCATTCCGTCACGCCATGGCCCGCAACGTCGAGATCAAGGCCCGCGTCCCCCGGCCCGGCCGTCTGCTCGACGCCGTGCTCGACATCGCCGACAGGGGCCCGACGGTGTTCGCGCAGGACGACACGTTCTTCGCCTGTCCGAACGGCCGCCTCAAGCTGCGCATGTTCTCGCCGGGCGAGGGTCAATTGATCTTCTATCGCCGCGACGATCGCACGGGCCCGAAGCTGTCGGAATACGTGATCGCCTCGACCACCGAGCCGGAGGCGTTGCGGGGCACGCTGACACTGGCCTACGGCGCGGTCGGTCGCGTGCGGAAGACGCGCACGCTGTGCCTCGTGGGCGCGACCCGCATCCACCTCGACGACGTCGAGGACCTCGGCCACTTCGTGGAGCTCGAAGTGGTGTTGACGCCCGAGCAGACGATCGACGAAGGACAGGCGATCGCCGAAGACCTGATGCGGCGGCTGTCGATCGAGCCGGCACAGCTCGTCACGTGCGCCTACGTCGACCTGCTCGCGGACCTCGCGCGGCGCGAGCCGGACGACCGTCGGCTCGATTAGAATGCGCCGCTCGACGAACAGGGCTTGAAGAGGAACGCATGGTGATCGAAGCAACGAGGCCGAAGGGCTGTGGACTGATGGTGCTGATCGCCATCGCCGTCGCGCTCGTCATCGCGGTCGGCCTGAAGACCTGGTCGGGAAACGCCGCCACCGCGCAGGGCGACCAGAACGGCACGACCGCCCCCACCGAAGGAATGAAGATGACCGATGTGAAGACAGGAAGCGGCGCCGAAGCCGTCGCAGGCAAGACCGTCGTCGTGCACTACACCGGCTGGCTGTACGACACGTCCGCCCCGGACAACAAGGGCACGAAGTTCGACAGCTCGCGCGACCGCGGCGACCCGTTCGACTTCCCGCTCGGCGGCGGCCACGTCATCAAGGGCTGGGACCAGGGCGTCGCCGGCATGAAGGTCGGCGGCCAGCGGACGCTGGTGATCCCGCCCGAGCTCGGCTACGGCGCGCGCGGCGCGGGCGGTGTCATCCCGCCCAACGCGACGCTGGTCTTCGACGTCGAGCTGCTCGACGTCAAGTAGGCGGGACCCGTCGACCCTCGCGACGTCTGGCTCGACCTCGGGCAGGCGTCCGCTCTCGTGGGTCTGTCGGCCCCGCGCCTGGAGCGCCTCGTCGAAGACGGTGCGATCGCGATGCGTCCCGCGGCGAGCGGTCGAGCCGGCGTGATGAAGGACGACCTGCTGGCCTGGCATCGCGACGACCTCGCCGCACGACGCGTCGCGCTGGTCGCGCTGGCGGCGCTGATCGACCGCGAGGTGTTCGGCTGAAGGGCCCGCCGGTCCCGGTCGTGGTCGATGCCGACGTGCTCTACGGCGCGACGACGCGAGGCCTCCTCGCGTACCTCGATCACGGCGGAGCGATCCGCATGCACTGGAGTCCGCTGCTCGTCGACGAGATGAGCCGCGCGCTCGTCAAGACCGGACGGACGACGAACGACGAGGCGCGTCGCAACGCGGATGCGATGCACGCGTCGGTGCCGGGGGCGATGGTATCGGTGCTCGAAGTGCAATCGGTCTTCGCGGCCGCGTGGCCGGGCGTCAACGACGCGAAGGACCTGCATGTCGCCGCCTGCGCGGTCGCGCTGCATGCGTTCGCGTACTACCCCGGCGCGTCGAAGGTCCATCTGATCACGCGCAACGCGAAGGACTTCGCGACGAAGAAGCTGATGGCTCTCGGCGTGGTGCAGAGGCATCCCGACGCCTTCCTGCTCGAGCAGTGGGACGACGAGCCCGCTGCGATGGCCGAGTCGTTCCGACGCCTCCGCCACGACCTGCCGTCGCGGCCGAGCGTCGAGACGCTGCTCGTCAAGCTCGGCAACGACGGTCAGCGTCGTACGGCCGCGGCGCTGCTCGGCGCCCACGCGTCGGGCGCGTTCGCGCTCTGAATCACCCCCTCTGCAGCAGCCGCATCACCGCGTTCGCGGCGACCGCACCGCCCCCCTTGCGGGCGTAGTCGATCGCCCGCCTGCCGCCCGCGTCGCGGTCGTCGAGCCGTGCGCCGTGCGCGAGCAGCAGCTGCACGGCCGCGGCCGAGCCGCTCTCGGCCGCGAGCATCAGCGCGGTCCGGCCGGTCTTGTCGCGGACATCGACCCGGGCGCCCTTGTCGAGCAGCGCCGCGATCGCATCGGGATGGACGTCGGCCGCTTCGCCCGGCCATCGACGCCCGGTCGCGAGCAGCATCAACGCGGTCTCGCCGTCGCGGTCCCTCGCGTCGTCGAGCCTGACGGCGTGGGCGAGCACGGCTTCGAAGGTCGGCGGATCACCGTTCATCGCGGCGAGCAGCAACGCGTTGTGGCCCGCGCTGTTGAGGCGTTCGACATCGGCGCCCTTCGCGATCAGCGCGGCCGCGACCTCGGCGCGTGCCTGACGGACCGCGAGCATCAGCGCGGTCCAGCCGCGGTCGTCGACCTCGGGCCGGTCCCACGTCGTGTCGACGCGCGCGCCGTGCGCGAGCAGGAGGTCGACGGTGGATCGATAGCCTTCGGCCGCGGCGCCCATCAACGGCGTCCTGCGCGTCACGGCCTTGCCGGCCTCGGACGCATCGCCGTCGGCATCGGCGCCGAGATCCAGCAACGCCTTCGTGACCTCGGTCGCATCGTCCTCCGCGATGGCCCGGTCGAAGACGTCCGCCCACACGGTCGGTGCGAGCTTCCTCACGTCGGCGCCGCGCGCGGCGAGGAGACGCATCCCTTCGTAGTTGCGCTTCTGCGGATAGGTGGCCCGGCTCGCGGCCATCACGAACGCCTCGTCGATCGCGGCCGCATCGGGCGCGGGCTTGTGGTCGAGCAGCAGGCGCACGATCGCGTCGTGACCGCCGACCGCCGCGCTGCCGAGTGCCGACGGATGGTCCGCGTCGCCGCTCACGCGCGCACCCGCGGCGAGAAGCGCGCTCACGACCTCATCGCGGCCCTGATAGGCGGCGTTGCCGAGCGCGCTGCCCTCGCGGTCGGTCGTCGTGTTCGGATCCATGCCGGCCGCGACGAAGAGCTTGACCGCGGTGGCGTCGCCGGCGGCCGCGCTCGCGATGAACGTCTGCGCGGTGTACGGCAGGTTCATCTGCGCGAGCGTCGTGCGCGCGGCCGCCGGCGTCTGCCGGTGGAAGAGCGCGACGAGCTTGCTCGCGGCGTCGGTGAAGCTCGCGAGCGCGATGACGATCGTGCCGGCGAGGATCAGTGCGGCGACGAGGGGATTGCGACGAATGCGCGCGTTGAAGCGTTCGACGGGAGAGGCGGACGACAGGGTCGGATCGACGGTAGCCATGGCACGCCGGGACGGGGACTTCGCCGCACTGTAGACAAGTCGTGCCGATCGCGCAGCCGCTATCGCGCGCCGGCTTCGCGCGACGCCGGCCTCACCAGTAGACGATGGCCAGCGCGATGCCGATGAACAACAGCCACTTGCCGCCGTAGTAGACGCGACGGTTCCAGGTCTTGATGCGCTTGAAGACGAGGCGTCCCTTGTAGATGTGGCGGAAGGCGCGGTTGAGTCCGCCCGTGCGATCGCCGTCGACGTTAGGCGACGCCGCGGCGGCCACCAGATGACGCGCGAAGAAATGATTGACCGCCTGCGCCCAGCGAAAGCGCATCGGCCTCTCGATGTCGCAGAACAGGATGATGCGATTGCAGTCGGTCTTGTTCTCGGCGTAGTGGATGAAGGTCTCGTCGAACAGCACGGCCTCGCCGTCCTTCCAGAAGTAGCGCTGCCCGTCGACGTCGATGTAGCAGGCCGGGTCCGCAGGCGTGACGAGTCCCAGGTGATAGCGGATCGAGCCGGCGTACGGATCGCGATGCCGGACCAGGCGACCCTCGGGCGGCAGCTCCGCGAACATCGCCGCCTTCACGCTCGGGATCGTCCGCAGCAACGCGGTGGTCTTCGGGCACAGGGTCGCGGCCGACGGATGGGCCTCGTCGTACCACTTCAGGTAGAAGCGCTTCCAGCCGGTCTTGAAGAACGAGTTGAAGCCGACGTCGTCGAGTTGCGCCGAGGCCTTGATCGCGCCCGCGCTCGCCATCGCCAGCGCTTCGTCGCGGATGGTCTGCCAGTGCTCGGCGAGCGGGCGCAGGTCGGGGAAGAGATCGGCCGAGAGGTAAGGCGTGCGCGGCACGCGCGAGAACAGCAGCAGGAAGCTGTTCATCGGTGCGAGGAAGTTGGAATGGTCCGAGATCTGCCGCAACGCGCCGTGGCGCACGCGACCGCGCAGATGCACATAGAGCGCACTGGCGACGAACCAGAGAACGAACGACCACTTGAGAAGGGACAGCGGACCGAGCGACATGGGCGCGCATTCTTTCGCGAGGCACGGGACGTAGCTGTAGGACGAAATCCTATGCTGTCGCCATGTCGATCCGTCCGGTTTCGATCCTCGCCTTCCATGTCCGCGGGCCGGTCTCGTGCACCGAGGTCCCTTGCGAGTCCACCGCGACCGTGACCGGCATGTCGCTCACGTCGAACTCGTAGATCGCTTCCATGCCGAGGTCGGCGAAGCCGACGACCTTCGCGTGCCGGATCGCCTTCGATACCAGGTAGGCCGCGCCGCCGACGGCCATCAGATAGGCGCTCGCGTGCCTGCGGATCGACTCGATCGCGGCCGGTCCGCGCTCGGCCTTGCCGATCATCGCGACGAGTCCGGTCTCGGCCAGCATCGTCTCGGTGAACTTGTCCATGCGGGTCGCGGTGGTCGGCCCGGCGGGGCCCACGGCCTCGCCCTCGATCGGGTCGACCGGACCGACGTAATAGATCACGCGGTTCCTGAAGTCGACGGGCAAGGCCTCACCGCGGGCGAGCATGTCGGCGATGCGCTTGTGGGCCGCGTCTCGACCGGTCAGCATCCGGCCGTTGAGCAGCAGCGTCTGCCCCGGCTTCCAGCTCGCGACCTCCGCGGGCGTGAGCGTGTCGAGGTCGACGCGCTTCGAGCGCTCGGTATCGGGTCGCCAGCGCACGTCGGGCCATTCGTCGAACGACGGCGGTTCGAGAAAGGCCGGACCCGAACCGTCGAGCACGAAGTGCGCATGGCGCGTGGCCGCGCAGTTGGGAATCATCGCGACCGGCTTCGACGCGGCGTGCGTCGGATGCATCGCGATCTTGATGTCGAGCACCGTCGTCAACCCGCCGAGACCTTGCGCGCCGATGCCGAGCGCATTGACCTTTTCGTACAGCTCGACGCGCAGCGTCTCGGTCCGGTCGAGCGGGGCGCCGGCCCGCTTACGGCCGAGCAGCTCGTGCATGTCGATGTCGTCCATCAGCGACTGCTTGGCCATCAGCATCGCCTTCTCGGCCGTGCCGCCGATGCCGATGCCGAGCATGCCGGGCGGGCACCAGCCCGCGCCCATCGTCGGCACCGTCTTCAGAACCCAGTCGACCAGCGAGTCGGACGGATCGAGCATGACGAACTTCGACTTGTTCTCGGAACCGCCGCCCTTGGCCGCGATCGTCACGTCGACCGTATCGCCCGGCACCACCTCCATCGCGACGACGGCCGGCGTGTTGTCGCCGGTGTTCCTGCGTTCGAACTGCGGGTCCGCGACGATCGATGCCCGCAGCTTGTTGGACGGATCGTCGTAGCCGCGCCGCACACCCTCGTCGATCGCATCGGCGATGCTGCCGGTGAAGCCCTCCCAGCGCACGTCCATCCCGATCTTCAGGAAGACGTTGACGATGCCCGTGTCCTGGCAGATGGGCCGCCTGCCTTCGGCGCAGAGACGGCTGTTGGTCAGGATCTGCGCGATGGCGTCCTTCGCGGCCGGGCTCTGCTCGCGGTCGTACGCGCGCGACAGGTGCCGCAGGTAGTCGACCGGATGGTAGTAGCTGATGAACTGCAGCGCGGCGGCGACCGATTCGATCAGGTCGTCCTGGCGGATGGTGGTCATGGAACGTGTCGCGGCCCCTGGCCGCGTCGCTACCGAAGGGGATCGAATTCTAGCGTGCGCGACGACGCGAACG
>CALMOR010000102.1:251-3003 GCA_937872165.1 uncultured Burkholderiales bacterium | reverse complement strand
CGGGACGACGGAGACCGGTGCGATCGACGACGCGGCGGACGACGCGTCGGGCGGTGCCGACGGCAGCGACGACGCATCGAGCGGCGCCTTCCAGCAGGCGGACCGATGGCCGGGGTCGATCTCGCGCAGCGGCGGCGACTCGGTACGGCACTGGCGGTCGGCGAACGGGCAGCGGTCCGAGAACGAACAGCCGGGCGGGGGATACAGCGGGTCCGGCACCTGGCCTTCGATCGCCGCGAGCCGCGTGCGGTCGACGTCCATCCGCGGGATCGAGCCGAGCAGCCCGACCGTGTACGGATGCTGCGGCGTGTCGAACAGCGCCCCGACCGGCGCGCGTTCGACGACGCGGCCGAGATACATCACGAGCACGTCGTCGGCCACCTCCGCGACGACGCCGAGGTCGTGCGTGATGAGGACGATCGCGGTCCCGGTCTCGTCCTGCAGCGTGCGCATCAGCGCGAGGATCTGCGCCTGGATCGTCACGTCGAGCGCCGTCGTCGGTTCGTCCGCGATCAGGACGCGCGGCTCGCAGGCGAGCGCCATCGCGATCATCGCGCGCTGGCGCATGCCGCCGGACAGTTCGTGCGGATACGCGTCGAAGCGTTGCTCGGGAGCCGGCATGCGGACCTTGCGCAGCATCTCGACCGCACGGCGTTTCGCTTCGACGCGACCGACGGCGCGATGACGCAGCAGGCCTTCGACGATCTGCTCGCCGATCGTGTGCGCCGGATTCATCGACGACATCGGCTCCTGGAAGATCATCGCGATGCCGTTGCCGCGCACGTCCTGCATGCGGCGTTCGGACGCGCCGACCAGTTCGACGCCGTCGAAGCGGATCGCTCCGCTATCGATACGGCCGGGCGGGTCCGGCACGAGACCCATGATCGACAGCGCGGTCACGCTCTTGCCGCAGCCCGACTCGCCGACGATCGCCAGCGTGCGGCCCGGCTCGATCGAGAAGTCGACGCCGTCCACCGCGAAGAAGTCGCCGTCGTCGGTGGCGAAGCGCGTGCGCAGCCCGTCGACCTCGAGGATCGCCGCCGGCGGCGTCATCGCGTGCGTTGTCGCCGCGCGTGCAGCGCGTGTTCGATGTGCGCCTCGATCTCGACGCGGTCGGTGAGGCCGGTGCCGTTGCGCCGGCTCGGCAGGCAGGCCACGAACGGCACGAAGCGCTCGAGGCTCTTGCGATGCAGGCGCTCGAGCTCGACGAAGGGCTCGTCGTGGTCGTCGACGCGCAGGTCGAGCTCGGGATACTCCTCGTCGCCATGGATGCGCAGCGCCGCGGCCTGCCTGCCGCGCTTGTCGCCGCCCGCCGCGTCGCCGGCTGCGAGGGCCGCGATCAGGCGTTCGGCGAGAGGCCGGCCGTGCGCGGCGACGAAGGCATCGGCCGTCGCGTCGAGCACCCGCGGCCCGGCCAGCATGTTGCCGGCCACGCTGAAGTCATCGAACACGCGGTGCCCGTTCCAGTCGACGCACTTCGATCCGGTGTGCGCCGCGGGGCGACCCGCGATCGGCAGCACGTGGACCTGGCGCACCGCGCGCCCCTCGTCGCCTTCGATCAACGCCTCGACGGTCTCGTCGCTCGAACGTCCGTCCTGCAGGAGCTGCAGTCCGGCCGGACCGAAGAGCGGGTTCATCAATGCCTGGGTCGCGACCGCGCCGACGGCCCGTCGCGTGTGGACGCACAACGCGCCGACCGCGAAGAAGCGGCTCGCGATCGCGACGCCGATGCGTCCGTCGTCGTCGCGGGCGAGGATCGACCAGGTCATTGCGGACGTGCGATGCGCATGGGAGGGCGGCGGGGAGTCGCTGCTGCGGCCGACGGCAGGCTCGGCATCGACGCGATTGTGACCGAATTCGCTTGGCGGCCGCGCGGCTCGGGCGAGGACGCCGGCCTTTCGCCTCGCGCTCGTGCCGACCGGCAGGACGCACGCCGGCAGCCCGCCTACCGGCAGCACGCCTACCGGCAGCACGCACAGCACGGCGCGGCCCTGACGCAACGCGAGCACGGGGCGGCCGGCGACGAGCACCATCGCCATGCGGATCGGCGGCGCGCCGCCGGTCGAAGCGCGGGCCCGCCCGTCGGTCGTCATCAACGGATGGAGGAGCCGCGCATCGCGCTGCTCGACGGCCTGCCAGCAGATCGCGAAGGTCGTCTCGACGACCGCGTCGTCCACGTCCGCGCGCACGCCGGCATCGTCGCCGGACAGGCGCCTGCGTGCGCGATGCAGCGCGACCCGCATCGCACCTTCGCTGCGGCCGGCGAGCCGGGCGATCGTCGCGTGATCCTCGTCGAAGACGATCTCCAGCAGCAGCGCGGCGGCCAGCGACGCGTCGAGTGCACGGACCATGCGCAGCACGACGTCGGCGGCCTCGAGGCGCGATCACCGACGCGAGCGCGAGCGCGACCGTTCGCAGCCTGATCGCGCTCGATGCCGAGAGCCACGCGCCGATCGACGTGCTGGTCTCGTCGCCGGGCGGCCCCGTCGAATCGGGCGACACGATCCACGACGTGGTCCGCTTCATCGACGCGCCGTGCGCATGATCGGCACCGGCTGGGTCGGCAGCGCCGCGACGCACCTCTACCTGAGCGTGCCGCGCGAACGACGTGTGTGCCTGCCGTTCACGCGCTTCCTGATCCATCAGCCGAGCGGCGGCTCGGGCGGTCGCGCGACCGACATCGCGATCCAGGCGCGCGAGATCGTCACGGCGCGCGAGCGCATCGCCGGCGTCATCGCCCGCGAGACCCGAC
>CALMOR010000102.1:0-241 GCA_937872165.1 uncultured Burkholderiales bacterium | reverse complement strand
AGGCGCTCGAGCGCGTGCTCGAGGACATCGACCGCGACTACTGGATGTCGGCCGACGAGGCGATCGCGTACGGCCTGGTGTCGCGCACGATCGCGCGCCGCCGCGACCTCGCCGACTGAGCCGCGCGTCGAAGCGACCGTCAGTGCAGCTTGATGCGCGGCTCGGTCCGTCGCGTGATCAGGCGCGCGAGCGTGTCGAGCGCCACCTTCCAGTAGCCGTGCAGCGCGAGTTCGTGCAGCTT
>CALMOR010000101.1:4212-4937 GCA_937872165.1 uncultured Burkholderiales bacterium | reverse complement strand
CATCGTCGCGGCGGCGGTCACCAACGCGATGTCGCTGACCGGCAAGAAGCTCGAGCCCGAAGTCGCGCCGAAGGTCGTGGATGCGACCAGGCCGCAGAAGCTGCTGCCGCAGCAGACCTTCAGCACCGACAAGTGGAACACGCTCGACGCCGACGTCCGCTTCGAAGGCAAGAGCATCAAGAACGCCGGCTCCATTCCGTTCGACAACATCCAGATCCACGCGACGATGCAGGACCGCGTGCTGTCGTTCAAGCCGCTCGCGTTCGGTTTTGCCGACGGGAAGATGGGCGGCGACTTCCGCTTCGACGGCAGCGCATCGCCGATGCACGCGACGGTCGACGCCAAGTTCGCGGACCTGTCGCTCGCGCGCCTCACGCCGAAGGTCACCGACGCCTCGAAGGCGTCGCTCGGCCGGCTCAACGGTTCGGTCAAGGTCGACGGCCGGGGCGACTCGATCGCGACGATGATGGCGTCCGCCAACGGCACTGTTCAGATCGCGATGGGACGCGGCGAATCGAGCTCGCTGCTGCTCGAGCTGATCGGACTGCAGGGACCGCAGATCGTGCGCTACCTGCTCGGCGACCAGAACTCGAAGATCGGCTGCGCGCTGGCCGACTTCGAGATCACGAACGGCGACATGGCGACGAAGACCTCGCTGATCGATACCGACATCAACGTCATCACCTTCGCCGGCAACGCCGACTTCAAGACCGAGAAGATGGACT
>CALMOR010000101.1:0-4202 GCA_937872165.1 uncultured Burkholderiales bacterium | reverse complement strand
GAAGCGGAGCATCGTCGTGCTGCGCACGCCGATCGACGTCGACGGGACGTTCGCGAACCCGAGCGTGTTGCCGGACCTCGCGACGCTCGGCGCCCGCGTCGGCGGCGCGATCGCTCTCGGCGTCATCAACCCGCTGGCCGCGCTGATCCCGTTGATCGAGACCGGTCCCGGCAAGGACAACGACTGCGGCGCGCTGCTCGCCAAGGTCAAGGACGCGCCGGTGAAGAACACCGACTCGGCCGATCAGTTGAAGCCGGCCCCTCGCAAGGCACCGGTGGGCAAGCAGCCCGTGGCCCGCGCGGGCTGACGCGTCAGCGCCTTCGCATCACGTGGGACCAGACGGTCCCGACCTGGGTCTGGGCGACGAGCTCGTTGCCGGTCTGCCGGGCGAAGGCCTGGAAGTCGCGCACCGAGCCCGGATCCGTCGCGAGCACCCGCAGCAGCTTGCCGCTGCCCATCGAGGACAGGGGCTTCATCGCGCGCAGGATCGGCAGCGGGCAGGCGAGGCCGCGGGCGTCCACTTCGGCGTCGATGGTCGGTTCGGTCGTCATGCGTTCGTTCGTCAGGTGAGGGTTCCGTCCGTCGCCAGCGGCCGCGTGGCCGGAGCGGGCAGATCGATGAACTCGACGTCGAGTCCCCGGGCCCGCATCCAGTCGGCCATCGCGTAGCCGGTGCCGGCTCGCCATGGGCGAAGCCGGTGCGGTGCGACGAGTCTGAATTCCGCGAGCTCGTCGTTGAGGGCGATGGTCCCGACGGCCTCGACATGATAGGCGATGATCACTTCGTTCTTCCGCAGGAACTCGTAGACGCCGATCAGCGTCATCCGTTCGACGTCGAGGTCGGTCTCTTCCTTCAACTCGCGCGCCATGCCCTGCTCGGGCGTCTCGCCGGACTCGAGGAAGCCCGTGATCAGCGCGAACAGTCCGTTGGTCCACGCGGCATTGCGGGCGAGCAGGATGCGGCCCTCGTACTCGACCAGAGCCGCGAGCACCGGCAGAGGGTTGTCCCAACGCGTGAAGTGCCCGTTCGGGCAGACCGGACGCAGGCGCCCTCCGCTCTCGCGCGACTCGAGCGGCGTCGCGCATTCGGGGCAGTAGGTCCAGGTCGTCACTTCGGATCCCCGTCGCCGCCGGTCGCCGCATCGGCGGCCTTGCCCACGCCCTTGCCGACGATCTTCACCGTGCCCACCGCCGCGTCCGCGGCGACACCGACCGTCTTGACGGCCACCGTCGCGGCGGTATCGGCGACCGCGACGACGGCGCAGCCGGCGATCGATCCGCACGCCAGCGCGGCGACGAGGCATGCGATGCGGGCGGCCGTCCTCATGTCGCCGGCGGCAGCACCGGCGGCCGCGGATGCAGGCGCGCCATCGCGTGCGCGTCCACATAGGCGCCGTCGCGCAACGCGTACGCGCGATGCGTCCCTTCGATCACGAAGCCGTGCCGTCGGTAGAGGCTATGCGCGGCCTCGTTGTCGACGTAGACCGTGAGCTCGAGGCGCAGCACGTTCATCCAGTTGTCGGCGCGGTCGATCAACGCGTCCATCAACGCCGACCCGACGCCCCTGCCCTGCCAGTCGTCGCGGACCGCCATGCCGAGGGCCATCGCGTGGCGGCGGCGCGGCGACGGACCGGTCGGCTGCAGTCCCGCCGTCGCGACGATCTCCCAGGGCTCGTCGACCGAACCGCGTGTCTCGGCGACGAGCAGCGCCGACTCCGGCTTGTAGTCGGCGAGCTGCTTTCGCCACTGCTCTCGCGAGCTCCACGGCAGTTGCAGCGTGCCCGCCAAGGCGCGCGGCGTGCTCATCGACACGGCCACCGCATCGAAGTCCCCGGGCTCGACGTGGCGGATGCGCAGCCGGTCGGAAGCGAGCCGCGCGGGTCGTGTGGCCGCGTCCATCAGTGCGACTTGCCGCCCAGCGAACCGCGGTTGTAGTCGGGATCGCCCGGCTTGATCTTCCGCCCGAAGCCGAGGATGCCGCCCTGCTCGAGCGACTTCTCCTTGTCGTAGGCCTCGACCGCGGGACGCTGCGCCTCGGCCTTCTTCGGCTCGACGTATTCCCAGCGACCGTTGGGATAGAGGCGGACCCGGTCGCCGCCCGCGGTGGTGCCGTCGATCGCGGTGCCGGGGTCGGCGGCCGACGCCGCGGACGACGACACGATCGCCGCGATCGATAGCCACAGCAGCCGACGCATCACACGCGCTCCTCGACGAAGCCGCGCACCGACGCGAGCGCGCTGCCGAGGTTCGCGGGATCGCTGCCGCCGGCCTGCGCGGTATCGGGTTTGCCGCCCCCTTTGCCGCCCACCTGCTGCGCGACGAAGTTGACGAGCTCGCCCGCCTTCACGCGACCGACGAGGTCGGGCGTCACGCCGGCGATCAGGTTGACGCGACCGGCGTCCACCGTCGACAGCACGATGACCGCGCTCTTCAGCTTGGCCTTCAACTGGTCCATGGTCTCGCGCAACGCCTTGACGTCGGTGCCGTCGAGACGGGTCGCGAGCAGGCGCAGCCCGTTGCCCGACCGGCCCGCGACGTCGATCGCCTGCGACACGAGGTCGTCGCCCTGCGACGACGCGAGCTTCGACTTCAGCCGGCCCAGCTCGCGCTCGAGCGACTTCACGTTGTCGAGGATCTGCGCGATGCGCTTGGCGAGCTCGTCGGGCTGCGACTTCAGTGCCGACGCCGCCTCGTGCACCTGCGCGTCGAGCGACTGCACGAAGGCCAGCGCCTTCTCGCCGGTGACCGCCTCGATGCGTCGGACACCGGCCGCGACGCCGCCTTCGGAGACGATCTTGAAGAGCCCGATGTCGCCGGTGCGGGCCACGTGCGTGCCGCCGCACAGCTCGTGCGACGAGCCGATCTCGAGCGAGCGCACGACGTCGCCGTACTTCTCGCCGAAGAGCGCCATCGCGCCCTTCTTCACGGCCTCGTCGTACGGCAGCACGTTGATGCGCGTCGCGATGTTGGCGAGCACCTCCTTGTTGACGATCGTCTCGACGCGACGGATCTGCTCGGCCGTGATCGACGCATCGTGCGAGAAGTCGAAGCGCGTCTTGTCGGCATCGACCAGGGAGCCGCGCTGCGCGACGTGCGTGCCGAGCACTTCGCGCAAGGCCTTGTGCATCAGGTGCGTGGCCGAGTGGTTGCGGATGGTGGCGGCGCGGCGCTCCGCGTCGACGGCCGCCGCGACGTCGTCGCCGACCTTCAGCTCGCCGCGGGACAGCCGCCCGTGATGACCGAACACCTCGGGCTGGACCTTCAGCGTGTCGACGACGTCGTAGTGCGCGCTCGCGTTCGACAGCGACCCGGCATCGCCGACCTGCCCGCCCGACTCCGCGTAGAACGGCGTGCGATCGAGCACCACGACCGCATCGTCGTCGGGTCCGATGCGTTCGACCGACGTGCCGGCCACGTACAGCGCGACGACCCGCGCATGTTCGTCGAGACGTTCGTAGCCGATGAACTCCGTCTTCGCGCCGCCGTACTCGACGTTGCCCGCCGCCTTGAACCTGCCGGCGGCCCGCGCCTGCGTGCGCTGCACGTCCATCGCCGCGTCGAAGCCGTCCATGTCGACGGTGACCTCGCGCTCGCGCGCGATGTCGGCCGTCAGGTCGACCGGAAAGCCGTAGGTGTCGTAGAGCGCGAAGGCGACCCTGCCGTCGAGCGAGCCGCCCTTCGCGACGGTCGACAGTTCGGCGTCGAGGATCTTCATGCCGTTCTCGAGCGTCTCGCCGAAGCGTTCCTCCTCCTGCTTCAACACGCTCTCGATGCGGGCTCCCCGCTCGACGAGTTCGGGATAGGCCGTGCCCATCTCGCCGGCCAGGTCGGCGACGAGCCGATGGAAGAACGGCTTCGCCTGCCCGAGCTTGTGGCCGTGACGCAGCGCGCGCCGCACGATGCGGCGGAGCACGTAGCCGCGACCCTCGTTGCTCGGGATGACGCCGTCGGCGATCAGGAAGGAACAGGCGCGGATGTGGTCCGCGATGACCTTCAGCGAGTTGTCGGCGAGGTCCTCGGTGCCGGTCTCGCGTGCGGCCGCCGCGATCAGTGCCTGGAAGAGATCGATGTCGTAGTTGCCGTGCACCCGCTGCAGCACCGCCGACAGCCGCTCGAGGCCCATCCCGGTGTCCACCGAGGGCTTCGGCAGCCTGTGCATCGTGCCCGACGCGTCGCGATTGAACTGCATGAACACGAGGGTCC
>CALMOR010000100.1 GCA_937872165.1 uncultured Burkholderiales bacterium | reverse complement strand
GGTTGAGGTCGTCGGCGCTGCTCTTCGCAGCATCGATCAGCGCCGGTTTGTCCTTATCGGCACGTTCCGCGAAAGCTTGCGGGCACGCGAGGAAAAAGCCGGCGCTGCCGACGAGCGCGAGCGCGACGCCGATCGTGCGGTCGAACGGGGATGAGAACGGACGCATCGCTTTCATTTCGTCGGGGTGGCCGCGGAGACGGTCGCCGCGCCCTTGTGCGCGGTCCGCGCTTCGATGACCTCGCGGACGCGACCGGACGGGCCGCCGTCGAGGTTCAGCTTGCGGTCCGCATTATCGTATTGCATGCCGTTCGCGTTGACCCGCGAACCGCCGCGCGTGACTTCGATCGGCTGGTCGCTGCTCAGCACCTCGCGCTCCGGATACGCGAGCATGTACGGTCCCTTCGCGACCATCTCGGGCGCAGCGCGCCACGGCTGACGGATCATCACCACGTTACCGAAGAGGCGGATCTCCTCGCCTTCGCCCACGGTCTTGCCGAGGTCGGCGCGCACGCGCATCTCGGGGCGATCGAGCTTCGCGCCCACCATGTGCGGCTGCGTCAGTTCGCCGGTGTCGTCGTCGACGTAGTGGACGAGCGCGGCCGCGTCGATCACGTACTGCGCCCGCCCGGTGTCGTCCATGCGCGTGAGCGTGATGTCTGTCGCGGTGTAGTCGATGTCGTGGCCGACCTTGCGGGTGACGATGTCCGACAGCCGTGCCTGTTGCGCGAGCCAGTACGATCCGACCGCGAGGCCGCCGATCAGCACCACGGACAGGAGCAGCGTGCCGCGTTCACGCACGGGACGTTTGCTCCGCCGTCATGCTGCGCGTCATCGTCAGCAGATCGCACACCTCCCGCACCGCGCCCGCGCCGCCTTCACGGCGACTGACCCAGTGCGCGAACTCGGCGACGCCGTCGGCCGCGTTCGGCACGGTGGCCGCGAAGCCGACGCGCCGCATCACCGGCACGTCGATCTCGTCGTCGCCCATGTAGCCGCAGACGTCGGCCGTCTTGCCGAGCTCGTGGCGCATCGCGTCGAAGGCCGCGCCCTTGTCGGCCACGCCTTGCACGACGTGCCGGATGCCGAGCTCCGCGCAACGACGCAGCGTGATCGGCGACTCGCGACCGGAGAGGACCGCGACGACGATGCCCGATGCGGACAAGGCCTTGATGCCGGCGCCGTCGAGCACGTTGAAGACCTTCAACGCTTCGCCGTTGACGCCGAAGTGGAGCTTGCCGTCGGTCATCACGCCGTCGACGTCGAAGACCATCAGCTCGATGCGGGAGAGGCGTTCGAAGACGCTCTTCGGAAGACGACGGAGGGCCGCGGGCGTCTGAGATGCGCGCATCAGATGACCTTCGCGTGCGTCAGGTCGTGGATGTGCAGCGCGCCGACCAGGCGGCCGTCGGCGTCGACCACCAGCAGCTGGTTGATGCGATGCTCCTCCATCAGGTCCGCCGCTTCGGCCGCGAGCCGGTCCGGGCCGATGGCACGCGGCGCGCGATGCATCACGTCGACGACGCGTACGTCCGCGAAGTCGTGGGTCCGCTCGATCAGCCGGCGCAGGTCGCCGTCGGTGAAGATGCCTTCGACGCGATCGTCGGCGGCCACGACCGCGGTCATCGCCATGCCCTTCCTGGAACTCTCGAGCAGCGCCGTCAGCAGCGACGCGTCGACGCCGACCCGCGGTACGGCGTCGCCGGTGCGCATGACGTCGTGGACGTAGGTGAGCAGGCGTCGACCGAGAGCGCCGCCCGGATGCGAGCGTGCGAAGTCTTCGCTGCCGAAGCCGCGCCGGTCGAGCATCACGACCGCCAGCGCGTCGCCGAGGGCGAGCGCGGCGGTGGTGCTGGCCGTCGGGGCGAGATTGAGCGGACAGGCTTCGGCGTCGACGTGCGCGTCGAGGTGCACGTCGGCCAGCGACGCGAGCGTCGACGAAGGATGCCCGGTGATGGCGATCAGCTTGGCGCCGCGGCGCTTCAGGATCGGCACGATCGCGAGCAGCTCCGAGCTCTCGCCCGAATACGAGAACGCGACGAGGCAGTCGGCCTCCGTGACCATGCCGAGGTCACCGTGGCTCGCCTCGGCGGCGTGCACGAAGAAGGCCGGAGTGCCGGTCGACGCGAAGGTCGACGCGGTCTTGCGGGCGATGTGCCCCGACTTGCCGACGCCGGACACGACGACGCGTCCCTTGCAGTCCATCAACAGGTCGATCGCGCGGGCGAAGCTGTCGTCCAGCCGACCGGCGAGCGACTGGATGGCGGCCGCTTCGATGCCGAGCACGCGACGAGCGAGGACGAGCGTGGGCGCGACCGCGGCCGGCTCGGCTCCCGGCATCAACTCTTCGGCGACCGCGGCCGCCACCGCATCGAGCGCGCTCTCCCCGGTTAAAGTGCGCGGCACCCTTCTCGGCGTGCGGGGCTTCCGGGTCAAGGCGGGACGCGTGTCGCGGATGGAGGTCGTGCTGGACGTGGAGCGGGCTGATGCGCGGGCTGGCATGCGGACGAGTATACAAGGCAGCTCCGCGGCGACCCTGCACGGCACGTCGCTTGCTTGGCCGCCCGCCGACCTGTCGATCGAGCACCACCGGACGATGAAGATCACCGTCGACGAGCCTTCTTGAACACTCTCGAACTCTCGCTGCTGTTCCTGCTCGCGGCCGTGATCGGCGTGGTGCTGTTCCGCGTCCTGCATCTGCCGCCGATGCTGGGCTATCTGGTCGTCGGCATCGCGATCGGTCCACACGCGCTGGCGCTCGCGGCGGACTCGGAGGGCATCCGTCACCTGGCCGAGTTCGGCGTCGTGTTCCTGATGTTCTCGATCGGGCTCGAGTTCAGCCTGCCGAAGCTGTACGCGATGAAGCGCATCGTCTTCGGCTTCGGCTTCGCGCAGGTCGCGCTGACGATCCTGATCGCGGTCGTCGGCGGCTACGCGCTGACGCGCTGGATGCCGGCCGCGTTCGGCCTTCCGGGCGGGGCCGCGCTGCTCGCGCTCGGCGGCTCGCTCGCGATGTCGTCGACCGCGATCGTCGTCAAGATGCTGACCGAACGCATCGAGCTCGAGTCCGAACATGGTCGACGCATCGTCGGCGTGCTGCTGTTCCAGGACCTCGCGGTCATCCCGTTGCTGATCGTCGTGCCGGCGCTCGCGTCGCCCGACGGCGAGCTCGTCCGGACGCTCGTCGTCGCGCTCGCGAAGGCGGCCGGCGTGCTCGCGCTGCTGCTGTACTTCGGGCAGAAGCTGATGCGCGGCTGGTTCACGGTCGTCGCGCGGCGCCGCTCGCAGGAACTGTTCATGCTGAACCTGCTGCTGGTCACGCTCGGCCTCGCGTGGATCACCGAGCTCGCCGGCCTGTCGCTCGCGCTCGGCGCCTTCGTGGCCGGCATGCTGATCTCGGAGACCGAGTATCGCCATCGCGTCGAGGAGGACATCGCGCCGTTCCGCGACGTGCTCCTCGGCCTCTTCTTCATCACCATCGGCATGCTGCTCAACGTCGGTGTCGTCGTGTCGAGCTTCGCATGGGTACTGCTGCTGTTCGTCGCGCCGCTGGTGCTGAAGCTGCTGCTCATCACCGGGCTCGCGAAGCTGTTCGGGGCGAGCCTCGGCGTGGCCATTCGCACCGGCCTCGGCCTCGCGCAGGCCGGCGAGTTCGGCTTCGTGCTGCTCGCGCTGGCCGGCGACCTGAAGCTGCTCGATCCGCTGCTGCTGCAGATCGTGCTGGCCGCGATGCTGCTGTCGATGCTGTCGGCCCCGTTCCTGATCCAGTACAGCGAGCGCATCGCGCTTCGCATCGCTCGCAACGAATGGATGCTGCAGTCGCTCGCGCTCACGCAGATCGCGAGCCGCGCGATGGCGCAGCGCGGCCACGTGATCGTCTGCGGCTACGGACGGAGCGCGCAGAACCTGGTGCGCCTGCTGGATCAGGAGAGCATCGCCTACGTCGCGCTCGACCTCGACCCGGACCGCGTCAGCGACGCGCAGGCCGCCGGCGACTCGGTGGTGTACGGCGACGCGACGCGACGCGAGGCGCTGACCGCGGCCGGCATCCAGCGCGCGGCCGCGCTCGTCGTCACGTACGCCGAGACCGGTGCGGCCGAGAAGACGCTGCACTTCGCGCACGAGCTCGCGCCGCACCTGCCGGTGATCGTGCGCACGCACGACGACAGCGACCTCGACCGGCTCAAGCGGGCGGGTGCCACCGAGGTGGTCCCCGAGATCGTCGAGGGCAGCCTGATGCTCGCGTCCCACGCGCTGGTGCTGCTCGGCGTACCGGTGGAGCGGGTGGCCGAACGACTCTCGCAGGCGCGCGACTCGCGCTATCAGATGCTGTCGGGCCTCTTTCGCGGCGCCGACGACCAGCACGGCGACACCGACGACGCCGTGCGTGTGCGGCTGCGCTCGGTCACCGTGCCGTCCGACAGCCATGTCGTCGGCCGCAGCCTCGCCGAGATCGGCATCGACGGGCTCGGCGCGGCCGTCACGGCGATCCGGCGACGCGGCATCCGCGGCGTCGATCCCGCGCCCGACGCGCGGCTGATGGCGGGCGACGGCGTCGTGCTGCGCGGCTCGAACGAGGCGCTGGCCCTCGCCGAACAACGGCTGTCGGAACGCCGCGCGCCGAAGCTCAAGTAATCGAATCCGGGGCCGGCCGACAATGCGCGGTCGGCGAGTGCGAAGGTGCATCGCTATAATCGCGCGTTCCATTCCTGCCCCTGTCCCTTCCCCCTGATGAACGTGCCTGCCGCCACTCCGGTCACGGACGGCCCGCTGGTCGATATCGCCGACCTCCACTTCCGCTACGGCGCACGACCCATCCTCTCGGGCGTGACGATGCAGTTCGGTCGCGGCAGGGTGATCGCGGTGATGGGAGGCTCCGGCTCCGGCAAGACGACCATCCTGCGTCTCATCGGCGGCCAGTTGAAGGCGGAGTCGGGTGCCGTCCGCGTCGGCGGCCAGGACGTCGGTGCACTGGGCGAGCGCGACCTGTACGCGGTGCGTCGACGGATGGGCATGCTGTTCCAGTTCGGCGCGCTGTTCACCGACATGAGCGTGTTCGAGAACGTGGCCTTCCCGCTGCGCGAGCACACCGACCTGTCCGAGGAACTGATCCGCGACCTCGTGCTGATGAAGCTCAACGCGGTGGGCCTGCGCGGCGCGCACGAGTTGATGCCGCGCGAGATCTCGGGCGGCATGGCCCGTCGCGTCGCGCTCGCGCGCGCGGTCGCTCTCGATCCCGAGCTGATCCTCTACGACGAGCCGTTCGCCGGGCTCGACCCGATCTCGCTCGGCGTCACGGCCAATCTGATCCGCTCGCTGACCGACGCGCTCGGCGCCACGTCGGTGCTCGTCACGCACGACGTGTCCGAATCGCTCGCCATCGCCGACTACGTCTACTTCATCGCGTCGGGCAAGGTCGCGGCCGAAGGCACGCCCGCCGATCTGGCCCGCTCGACCGATCCGTTCGTGCGCCAGTTCGTCGACGGCGCGCCCGACGGCCCGGTGCCTTTCCATTACCCGGCTCCGTCGTACGCATCGGACCTCGGTCTGCGACCGTCGCGATGAACGCGATCGCGTCGGTCGGTGCATGGACCATCGCATGGGTCGAAGGCGCGGGCAGCGCCGCCCGCTTCTTCGTGGCGATCCTCGCGCGATCGTTCAGGGCGTTGCTGCGCTATCGCCTGGTCCGCGACCAGATCCACTTCGTCGGCAACTACTCGGTCGTCATCATCGTCGTGTCGGGCCTCTTCGTCGGCTTCGTGCTCGGGCTGCAGGGCTACTACACGCTGCAGCGCTACGGCTCGGAGCAGGCGCTCGGCCTCCTGGTCGCGCTGTCGCTGGTGCGCGAGCTCGGGCCGGTCGTCACGGCCCTGCTGTTCGCGGGCCGCGCGGGAACCTCGCTGACGGCCGAGATCGGCCTGATGAAGGCCGGCGAGCAGTTGTCCGCGATGGAGATGATGGCCGTCGATCCGCTGGCGCGCGTCGTCGCGCCGCGTTTCGTCGCCGGCGTGATCTCGATGCCGATCCTCGCGGCGCTGTTCTCGGCCGTCGGCATCATCGGCGGCTACATCGTCGGCGTGCAGCTGATCGGCGTCGACGAGGGCGCGTTCTGGTCGCAGATGCAGGGCGGCGTCGACGTGTGGCGCGACGTCGGCAACGGCGTCATCAAGAGCATCGTGTTCGGCATCGCGGTCACGTTCATCGCGCTGCGCACCGGCTACGAAGCGAGTCCCACGCCGGAAGGCGTGTCGCGAGCGACGACGCGGACGGTGGTCGCGGCGTCGCTCGCGGTGCTCGGTCTCGACTTCGTCCTCACCGCGCTGATGTTCAGCGCAAGCTGATCAGGAAGGAAGACCATGCAATCAAGGACCATCGACGTATGGGTCGGACTGTTCGTCGTCGCGGGGCTCGCGGCCGTGCTGTTCCTCGCGCTCAAGGCCGGCAACCTCGCGTCGTTCTCGACCGCGTCGACCTATCGCGTCAACGCGCGCTTCGACAACATCGGCGGCCTGAAGCCGCGTGCGCCGGTCAAGAGCGCGGGCGTCGTGGTGGGCCGCGTGGCCTCGATCCGCTTCGACGACAAGACGTACAACGCGGTGGCGGACATCGATCTGGAAACGCGGTACAAGTTTCCGAAAGATTCTTCTGCCAAAATACTGACCTCCGGTTTGCTGGGGGAGCAGTACCTGGGGCTGGAAGCCGGTGGCGATCAGGCCATGCTTGCCAACAACGATCGCATCACCAACACGCAGTCCGCGGTGGTCCTCGAGAACCTGATCAGTCAGTTTCTCTTCAACAAGGCCGCCGAGGGCAGTTCCGATTCAAAGGACAAGCAATGACCGCCGGTCTCTTCAAGGTCGCGACACGTCGTGCCGCACTGACATCCCTTCTCGTCGCGACCGTGCTGGTCACCGGTTGCGCGACCACGCGGTCCGCGATCGACTCGGTCCGGACGGCCAGCGGCGAGACCGATCCGATCGAGCCGGTCAACCGCGTGATCTACACCGTCAACGACAAGGTCGACCGCGCCGTCTTCAAGCCGCTCGCGCAGGGCTACGAATACGTGCTGCCGGTGCAGGTCCGCTCGTGCGTGTCGAACGTGTTCGGCAACATCGCCGACGTGCCGGCCTCGCTCAACAACTTCCTGCAGGGCAAGTTCAAGGAGGGCGGCTCCGACGTCTGCCGCGTCGGCGTCAACACGACGGTCGGCGTGCTCGGCTGCTTCGACGTCGCGTCGAAGTGGGGCTTCGACAAGCACAACGAGGACTTCGGCCAGACGCTCGGCCGCTGGGGAGTGCCGTCCGGACCGTATCTCGTGCTGCCGCTGTTCGGGCCGAGCACCGTGCGCGACGGCGCCGCGCTGCTGGTCGATTCGTACCTCGATCCGATGCGCTACATCAACGACATCCCGGTGCGCAACATCTCGTACGGCGTGCGTCTCGTCGACAAGCGCGCTCAGGCGCTCGACACCACCAACTTCATCGACAACGCGGCGCTCGATCCCTATGTGTTCGTCCGCGATGCCTACCTGTCGCGTCGTCGCAGTCTCGTCAACGACGGACGCGAGCCGCCCGCGGTCGACATCCAGGGAGGCGACGGCACGCAACCCACGACAGGCGGCCCCAGCCCGAAGTGAAGCCGGCGAGGGGCCGGCCGAAGACGCGGCCCGCCGTCGGCGCAATCGCTCGGATGGGCGTCGATCGCCGCGCACGTGACCGGGAACGCAGCCGGGACCACGTCATCGAAGACAGTCGAATCGCGTTGGTCCGAAAACTATGGAGATGTTGATGACGAGCCCCCTGAACGTTGGTCCGGGTATCCGGAAGTGGCGCGGCGCGGTCGCCGTGCTGATCGCGATGGCGGCGTTCGCGCTGGCCGGTCAGGCCGCGGCGCAGTCGATGACGCCCGACGCGCTGGTCAGGAAGGTCACCGAGGACGTGCTGTCCACGGTCAAGAGCGACAACGAGATCAAGTCCGGGAACATCTCGAGGATCCAGTCGCTGGTCGAGAGCAAGGTGCTGCCCTACGTCAACTTCCAGAAGATGACCGCCAACGCGGTCGGCCGCAACTGGTCGCAGGCGTCGCCCGACCAGCAGAAGCTGATCATCGACGAGTTCCGCCAATTGCTGATCTATACGTATTCGGGCGCGCTCAAGGACGTCAGCGACCAGAAGGTCGAGTACCGCCCGTTCCGGGCGGACGCCGGCGACACGGTCGTGCAGGTCGACACGCGCATCATCAATCCGCGCGGCGGCGAGCCGATCCAGCTCAACTACAAGCTCGAGAAGACGGGGCCGGAATGGAAGATCGTCGACGTCAACGTGCTCGGCGTATGGCTGGTCGAGAACTATCGCAATTCGTTCCAGCAGGAGGTCAGCCGCGGCGGCGTCGACGGACTCATCAAGAGCCTGACCGCCAAGAACAAGGCGCTCGCCACCCGCAAGGGCTGATGTACGCGTTCGCGTCGGCGATCACGATGGGCAACGCGTCGAGCAGCCTCGCCGACCTCGAGCGGGCGATCGATGCGGGCGAGACCGACATCGGGCTCGCGGCGCTCGGGCATTCCGATTCGTCGGCGGTGGCCGTCCTGCTCGCGGGCACGCGTCGCGCGGAGGCCTCGGGCAAGGCGCTTCGCGTGCGCGGAATGCCGGCGTCGCTGCCCAGCCTCGCGCAGCTCGACGGGGGCGAGGACCTGCTCCGCGGCACTCCGTGAGGCGCGCTGCCGCGATCAGCGGCCGCTGACCGCGGCCTATAATCGCGCCCTCCCGTTTTCCGGCGCCGGTCGTTTCTCGTCCGACGCGTTCCCTTTCATGCCGGCCGCCATCCAGCTCGACAACGTGCAGAAGCGCTACGGCGCGCTGCAGGCGCTCGCGGGCGTGAGCTTCGGCATCGAACGGGGCGACTTCTTCGGGCTGCTCGGTCCGAACGGGGCGGGCAAGACCACGCTGATCTCGATCATCGGCGGCCTGACACGGGCCGACGCGGGTCGCGCCAGCGTGCTGGGCCACGACGTCGTCACCGACTACCGGTCGAGCCGACGGCTGCTCGGCGTGGTGCCGCAGGAGCTGGTGTTCGATCCGTTCTTCACCGTCCGCGAGACGCTGCGCATCCAGTCCGGCTACTTCGGGCTGTCGAACAACGACGCGTGGATCGACGAGATCATGCACGAGCTCGACCTCACCACGAAGGCCGACGTCAACATGCGCGCGTTGTCGGGCGGCATGAAGCGACGCGTGCTGGTCGCGCAGGCGCTGGTCCACAAGCCGCCGGTCATCGTGCTCGACGAGCCCACCGCGGGCGTCGACGTCGAGCTGCGCCAGACGCTTTGGCGCTTCGTCGCCAGGCTCAACCGCGAAGGGCACACGATCGTGCTGACGACGCACTACCTCGAGGAGGCGCAGGCGCTGTGCAAGCGCATCGCGATGCTGCAGGCCGGGAAGGTCGTCGCGCTCGAGTCCACCGCTTCGCTGCTCGCGCGCTTCGATGCGGCCCAGATCGTCCTGCACTTCGCGAAGGGCCGCCTGCCCGAAGGGCTGGTCGATCGCGCGGTGGAGCCCGAGACCGCGATGGCCGCCGAGCGCGTGGCGCTGCGTCTCGCGGCGGCGAGCGACGTCGAGCCCATCCTCGCGGCCTGTCGTGCGGCCGGTGCGGTCGTCGACCAGGTCAACATCGAACGGGCCGATCTCGAGGACGTGTTCGTGCAGATCATGAGCGGTGCACGCGGCGACGCGCTGCCCGTGTCGCTGCGATGAGCACGCCTGCCGGCATCCTCCGCTCGGCCCTGGACGCGTCCGATCCGCGACCGCCCGACGGCGCCGTGCTCGGTTCGATGACCGGCTTCCGGACGCTGTTCTACAAGGAGTCGCTGCGCTTCTGGAAGGTGGGTTACCAGACCGTCGGTGCGCCGATCCTGACGGCGGTGCTGTACCTGATGATCTTCTCGCACGTGCTCGAAGACCACGTGCGGGTCTACGGCCACGTCGCGTACACCGCCTTCCTGATCCCCGGCCTCGTGATGATGTCGATGCTGCAGAACTCGTTCGCCAACAGCACGTCGTCGCTGATCCAGTCGAAGATCAGCGGCAACCTCGTGTTCGTGCTGCTGACGCCTCTGTCGCATCGCGAGGTGTTCGCGGCCTACGTACTCGCGTCGATGGTGCGCGGCATGGTCGTCGGCATCGGCGTCCTGGTCGTGACGCTGTGGTTCGTGGTACCGGAGTTCGCGGCGCCGCTGTGGATCGTCGCGTTCGGTGTGCTCGCCACGGCCACGCTCGGCACGCTCGGCCTCGTCGCCGGCGTGTGGGCCGAGAAGTTCGATCAGGTGGCCGCGTTCCAGAACTTCCTGATCATGCCGGCGACCTTCCTGTCGGGCGTGTTCTACTCGGTGCACTCGCTGCCGGCGTTCTGGCAGGCCGTCTCGCACGCCAACCCGTTCTTCTACATGATCGACGGCTTCCGCTACGGCTTCTTCGGAATGTCCGACGTGTCGCCGTGGACGAGCCTCGCGATCGTCGGCACGACCTGCCTCGTGCTGATGGCGATCGCGCTCCGTCTGCTGGCGAGCGGCTACAAGACGCGACACTGATCGTCGCCCGTCCCGCCGCGACCGACGACGCATCGCGCGTCCGGCGGGTTCAACCTTCACTGCGGGACCGCATCGCCATGATGACCAAGGAACAGATACGCGACCTGATCGCGGCCGCCATCGACTGCTCGACGCTCGACGTGCGCGGCGACGACGGCGCGCACTTCGAGGCGACCATCGTCGCGGCGGCGTTCGAGGGCAAGTCGCGCGTGGCCCGGCATCAGATCATCTACGCCGCGCTCGGCGACCACATGCGCGAGGCCATCCACGCGCTGTCGTTCAAGACGCTCACACCCGCCGAGTTCTCGGCCGCGAACGGAGCGGGCCCGCGTGGATAAGCTCGTCGTCAGCGGCGGCCGGCGGCTCGACGGCACCGTCGCGATCTCGGGCGCGAAGAACGCGGCGCTGCCGATCCTCGCCGCGAGCCTGCTGACGGCCGATACGCTCGAGGTCTCGAACCTGCCGACCTTGCACGACGTCGGCACGATGCTGAGGCTGCTCGAACGCATGGGCACGACCGTCGAACGCGACGACGGGCGCGTGCGCCTGCGGGCCGACGCGATCGCTTCGCTCGAGGCTTCGTACGATCTGGTCAAGACGATGCGCGCGTCGATCCTCGTGCTCGGCCCGATGCTCGCCCGCTTCGGAGAGGCGCGCGTGTCGCTGCCCGGCGGCTGCGCGATCGGACAGCGTCCGGTGGACCAGCACATCAAGGGCCTGCAGGCGATGGGCGCGAGCATCACGATCGAGCAGGGCTACCTGCTCGCGAAGGTCGAGCGCGCCGGCGGACGGTTGAAGGGCGCCCGCATCGTGACCGACATGGTCACCGTCACCGGCACCGAGAACCTGATGATGGCCGCGACGCTGGCCGAAGGCACGACCGTCATCGAGAACGCCGCGCGCGAGCCCGAGATCGTCGACCTCGCCGACGTGCTGATCGCGATGGGTGCGCGCGTCGCGGGCGCCGGGACCGACCGCATCGTCGTCGAAGGGATCGAGACCCTGCACGGTGCGAGCCACGCGGTGATGCCGGACCGCATCGAGACCGGCACCTTCCTCTGCGCGGCGGCGGCGACCGTGTCGCGTCACGGCGGCGAGGTGGTCGTGCGGGGTGCGCGGCCGCGCACGCTCGACGCGGTGCTCGACAAGCTGCGCGAGGCGGGCGTCACGCTCGACTGCGACCACGATTCGATCCGCGTGCGGGCCAACGGCCACGCGCTGGTCGGCGCCAACGTGCGGACCTCGGAATACCCGGCCTTCCCCACCGACATGCAGGCGCAGTTCATGGCGCTCGACTGCGTCGCGAGCGGCACCAACCGCATCACCGAGACCATCTTCGAGAACCGCTTCATGCACGTGCAGGAACTGTCCCGACTCGGCGCGTCGATCGAGATCGAAGGCAACACCGCGATCGTCAAGGGCGTGCCGCGCCTGTCGGGCGCGAACGTGATGGCGACCGACCTGCGGGCGTCGGCCGGGCTCGTGATCGCGGCGCTGGTCGCGGACGGCGACACCACCATCGACCGCATCTACCACCTCGACCGCGGCTACCAGTCGATGGAGACCAAGCTCACGGCGCTCGGCGCGACCATCCGTCGCGTCGCGGGTCGACCGTCGTGCTGACGCTCGCGCTCTCGAAGGGCCGCATCATCGGCGAGACCCTGCCGCTGCTGGCCGCGGCCGGCGTCGCCGTCGCGGAGGACCCCGAGACGTCGCGGAAGCTGATCCTGTCGACCTCGGACCCGGGCCTGCGCATCATCGTCGTCCGCGCGTCGGACGTGCCGACCTATGTCGAATACGGCGCGGCCGACCTCGGCGTCGCGGGCAAGGACGTGCTGCTCGAACACGGCGACGGCGCGGGCGGCGGGGGACTCTATCAACCGCTCGACCTGCGCATCGCGCGCTGCCGCCTGTCGGTCGCCGCGCCCCGCGGCTTCGACTACGCCCATGCGATCCGCCAGGGCGCGCGGCTGTCGATCGCGACCAAGTACGTCCGCACCGCGCGCGAGCACTTCGACATGAAGGGCGTCCACGTCGACCTCATCAAGCTCTACGGATCGATGGAGCTCGGGCCGCTGGTCGGCCTCGCCGATGCGATCGTCGACCTCGTGTCGTCGGGCGCCACGCTGGCCGCCAACGATCTCGTCGAGGTCGAGACGATCATGCCGATCACGTCGCGGCTGATCGTCAACCAGGCCGCGATGAAGCTGAAGCGCGAGGCCATCGCGCCGTTGATCGCGGCGCTCGAACGCGCGATCGCCGGTCCGGCGAGGGCGGCCGCGTGAGCATCGTGCGCAGGCTGTCGTCGACATCGGCCACGTTCGATGCCGAGCTCGGCGCGCTGCTGCGCTTCGACACCGACGACGACTCGGCGGTGGACCGGGCCGCCGCCGCGATCCTGCTCGACGTGCGTCGTCGCGGCGACGAGGCCCTCGTCGAATACACCCGTCGCTTCGATCGCGTCGACGTGAAGGCCGCGGCCGACCTAGAGGTCCCGCGTGCCGAACTCGACGCCGCACGCGACGCGTTGCCCGCCGAACAGCGCGCCGCGCTCGAAGCCGCCGCCGAACGCGTGCGCCGCTTCCACGATCATCAGCGTGCCGAGTCGTGGTCGATCGCCGACGCCGACGGCACGCGGCTCGGCCAGCGCGTGACGCCGCTCGATCGCGTCGGCCTCTACGTGCCCGGCGGCCTCGCCGCGTATCCGTCGTCGGTGCTGATGAATGCGATCCCGGCCAAGGTCGCTGGCGTCTGCGAGGTCGTGATGGTCACGCCGACGCCAGATGGCATCCGCAACGCGATGGTCCTCGGCGCCGCGGCGATCGCGGGCGTCGACCGGGTGTTCGCGATCGGCGGCGCGCAGGCGATCGGCGCGCTCGCGTACGGCACCGACACCGTCCCCGCCGTCGACAAGATCGTCGGGCCGGGCAACGCGTACGTGGCCGCGGCGAAGCGACGCGTGTTCGGCACGGTCGGCATCGACATGATCGCGGGCCCGTCGGAGATCCTCGTCGTGGCCGACGGCAGCGCGCGCGCGGAGTGGGTCGCGATGGACCTCTTCTCGCAGGCCGAGCACGACGAGGTCGCGCAGGCGATCCTGCTGTGTCCGGAAGCGGCCTACATCGACGCGGTCGCAGCCGCCATCGCGACGCTGCTGCCGACGCTGCCGCGGGTCGACATCGTCACCGCGTCGATGCGCGACCGCTGCGCGCTGATCGAGGTCCGCGACCTCGAAGAGGCGTGCGACATCGTCAACCGCATTGCGCCCGAGCACCTCGAGCTGTCGGTCGCGGACCCCGACGCGCTGCTGCCGAGGATTCGCCATGCGGGCGCGATCTTCATGGGCATCCATTCGTCGGAGGCGCTCGGCGACTACTGCGCCGGACCCAATCACGTGCTGCCCACCGCGCGCACCGCGCGCTTCTCGTCGCCGCTAGGCGTGTACGATTTCCAGAAGCGCTCGTCGGTGATCGCGGTCAGCCGCGCCGGCTCGCGCACGCTGGGCGCGATCGCGGTCACGCTGGCCCGCGGCGAAGGACTCGACGCGCATGCCCGCTCGGCCGCCTTCCGCTTCGACGGATGAAGCGCGTCGACGACGAGGTCGAGCGGCCGAACCCGCTGATCGAACGCGTGATCCGCGACGACGTGCGCGCGATGCACGCGTATGCCGTGGCCGACGCGGGCGGCTTCGTCAAGCTCGACGCGATGGAGAACCCCTACGCGCTGCCCGACGACCTGCGGGCGAGCCTCGGCGAGCGTCTCGCGGCGCTCGCGCTGAACCGTTATCCGTCGCCGCGCGCCGACGCGTTGCGCGCGCGGCTGCGCGACGTGACGCGCCTGCCGGCCGGCCACGACGTCCTGCTCGGCAACGGCTCCGACGAGTTGATCTCGCTCGTGTACGCGGCCGCGGCCCGCGACGGCGGCAGCGTGCTTTCGATGGTGCCGGGCTTCGCGATGTTCGAGCTGTCCGCGAAGATCGCGCGGCTGAGCCACGTCGGGGTGCCGCTTCGCGACGACTTCTCGCTCGACCGCGACGCGACCGTCGAGGCGCTGCGCGCGCATCGTCCCGCGGTGGCGTTCATCGCCTACCCGAACAACCCGACCGGCAACCTCTTCGACCGGCGCCATGTCGAGGACGTGATCGACGCGGCGCGCGCGACCGACACGCTGGTCGTGATCGACGAGGCCTATGCCGCGTTCGCGTCGGACAGCTTCGTCGCCGACCTCGCGCGTCACGGCAACCTGCTCGTGCTGCGTACCGTCAGCAAGAGCGGCCTCGCCGGCGCGCGCCTCGGTTATCTGTGCGGGTCCCGCGGCTGGCTGGCCGAGATCGACAAGGTCAGGCCGCCGTACAACATCAACGTCTTCACGCAGTGCGCGGTGGAGTTCGCGCTCGCCCATCACGACGTCCTCGACCGTCAGGCGGGGCAGCTGCGCGCCGAGCGCGCCCGGCTGCAACGATCGTTGGCCACGCTGCCGTCGATCACGGCCTTTCCCTCCGACGCGAACTTCGTCCTGTTCCGCGTCGACAGCGCCCGGCCCGACGCCGCGACGCGGGTGTTCGAAGGGCTCAAGCGCCGGCGGGTGCTGATCAAGGACCTGTCGCACGGGCATCCGTTGTGCGCCAATGCCCTGCGTGTTACGGTCTCGACGCCCGAAGAGAACGCGATCTTCCTCGAAGCGCTCGCCTCGGCACTTCGAGAAATCCTGCCCATGAACGCCGCATCGTGAATGCCGCCCTCGCGCCCGGGGTCCTCGCCCGTCGCGCCACCATCGCCCGCAACACCGCCGAGACGCAGATCACGGTGACCGTCGACCTCGACGGCGAAGGCCACGCGAAGCTCGCGACCGGCGTCGCCTTCCTCGACCACATGCTCGACCAGATCGCACGTCACGGTCTCGTCGATCTCGAGGTCGAGGCGAAGGGCGACCTCCACATCGACGCGCATCACACGGTGGAGGACATCGGCATCACGCTCGGACAGGCGGTCGCCCGCGCGATCGGCGACAAGAAGGGCGTGCGCCGCTACGGCCACGCCTACGTGCCGCTCGACGAAGCGCTGTCGCGCGTCGTGATCGACTTCTCGGGCCGGCCCGAGCTGGTCTGGCACGTGCCGTTCACGCGCGCGATGATCGGCAGCTTCGACGTCGACCTCGCGCACGAATTCTTCCAGGGCTTCGTCAATCACGCCCAGGTCACGCTGCACGTCGACAACCTGCGCGGCGAGAACGCCCACCATCAATGCGAGACGGTCTTCAAGGCCTTCGGTCGCGCCTTCCGCATGGCGGCCGAGCGCGACGCCCGCATGGGCGGGACCATCCCGAGCACGAAGGGCAGTCTCTGATCCGCTGATCGCTGGACGACGCCCGCTCGCGTCGTCCTTCCACATGTCCTCCATCGTCATCGTCGATTACGGCATGGGCAACGTGCGCAGCGTCGCGCAGGCCCTGCGTCACGCGGCGCCCGAGGCCGACGTGCGCGTTTCCGCGAACGCGGCCGACCTGCGGACCGCGGACCGCGTCGTATTGCCCGGCCAGGGCGCCATGCGCGACTGCATGCGTCATCTGCATGAGACCGGTCTGGTCGACACGCTGATGCGCTGCGCGGCGACGAAGCCGCTGCTCGGCGTGTGCATCGGCGAGCAGATGCTGGCCGATGCGAGCGACGAGAGTCCCGACGGCGGCGTCACGCCCGGCCTCGGCCTGATCACCGGCCACTGCGTGCGCTTCGATCCTCGTGCCGGCCAGGAGGAAGACGGTCGGCCGCTGAAGGTCCCGCACATGGGATGGAACCGCGTGCGGCAGGCCGACGAAGGTCGCGAGCCGCATCCGATGTGGTGCGGCATCCCGGACGAAAGCTGGTTCTACTTCGTGCACAGCTACCATGTGCGGCTCGTCGACGACCGTCAGCGCGCCGGGACCAGCGTCTACGGAGAGCGCTTTACCGCGGCCATCGCGCGGGATAATATTTTCGCCACGCAATTCCACCCGGAAAAAAGCGCCGCCGCCGGACTCGCGCTTTATCGGAACTTCGTCGCATGGAACCCGTAAGCCCGTGATGCCTGTCGTTCCCGTCACGGGTTCGTTGTGCGCACTCCCCGGTCGACCCCGCGCCGGTTCCTCCTCATTGCGTTGCCTGCCTCCATGCTGCTGATCCCCGCGATCGACCTGAAGGACGGACATTGCGTCCGTCTCAAGCAGGGCGATCTGAACGACGCGACCGTGTTCTCCGAAGACCCCGCTGCGATGGCCCGCCACTGGGTCGAGCAGGGCGCGCGGCGCCTGCATCTGGTCGACCTCAACGGCGCGGTCGCCGGCCGCCCGAAGAACGAGTCCGCGGTGAAGGCCATCATCGACGCGGTCGGCGGCAGCGTCCCGGTGCAGCTCGGCGGCGGCATCCGCGACCTCGCCACCATCGAGGGGTGTCTCGCCGACGGCATCGCCGA